>JBDQGY010000007.1:0-39754 GCA_040265175.1 Nannocystaceae bacterium
GCCTCTTTAGTCGTCCAGGCGACTCAGGTACCCTGCCCCCGATGCAACTCGACGCGCCGCAGCTCCTCTTGGGGATCAACCCATGGCTCGAACGGGACGCCCTGCGCTTCCGGATCGACTTGTCGCAGCTCAAATCCAAGCTCGCGAGGAACAACCCCAAGCGAAAGGCCATGCGCACGCTCCCGACGCTGGTCCCTGCGCTGCAAGACCACGAAGAGTTTCAGGCTCTCTGTGATCGCTCGAAGAAAGACAAATTTGATCTGCCCTTCGTGGCGAAGCTCGTCGCCACCTCATGCCGCGCGATCTTGGCGAAGCTCATGTTCCGAGAGGTCAACATTGAGATTCGCGCGGAGGACGCCGAGGGCGTGTACACCTTGGTCGCCACCTCTCACGAGCTCGAGATGACCGGACAGATCGTGTCGTTCGCCTTCCTCGCGACGCTCGGATCCCTCGGTAACGATGTGGTCGAGCAGCTGCCGCCCCCGAACGTGTTGTCCAAGCAAATCAACGAGACGTGGTCCAAACTTGAGCAGACGGTGAACCGTGACGGGCTCCCCATGCAGCACCGGTTCCTCGTGGCCGAGGCGCGAACACGGGGGATCCGCTGGCAACGTATCTTGCGGCGGCCGGCCCTGCTGCACTTCGGCAGCGGACGTCATTGGCGACGCCTTGAGTTGACCACCACGGATCGAACCGGCTACCTCGCGGCCACCACCGCCGCCAAAAAACCCCGCGCCACCGCCCTGATGCAGATGATGGCGGTGCCCGTGCCCGTGCAATTTCAGGTGAGCACGGTCGAGCAAGCGCTCGCCGCTGCCAACAAAATCGGCTACCCGGTGGTGACCAAGCCGATGTCTGGCAACCGCGGTCGAGGGGTAAGCGCCAACCTCAAGAATGACGCAGAGCTCCGAGTGGGATTTCAACGCGCCGCCGCGATCAACAAGACCGTGCTGGTGGAAGACTTCATCGTCGGCGAGGACTACCGCGTCCTCGTGATCGACGGGGAGTGCGTCGCCGCGGTCAAGCGAGTGCCGCCAAGCGTCGTGGGCGACGGCACCCTCAGCGTTCGACGTCTGATCGACAAGGCCAACGCCAACCGGTTCCGACCCGACGGCCTCCCTCGAATCCTCTCGCCCTTGCCCGACGACGACGAGGCCAAGCGCATCATGGCCAAGTCGGGCTGGGACCTCTCGAGCGTCCCCCCCGAAGGCACACGGGTCTATCTGCGCTCCGTCGCGAACGGAGGTTCGACTGAAGATGTCACCGCTAGCATCCACCCCGACAACGCCATGGCGGCCGTCCGCGCCGCGCAGGTCCTCGGGGTCGACGTCGCGGGCGCTGACTTCATCTCGCCAGACATCACCAAGTCTTTCCGCGAAGTGGGCGGTGGGCTCAACGAGTGCAACTACAAGCCTGACCTGTTCGTACACATCTTGGCGGACGGCGACGACCCTCCAGACGTCGTCGGCGCGCTCTTCGACTACCTGTTTCCAGCGGACAGCCCGCGGGGCCTTCACGCTGTCGTCGTCATGGGCGCAGAGGACGACACCGTGGGCGCGCTGGTCGAGACCATCACGGCTGAGATCTCACGCGAGGACAACACCCGCGTCGGCGGTCTCGGCCCCGCGGGGCTGTTCTCCGCGCTCGGCGCGGTGGAGCCCCTCCACAACTTCGCCCTCCAAGCCCCCAAGGTGTTTCTCGACACCGGCCTCGACGTGGGGGTGTTTGGCGCGCGAGTGGACGCCTCGACCAAGGACGGTCTCGGCGTGGACTACCTGAGTCTCCTCGTCCTCCCGAACATCCCCGCGCCCGGAGAGGACGAGACGGCGCTCTTGCTCCGCGCAGCCCAACGCTGTGAGGGGCCGGTATTGGTGGAGCGCGGTCATCCGCTTACGGATCTGCTTGCGGAGCGAATCTCGGAGCGTCTCCACGTGGTGAGCCCGGAACCGTCGCCACCCGCACCGCCTAGCAGCTCGACGCTCGGGCTCGACGGCGGCGCGATCTTGGTGTGCGCCCCGGACGGCGCGGCGGCTCAGCGAGGTCCGTCCGAAGCCAACTTTAACGCGATGGTCGCGCGCTTCGCCGTCTCCCGTACCTCGAGATCTTGAGGCGCACCACGTGCAGCCACACCCGAGGCGGAGCGCCGTGACCGCGCCCCGCGCCCGGGCCCGCTCGCTTCGCGCGGAGAACATTGGCGGATCTCCCGACCTCCGGGCTAGAGTCCCGGCCATGAGGCCTTGGTCCCCCGACAGTTGGCGCGAGCGCGAGGCGCTGCAGCAGCCCACCTACCCTGACGGGGACGCGCTCGACGCCGCGCTCACAGAACTCGGGCGGCTCCCTCCGTTGGTGACCTCCTGGGAAATCGAGAGCCTTCGCGAGCGGCTCGCGGCGGTCGCCCGGGGCGAGGCGTTCTTGCTTCAGGGGGGAGACTGCGCGGAATCCTTCGATGACTGCACCCCCGACTCCATCACCTCCAAGCTCAAGATCCTCCTTCAGATGAGCCTCGTGCTTGTGCACGGTGCCCGCAAACCCGTTGTTCGTGTCGGCCGCATCGCAGGGCAGTACGCCAAGCCCCGCTCCTCCGATCTCGAAGTGCGCGACGACAAGACCCTCCCCTCCTACCGCGGCGACCTCGTCAACCGGAGTCCGTTCACCGACGACGACCGCCGCCCCGACCCGTGGCTCTTGGTGAAAGGGTACGAGCGCGCCTCGCTGACGCTCAACTTCATCCGCGCGCTGGCAGATGGCGGCTTCGCCGACATCCGTCACCCCGAATACTGGGATTTGGAATTCGCGAAGCTCTCGGAGCTCTCGACGCAGTACGAGGCCGTGGTCGCGCAAATCCGTGAATCCCTCGAATTCATGGAGGTCATCGGCGGCAGCGACCTGGCGCCGAGCCTCAAACGGGTCGCCTTTTATACGAGTCATGAGGCGCTCGCCCTCGCCTATGAGGCAGCCCAGACGCGGCGGGTTCCCAACCGAGATGGCTTCTACAACCTGTCGACCCACATGCCATGGATCGGCATGCGGACCGCGCAAGTCGAAGGGGCCCATGTGGAATTTTGCCGTGGCATCACGAACCCCTTCGGAATCAAGATCGGGCCCGCCATGGACGACGCCTGGCTCGTGGAGCTGCTCGACCGCGTCGATCCCGAGCGCGTCCCGGGTCGCGTGACGCTCATTCACCGCATGGGCGCTGAAAACGTAGATTCGAAACTCCCAGGCCTCATCTCCTCAGTGCAACGCGTCGGTCGAGAGGTCGTGTGGTGCTGCGATCCCATGCACGGGAACACCGAGACCACAGACGCCGGCGTCAAGACGCGACGCTTTGACCTCATCTTGAAGGAGATCGAAGAGAGCCTCGACGTGCACAACGCGTCGGGCACCCGGCTCGGCGGGGTCCACTTCGAGATGACGGGTGAAGACGTCACCGAGTGCACGGGCGGCGCCCGCGGCCTCGCAGATGCAGACCTCTCCCGCGCCTACCACTCGCGCGTCGATCCGCGGCTCAACTATGAGCAAGCGCTGGAGATGGCGCTCCGTATTGCCACCCGCCTCCGCGCGGGCTAGACGCTCGGCTCGCCGCGCCCTCCCCCTGCGAGCATCTCCCGGCCGATCCACTATCGCCGCGACACGACAAAAGCCGTCGTAACGGGTGTCTGTGCCGTAGACCCGGCCGCCGAACACATCTCCTTCAACCCACTCCGCGAGCGATGTATGCTGAGGCATGGATTGCAGATACCGAACACATGGGCTCGCCCTCCCGGCGATGGCAGCCTTGTTGCTATGCGCAGGGTGCGGAAAAAAGGAGGGCGATGGTTCCTCCTCCGCCGACTCGGCGAGCGGAGTTGATTCCATCGGTGACAGCATCGGCACCGATGACTCGGCGGACGACGGCGGTGAGACGGGCGCGTCCACGAGTTCCTCCGACGGCGGCGAGAAACTCGACGTCGCGAGCGGAGATGATACGGGCGGAAACGATGGTGGCGTCCCCCTTGAGCCCTGCGAAGAGGCGGCCATGGCCAAGTCCAACCAGGGCTGCGAGTTTTGGGCCGTCGACCTCCCGAATGTTTGGGACGACCCACTCAACAACAACCCGGCCGCCGAGGATATGCAATTCGCCGTCGTCGTCGCGAACACCTCCGATGAAGCAGAGGCGACCGTGGGCGTGTTTCAAGGGAACAGCACCACTGCGAGCTTTGCGGCCACCTTGGCGCCCGGAGCGACCCAAGAGTTCCTGCTCGATCCCCTCAATATCGCACCTCGAAGCAACTCCACCAACGGCGTCGCCTACCGCATCCAGAGCGACATCCCCATCACCGCGTACCAGTTCAACCCGCTCGACAACGTCAACCCGGTCTTCTCCAACGACGCGTCGTTGCTCTTGCCCACCCACGTGCTCGCGGAGGACTACACCGCGGTCACCGGCGACGGCATCCGACTCAACACAGGCTCCATCGTGGACAACTCGGGCAGTTTTGTCTCCATGGTCGCGACCGAAGACTCCACCACGATTCAAGCGTTCCCAACCGCGCCGATCTATCCGGGCGCGACCTCCGTTACGATCAATCGCGGCGCGGTATGGACGCTGGTCTCCAACGACTCCTCGGCGGCGTTCGCGGGACAGGGCAACCTGTCCGGTACTCGCATCACCGCAGACAAACCTATCGCCGTGTTCTCCGGCAACGTCGCCACCATCGAACCTCAGCCAGTCCAGGGGACCCTCGGCTGCTGCGCGGACCATATGGAGCACCAAATGCCTCCGCTCGTCGCGTGGGGTAACGCCTACGCGGCGGCGCCAGTGCCCGCCCCCGCGCTTCAAACGGCAAGCGGCAGCGATCGAACCGCCTACCGAATTACCGGCGGCTACGACGGGACCTCGCTCCAATACAGCCCGGTGGCTCCTCCAGGGGCCCCGACGACCATCAACGCGTACCAGACCGTGCGTTTCGAGACGAACCAGCCGTTTACCGTGAAGACCACCGACCCCGACAAGGCATTCACGATCACCCAATTCATCTTGAGCGGGGAGGCCGCGCGGGCCGCTCCCTCGCCGATCGGTACGAATGGGCACCCCGGAGACCCAGCCATGATCGTGATACCGGCGGCGGCCCAGTTTCAAGAGACCTACATCTTCCTCGTCCCGCTGGGCTACGAATACAACTACGTCACCGTCTATCGCCCCGAGGGGGCGTTCGTGTCTCTCGATGGCAACGACGTCACCAACGACGCTGGCTGGACCACCCTCGGAGTTATCGACGCGACGACGTGGCAGTTCAACCACTTTCTGCTCTCCACTGGCCAACACCGGGTCGATGGCGGCGAAGATGGAACCCTCGGAATCGTCTCGGTCGGTTACTCGCAAGCGGTGAGCTACGGCTTCCCTGGCGGCAGCGGTGTCGAGTACATCTCGATTCCCCCACCTCCCCCGGGTTGATCAGGACGCTCGCTTAGGAGAAGTCGCCGCCCAGTAACACCTGGACCACGATCCAGCCGATGGCCACCGGGGCCACGAAGCGGGCGCAGATCCGCCACACCGCGTACCCTCGGCGAATCTTGCCGTCGTCTCCGACGCCGTCGAGCTCGTCTTGGGTGTCGGCTGCGGGCATCACCCAGCCGGCGTAGATCGTCAGCGCCAAACCGCCGAGGGGCAACAGCCAGTTGGCCGCGACGTGATCAAAGATGCTCAAGAAACCAGTCTTGCCGCCGGTCAGCAGGGTGTTCAGCCGCTCGAGTCCGCCGAACAAGCGCACCGACGATGCCCACTCGTTGGCGCCGAGTGAGAGCGCGCAGCCGCAAGACAACCCAAAGACCACCGCGCTCGCCACCGCGGTCGCCCGGCCACGCGTCATGGACAGCCGCTCGGACACCGACGCCACCACCACCTCAAGCAGCGAGATCGTGGAGGAGAGCGCGGCGAAGGCCACCAGCACGTAGAACAACGGACCCACCACAGCGCCCCCCGCCATCTTTGTATAAAACAGGTTCGGCAAGGTCACGAACAGCATGCCCACCGTGCTCACGCCCTCGCCCGTCGAGCGCGCGGTTTCCATGGTCGTGCGCAGCGACGGCACCGAGAAAATAATCCCGAACATGATCACGCAGGCGACCAGCGCGATGAGGGTGTCGAGGGCGGCGACCGTCATCGCGATCCGTGGGATCGAGTCTTGACGGCGCAGGTACGAGCCGTAGGTCAGCATACCGCCCATGCCTAATGAGAGCGTAAAGAAGGCGTGTCCGAGCGCCTCGAGCACCGCGTGGCCCGAGAGCCCCGCGAAGTTCGGACGGAATAAAAACACCAGCGCCTCGGAGAATCCATCGAGGAACATCACGTTGATGACCAGATAGATCATGATCGCGAAGAGCACCGGCATCAGGATCCGCGTGGCGCGCTCGATCCCTCCGGACACCCCGCGCGCGACGATCAACGCCGTCGCGCTCAAAAACAGCGCGCCGAGCCCAACCTGGGCGCCGCCGTCCGCCAAGAACGCCCCAAACGCCCCCTCGGGCGGCGCCTCGTAGCCGCGGACGGACCAGCCCACGCACTGCACGAAGGAGCGCAAGGACCAGCCCGCGATCACGGCATAGAAGGCCAAGATAACCACCCCGGCGATCACGCCGAGCCACCCGACGAAAGACCACCGCGGATGTCCGAGGGTCTTGAACGCCTCCACCGGGCTGCGGCGACTGCGACGTCCCACCAGGATCTCGCTCATCATCACCGGCGCGCCGATGGCCACGATGCACAGCAGGTAGACCAGCACAAAGGCGCCCCCCTCATTGTTCCACGTAATATAGGGGAACTTCCACAGGTTGCCGAGCCCGACCGCCGAGCCCGAGGCCGCGAGAATAAACCCAAGCTTCCCGGACCATTGTTCTCTTGACGATTCCATCGTGCTCCTCATGGATCGCATACCACATCCTCTAGACCCCCACACTCCATCGCCGACGGTGAAAAGTGCAGGAAGTCGCCGCGACTTTCCTCTACACTAAGGTCGTGCAGCAAGAGCACGCGCAAGATCCCGCGTCCGCTTCCCCCCAGATGCGGACGCAGCGATGCAGTGGATGTGGAGCGAGCCTCTCGGTGCCGACACATTTGCTGAGCACGCAGTGCACCTACTGCGAGTCCCCCGTCGTGGAAGTCGAGAACGCGACGCTCGGTGTGGACTCCGTCGTTCCGTTCGTGATCTCTAGAGACGCAGCGTCAGCAAAAATCAATGAGTGGCTACACGACCACCGCTGGGCGCCCAACGAGGTTCGCCGGCTGGGGCACGACGCCCGCGCGCTTCGACCGATCTACGTGCCTCACAGCGTCTACGCTGGAGATATTCGAGCCCGATATCATGCGCGAATCGGCATCGTCTATACCAAGACCATCCGGCGAGGGAAGAAAACCACAACGGTCATCAAGACCGACTGGCACAGCCTGCGAGGGACCTACGGGCGCAGCTTCGAAGACCACCTGGTCTCGGCCTCCCAAGGGCTTCTCGAAGCCACCAGCAACCAACTCGAACCCTTTGACCTCGGCATGAGGCAACCCTTCGACCCGCGGCTGGTGGCCGGCATTGAAGCGGAGCTTCCAACGCACGCGTCGGACATCACAGACCAGGTGCTCATCGATGAGCTCAAGCACGTGACCCAACGCGAGATCCTGCACGACTTTTTGCCCGGCGAGCAACAAGAGCTTCGCGACCTGACCGTATCCGCCACCATCGCCACAAGAAGCATCACAGCGCTGCCCATATGGTTGGCGACCTTTCACCACAACGGCGTAGTCCAGCACTGCTTCGTGAACGGGCAGACAGGTGCGGTGGTGGGCGAGGTCCCCAAATCCACCGCGAAGATTGTGTTGACCATTCTGGTGGTCGCCGCGGTGTTGTTTGGAGCGTGGGCGCTTTTGGGGGGGTACTGAGACGTGGAGCGCCGTATCCTCACGTGTGGCGCCTGCGGCGGCAGGATCGCGTTTCGCATCGAGGACGCCGCCGCCGCGTGTGTCTTTTGCGGCGCCGCCTCGCTCACCCCCTCGACTAACGAAGAACAGGTCCCTGAGCCTGAGCTCCACGTGCCCCTCGCCGTCGACACAGACGCCGCTACGGCGATCTTCCACGAACACGCGCAGGGCTCGTGGTTTCGCCCGCGGGCCCTCCACGACGCCACCCTCGAGTTGCGCACGGTTTTGCTCCCCGCGTGGTACGTGCACTGCGACATCGAGACCCACTACGCCGGCCTCGTGCACGCGCGCAGCCCGTCCGGCAAGGCCCCGCGCGCGGGGGTAGAGCGCGCCTCCCTCGACCATCTCGTGCCCGCCTCGGGCGCCATCTCTTCCTTGGAACTCAATGAACTTCGCCCCTTCGACCTGGACCACGCGACCGCGTGGGATCCCGACGCGACGTCGGCCCGCATGGAATTACCAGGATGCACAGAATCGAAGGCGCGTTCTGTCGCCTCCGAGATCTTTCGCGCGCATCATCTCCAGTCGATCAACAACCAATACGGTCTCTTTAACAGCGAAGGCTCCTCTGTGATCTCCATGCGACGCTGCGATTTGATGCTGCTCCCAGTCCACATCTGCGCCGTCCGCTTTCGCGACCGGCCTTGGCGCGTATTGGTCAACGCGCGCACCGGTGAACTGATCGGCACGCTACCGTGGGACCGCGTCAAAATCAGCGCCGTGGTCCTCGCGGCGATCTTCATGGCCCTCGGGATTTGGACCTTCGTCATCGGGGCATAACGAGCCGGCATGTCACCGTCTGAGACTGTCCCTCCGTTGCCGCCATGGCTCGACGCCATGCTGCCCTTCTCCCGCCGTCAGCTCGACATCGAGGACGGGCGAGGAACTCCCCAACAGGTGCACGTGATCGATCATGGCGCTCGTGACGCGCCGGCCGTCTTGATGATCCACGGCAACCCCACCTGGTCGTTCTTGTGGCGCAAGGTGATCCATGCGTTGCCTGAGGTGCGATGCATCGCGCCGGATTTGGTGGGCCTCGGGCTCTCGTCCAAGCCTCGTGACCCCTCGTGGCACACGGTGGACGAGCACGCCGACGCGCTCGTCCAGGTCTTGCGAACCCTGAAGGTGCGACGCTGCGTGCTCGCGGCACAAGATTGGGGCGGCCCCTTCGCGCTGGCGCTCGCCGCCCGCTGGTCGGGTACGGTGGAGGGGGTGGTGCTCGGGAACACCGCCATCACCCCCTTGACCCGCAAGAGCTCCACCGCCTTCCACCGTTTCGCGCGGACGCCACTGTTGAGTGACCTGGTCTTTCGCGGCATGTCCTTCCCCCAAAACATGATGCATCGCGCCCAGGGTGACCCTTCCTCGATCATGGGGGACGTGGCGCGGGCCTATCGTCACCCCCTCTCCGAGCGGAGCGATCGGGTCGCCCCGCTGGCCATGGCGCGCCTCGTGCCCGACGGCCCCTCGCACCCCACCACCGCCACCTTGCGACCGGGCTTCGAGTGGGCGCGTGCCTTCCAGGGTCCAGCCGCGCTTATCTGGGGGATGCGCGATCCAATTCTTCGACGCGCCCTGCGCAAAACCGCCGCGGTGTTCTCCCAGGTCGACGTGGTCGAGACTCAGGCCGGACACTTCCTCCAAGAAGAGGTGCCCGAGGCGTTCGCCGAGGCGATCACTCGCCTGACCGCTTGCGCCGGCTAATCCAAGCCAGAAATATTCACCCGCGATGCTCCCCGCATTGCGGCGTAAAAATCCATCGCGAGGGCCGACTCTCCGAGCGCGTCTGTCACAAGGCCACGCCTGGCCTGAACGCTCGTGGGTCCCTGCGCGACCGTGGGGTCCGCCCCGTAGCGCAAGGCGGCGAAGACACCGCGATCGATCGTGCGACGCTCCATACCTCCGCCCGATACTTCTCGCAGGCACATGACGTGCGGCACCGTTGACATCCCCGGATCCGCCCAATGCAAGTCACCGTCGCTCCTCCCTCGCAAGACCGCCAGTGGACCCCCGTGTTCTTGTGACCGCGCCTCCTCCAAGTCCTCCTCCCATACGATATGGTCGAGCACGTCCTCAAAGAGCGCGAAGCGGAGACGCACATACCCCCGGGCCGCTGCGCGCTCGTATTCTCTCATTCGGTGGTGGAGACGCTGGAGCAGCACGTCCTCAAACCATGGCCCAGACTCCACGAGCACGCAGCAGCGCGCGCCTCCGTCGGCCGCGTCCAACTCTTCCACCGCGCTCGCCAACGAGCCCGATCCGGCGAAGCAGTCTACCACCACCGCGTCCTCTCGCGCGGGGATGCCCTGCAACGTCAACACGTGTCGCAGCAACGCCAGCGGCTTTTTTCCGTTGCGAAACTCGACCCCACCCTCGCGATGAACCTGATTAAAATCGCGCTCAAAATCTACCAGGCTCGGGAACGGACGCCCCGCGCCCCTGGCACGCTGCACGGGCGGACCCTGCAGATAATCCGGGTTGCGGCGCCCGGACGTGGCAGGCGGCATGACAAAGTCGCGATATCCAAGCCCATCGCCCCCCATCCCGAGCACCCTAAACAACGCCCCTGCATGGGGAGAGAAGTCTCCTTGGAGATGCTTGGTGAAGAAGCGACCGCTCGAGTTGGACTCCCGCAACGCGCCTCGGATGTTGATACGCTTCAAGAGCCCCGTCGCCTCCGCGTCCGCGGGCACCTTCACCAAGGAAAAACTCCCAGGGTCGTAGCGCTCCACGGTCTTGCCCCCCCGCACAGAGCACTCGGCTGGTGCGCCGCGAACTTCTAACCGCCAGCAGTAGTCGCCGAGTTTGGCGGCGGTGGGGCGTTGGCCGGGCTGGTGCGCCTCGCCGCCCCGGAACCCTACCAGGAAGTCCGTCACCTCATGGAGCGCCTTGTGCCCCTTGAGTATTCGATCGTCGTGCCGCACCCGCACCGTGGTCATGCCGAGGTAATTCGAGGCACCGAACACCTCGTCGCCGAGCAGCTTCAGCTCGAACACTCGTGACTCGTTGATCGAGGTGTGGATTGACGAGGCCGGGCTCATCAGCGCTCGCAGCCTCCGCAACCTCAGGTCCATCATGCTGAGCCAGCGGTCTGCGCCGTAGCGATCCCCGTAACGAAACTCTTTCGTCCCGGTGTCATAGGGTGGATCGATGTAGACGCTGGCGACCCTCCCGCCGAGTCCACACCGCAGCGCGCCGAGGACGTCCGCGTTGTCACCGAAGCAAGCCACCGCGAACGGGCGCAGCCCAGTCTCGCCCCCCTCCCATGCGAAGTCGACCACCGGGCGCGGCGCCTCCCACAGCTCAAGGAGCCGCGCCTCCGCCTCGGCGAGCGCGCCCGTGAGCTCGCCGAGGATCGCTGGCATGCCGGGCGCGGACGCCTCTGGCAGACTCGCCCAACATCGCTCGAGCCGCTCACGTAGCCCGGGCACGAGGTAGACATCCAAATCACCTCGACGGGTAAACCGTTTGAGGCTGCGCGCCATCGCCTCCACAGCCTCCACGGGCGCGGCGCTCCCTACCTCATGGAGGAGCTGGCGGGCGCTGTGGCGATCGATCATCAGCTGGGGCCGACTCGCCTCCCCGGCCCTGCGCTGCTCCCACTCGTCGCGGCCGAGCGGTCGATACGCGAAGACGCATCGCCACACACCCGCGTCACCTTCGCGGCGCTCCGTGCTCTCGAGCACCATGTACGGACGCTGCGATGGCTCAAGCAAGGTCGCGTGCGGTGAGACTGGCGGCGCGCTTTTCACGTGACACTCAAGGACATCGAGTTCAGCGCAGGCGGAGATCTTGGAGATCCTCATGGCCGTCGTCTCGCGCAGCATCCCGACATGCACCGCGTCCTTGCCTGGCCACTGGAGCAGACCGCGCCCTGCATCACCCCGCAGCGCGAGCGTTGGGGTCGCCAGTCGCGTTAGGGCCCAGTGTCCGCGAGGTACAACGTGCTCCATGAGCTTCGCGAGGTGTCCATCGCGCGCATCGCCTCCCTCTCCAGACGACTCGACTCCGCGCTCAAGCAGGGCCCGCGCCACGGCGGCGCTTCGCAGCGTAGGGATAATCATCAGGCCCGATCCCCCAGAGGTGCACGGGAGCGCGAGGGCCTCCATCGTACGCGGCCACCATGTCGACGCCGCCTCCACCCACTTCCCCGCGCGCCGGGTAAACGCCTCAGACAGGCGCATGCGAAGCTCCTGCCGGGCCGCCGACTCCTCGCGCAGCTCCGCTCATCGGCGACGTTCTGCGGCCAGCCTGTCGCTCATCCCGAGCGCTATGCACCGCGCTCTCCGTCGCGCGCTCCCGCTCCGTAGAGCATGGCACCGCACAAGCGATACAACACCCGCGCGCCCACGTTGCCGTCCCACTCGCCCCCCGCGCTCGGGGACACCTCGCACAGATCGAATCCGATGACGGTCCTCCCCGAACGCACCACCTCAAGAATAAGGTCCATCGCCTCGTGAAACGAGAGGCCCCCTGGCACCGGGGTCCCTGTTCCTGGACACAGCGCCGGATCGAGACCGTCGATGTCAAAGGAGATGTAGACCTGTGTCGGCAGCTTGGCCACGACCTCCGCGATGAGCGCGGACCAACGCTCACCCTCCATCACGCGCCTCCGAAGTCTTGAATCGAGGTGCAACGCTACGCGCGGGTCGTCACTCGCGCGATAAAATTCCTCCTCACAAAGATCGCGGATGCCCACCTGCACGAGGGAAGAGACCTGTGGCACCTGATCGAGGACGTTGTACATGATCGACGCGTGCGAGCCCTTGAACCCCTCGTAGGCGGCTCTCAAATCGGCGTGAGCGTCGACGTGCAGAATTCCGAACTCCGAGTATTTGCCCCCGAACGCGCGCAGCGGTCCGAGCGGCACGCTGTGATCACCTCCCACGATCCCAACCCCCCGACCGTCATCAAGAAGCTGGGACACGCGCTCTTCGAGCGAACGATCGAACTTTGCGCTCAGCGCGTTTACCTCCGCGATCGCGACGGCGCGCGCCGTTTCCGATGACGCCTCGCTCGCCCGTGACACGCCCGCGGAGGCCGCCTCGTTCCATTCGCGATGCGCCTCCACAAGCTCAAGCATATGGATTCCAAACCGCCACGGCGCGCCGAGCCCGTGCTCCGAGAGCGCCGGGTCAAACAGATCGAGCTGGGAGGACGCGTGACGGATCGCCGACGGGCCGCCGGCCGTCCCCTTCCCGTAGCTCGTCGTCGGTTCCCACGGCGCGGGCAACAAGACGATGCTCGACTCGTCCTCAGAAAATGGTAGGCCAAACACCCCCGCGTCCGAGTCCCCCGCGGCAGCCTCGTCGAACTTCGACAGGTCTGGACGTCGCAACATCACCGACGAGTGTACGCGACCACGCCCGCGACCGCAGCGCAATCCCCTGAGGAAAATCCCGCCTTTCTCATCCGCGACGTGGCGAGAGCCATTATTATCTCCCCCATGAAGTTGGGTCTCCCTGCGTCCGTTCGCGTCCTCGTCCTCCCTTTGTGCCTGTCGGGCTGCGCGACCGCGCCCGCGCCTGTCGATTCCTCTCCTTCCCCCGAGACTAGCGGTGACCCCTCGCTGACGGCGGCCCTCGCCGCGGCCCCCGGAGCCACAGCTTCTGCGCCCCTCTCCGTGCTCCTTCGCGACCACTGGGCTTGGCGCCTGGCGAGCGATCCGGTCACCGCAAGCTCGTACGGCGTACACGCCTATGACAATGCCCTGAGCGCCCGGGGACCCGACGCGTCGGCGGAGTCCAGGCGCGTCCGAGACGCCTTCCTCACGCGCGCCAGGTCGATATCCACCGACGCTCTCTCCCCGGCTGACCAGGTGACACTGCGGCTGTTCATGGAAGAGCTTGAGGCCAGTCAAAATGCCGACGTGTGCGTCTTCGACGAGTGGACCCTCTCCCCTCGGGGAAACCCGATCACCGAGTTTAACTATCTCCCCGAGATTCACCCGGCGGACTCTGCAGAGGACGCCGCGAACTACCTCGCACGGGTCGAGGCGATCCCCGCGTCGATTGACGCGACGCTCGATTCGCTGGAGTCGGGTGTCACGAGAGGACTGTTCGCCAACGCCGAGTCCTCCGGTCGCGTCCTCGAGATGGTCAAGCGACAGCTCGCGCAACCCTTGGAGGAGTGGCCCATGTTCGCCCCCGCCGCTCGCTACGCCGCGGTCGCATCGGACGAGGACGCCGCGCGCTTCACCGCCGCGCTCACCGCCGCACTCAAAGACGGCGTCGCACCGGCCCTCGATCGCTACGGGACGTTCATCGAGACCCGCGTGCTCCCCTCCGCCCGCAGTGATGAGGCCCCAGGGCTGTCCGGTCTCGAAATCGGCGAGCCTTGCTACGAGGCCCTCGTGCGCGCCTACACCACCCTCCCCATGACCGCCGCCGAGGTCCACGAGACCGGTCTGCGGGAGATCGCGAAGATCAATCAGGAGATGATGAACCTCGGTGAGAAGTTGTTTGGCACCCGCGACCTCCCGACCATTCTCACGAAGCTCCGTACGGATCGTGCGCTCTACTTCGAGACCCGCGACGGAGTCCAGGCCGCCGCCCAGGAGGTACTCGATGAGGCCCGCGAGGCGATGCCTCGTTTTTTTGGTCGACTCCCCAAGGCGGACTGCACGGTGGTGCCGATTCCTGAGTACGAGGCGCCCTTCACCACCATCGCCTACTACCGCGAGCCCAACCCCGACGGCTCGAAGCCCGGCGAGTACTACATCAACACCTACGACCCAAGCTCACGGCCACGCTACGAGGCCCGCGTGCTCGGCGTCCACGAGGCGATCCCTGGACACCATCTGCAGATCGCGATCGCCCAAGAACTCCCGGACCTCCCCTCCTTCCGCAAGTACGGCGGCATGACCGTCTTTGTGGAGGGCTGGGCGCTCTACACAGAGCGGCTCGCCGAGGAGATGGGCCTGTACCACGACGATCTCGACCGGATGGGCATGCTGAGCTTTGACGCCTGGCGAGCCAGCCGGCTCGTGGTCGACACAGGCCTCCACGCCAAGGGCTGGAGCCGACAGGAGGCAGTGCAGTTCATGCTCGACCACACGGCGCTGGCTGCCAACAATATCGACAACGAGGTCGATCGCTACATCGTCTGGCCGGGGCAAGCGCTGGCCTACAAGACCGGCCAGTTGGAGATCTGGGCGCTGCGGCGTCGCGCCGAGGAGGCGCTCAAAGACGCGTTCGTGCTGTCCGAGTTTCACACCGTGCTGCTCTCAGGTGGCGCGGTCAACTTGCTGGAGCTTCGCCGGCGCGTGGACGCGTGGATCGCAGCGCAAGGCGCGGGCATCTCTTCCGCTCCTCCCTCATGATCGGGATGGCTCAACGCGACCCGCCCCGCCGCTACGCCTCGGGCATCTTGCGGACGATACGCGCGAGAAAACGTGGGAAAAAGCGCTTCAGGTAGATCGCCACGATCTCCTTACCGCCCACGTAGACCTCGTGTTTTCCACGGGTGACACCCCTCAAAATCGCGCGGGCAGCCCGGCTCGCAGGAATCCCTCTTGCGATATTTGCGTCCGTGGATCCGGATTGCCCCCCGTCACCGAGCATCGCAGACGACGATATCTCCGTCTGAACATAGCCTGGACAGACGATCGTGACCCCCACCCCGTGCGCGGCCACCTCCGCTCGCAAGGAATCGAAGTACCCCCGTACTGCGTGCTTGGTCGCGGCATAGGCGGTCCGCCGCTTTGTGCCCACGTAGCCTGCCACGCTCGAAACCACCACCACATGACCGCGGTTGCGCGCCACCATCCGGGGCAGCACCGCCTTCGTCAACGACACCACCGCGAAGTAGTTCAGCTCCATGATGTGGCGGTCCACCTCCAACGTGGTGTCTTGTGCCCGAGCGCGCTGCGACACGCCAGCGTTGTTGATCAGCACGTCGATGGGTCCGACGCTGGAGGAGAGTGACTCAACCAGCGTATCGTGCCGCGCGTGATCGGTGACGTCCATGGGGCACACGGTCACGCGCTCGGGAGCGGAGCAGCGCGCGCGGACAACCTGGAGCAGTTCTTCGCGCCGAGCGCTGATGATCACCTTGGCACCAGCAGCGCAGAACGCCTCGGCGCACGCCGCCCCGATCCCCGAGGAGGCGCCGGTGATCCAAACGACTTTGTCTTCGAGCTTCATGGCGAGCGGTGGGAGGGCGGTCGCATCAACCGCGGACCGCTGCGGTGTGACCTGTGGCTCCGACGTACACCGACTCTGCACCGAAGGCGAGGTCCGCGGCCAATCGATTCCTCACGGTGCGAAGCTCTGCGTCTTTGGTGCGAGCGTCCCAGCCAAGCAACTGGGTCATGCGCTGCGCCACGGGCTCCACGAGAGAACGCGGAGCGCTCTCGTACAGAGCGACTCTCGAGCGGCGATAGATGACGTCCTCCACGTGGTTGGCGCTCTCTTCGAGCACGGCCCAGTCAACCTCACCCGCGACCATATTGCTCTCCGTGGAAAGCGGCGCGCTGCCGAGCGCGAGCACCTCCGACGCCTCCGTGCCGTACAGCTGCGCGAGGCGACGCGCTGCGGCCTGCTCCACCGGGAATTGTGCGGCGAGCCTGGTCGCCAGCTCGTCGAGATCTCCGTCGAAGTCGCCACCAGGGAGCACCTCGTTGGGCGAGGATGGATCGTAGTTGAACTCCATCAGCGACGCGACCTGCTTGACCACCTCCCGCGCCACGAAGCGATACCCCGTAAGCTTGCCGCCCGCGATGGAGATCATCTTGCCGCTCCCGACGGTGATGGAGTCTCTCCTGGAGATTTCCGTGACCCGCTTGCCGGGCTCGGCGACGAGCGTTCGCAGGCCGGCCCACGCCCCGACAATCTCGCTCTCCTCGATCGGCTTCACGTTGAAGTACGTGGACACGTTGTCGAGCAGATACCGGATGTCCTCGCTGGTGATGGACGGCCACAGGTTGGCGCCGTACTCGTAGGACGTGTCTGTGGTGCCGATGTAGACCACGTCACCACGCGGTACCGTAAACAGGTGGCGACCATCGCTCGCCTCGTACACCACGAGGTGGTTGAGCGGCAGGCGTGAGCGAGGCACCACCGCGTGGATCCCCTTCGCGAGCTGGACGTTGGTGCGCGTGTCCGGGTCTTCCATGGATTGGAGCGCGTCCACCCACGGGCCGGCCGCGTTCACGACGACCTTGGCGTTCATCTCAAAGCTTCGACTCGTCAACGCGCACCGAGCGTTCACGCCGCAGACGTTCCCTTGCTCATCAAACAAGAGCCCTTCAACGGAGGCCTGGTTGAGCACGGTCGCCCCTCGACGGGCGCTGGCCCGAAGATTGGCGAGCACCAAGCGGGCGTCATCGGTGACGTATTCCCGGTAGGCGCACGCGTAGGGGAACACCTCACGGTTAAGCAGCGGCTCATTGGCGGCGACGTCGTCGCGGAGCCATCGCTGATGCTTGTCCTCCACGCTCACCTGCCCGAGTTTCTCGTAGGTGCTGACGCCGGCTCGAAGCTGCATCAGCCGCGCGCGGGTCTTCGCGGGGATGACCATCCACCGCCGCTCCGCGAGATGCGGCGCGAGCTGAAAAATCTGCTTACGCTCTCGGGCGGTCTTTCGGACCAGCCCGAGATCACCCGTGAGCAGATAGCGAAGACCCCCGTGGATCAGTTTGGAAGAGCGGCTCGAGGTTCCCGACGCGAAGTCATTGGCCTCAAGCACCGCCACCTTGAGTCCCCGCTCCGACGCCTCGTTCGCCACCCCTGCGCCTGAGATCCCCGCTCCGATGACGATGACGTCGAAATTCGCCCCCGTCGCGCGCTCGATGGCACCCTCGCGGTCAAGCGCGGAGATGGCGGCGGTATGTGGACGGTTACTCATCGCGGCAAGTTGCTCTCGGGGCGCCCCCGTTCGCTACGTACGTAGCACATCCTGTAGGGTGTCGAGCAAAAACTGGTTCTCCGCACCCACACCCACCGTAAGCCTGAAATACTCGTCGTAACGCTCGTTGGCGATGGGCGTAAAGGTCTTGATCAAGATCCCCCGCGCCGCCATGGCGTCGGCGATCACCTGGGCGTTCTTTCCGTCCGTTGTGCGGCACAGGACGAAGTTTACGGCGGTTTGGAAGGCCTCGACCCCCTCCATCGCGTTCACCGCGTCGATGATCTTCCCGGTCATTTCGCGGGTCTTCTCACGTACAAAGGGCAGATGTGAGTCGTCCCTCAACCCCGCGATGCAAGCGCGCTCAGCGAGCATCCCGATACGGTAGTCCGTCACCTGTGACTCCAATGTTTCCACGAGCTGTTTCGGGGCTAAGAGATAACCCACGCGAAGCCCCGCCAGCCCATAGGCGAAAGAGAACGTGCGGCTGACCACAAGGTTGTCGAAGCGCGGCACAAGATCTGAACAGTAGGCATGTTCGGTGGGGTCCACGTAGTGCACATAGGCCTCGTCGATCCAGAACCTTGAGTGGGGATACTTGCGGGCCAGGCGCTCTACCTCCTCGCGCTGGATAAGGACGTTCCCGGTGGGGTTGTTGGGAGTGGTGATGTAGACGAGGCCATCACGTTTGCTCAAGAGTCGATCGATCTCGCCAACATCGAGCTCGAAGTTGGGCGGATCGAGGGGCACAAACTCCACCGTTAAGCCGAGCCCCGCCGCCTTCCTCGGCACCTTGCTGTAGGTGTGCCTCGGCGTGATGATCGGGAATCCGCTCTTGTTAATCAGATGCTGCACCACCCGCTTGGGCGACGACTTGATCGCGCTCTTGACCAGGTGCGGGATGACTTGCTTGAGGATCGGGCCGCTCCCATTTCGCAGATACACGTTCTCGGGGTTCACCCCGTCGATGCTCGCGATGGTCTCCCGAAGAGGATCGTTGTTGGCGGTGGTGTAGTTTCGCAGCGACGTGCGAGTGGAGAACTCCTGAAGCGCCGCGATGGAGTCCGCTGGCGCGTAGGTGCCGTCGTTGAGCCCCAGATTGAGCGGCGTTTGTGCGCTGGCCCGTTGCTTGATCGCTTCGTAATCCGAGGTGTCTGTCATCTGATGTTTCTCTCTTTTCGACGAGCCTAGTTCGCCTTCGGTGCCCAATGCTTCGCGACTATTTCCCATTTCACGACCGACTCTGTGGGCATCATCGCTTCGTAGAGCCTCTCGGTGGTACGAAACTGCAGGCGCCGCCGCATGTCGACGGTGACCACTCGAATCTCTTCGAGGGGGATGGACCACACGATCTCGTCGCCGGTGCCACACACCGACAGCAGCGCCTTCTCAAGTCGCAGGCGACCGTTGGCCAACGGCAGCGGCGCGTCATCCGTGCGCTCGATGAGCTGCATCGGCTCGCTCTCTAGCAACACTCCATCACGCTCCAACCGCTCCGGCAACGGAACCATTCCCCGCGCCCGGAGCCCCTCGTGGATTGTCTGGAGGATGATGTCCAGGCGAGTCCGAGTCCCCGTTCCTTCCCGGACAAGGTCGGTGGTGCTGTCCACCCTCCATCGAGCCCCGCAGGCCTCGCACCAGACCTGATCATCATCTTCGCTCATCTGCGCGAACGCCTCGCATTCGGCGCACGCCCACACAATATTGGTGAGTCCTCGCGCGAGCTTTGAGCCACGGACAGGATAGGTCGGTTCGTCGTAGTGCCGGACCGAGAGCCGCTCGGTCAAATACGCCATAATCTCCTCGTCAGAGGTCCCCTTCGGGAACTCCTTCGGTGGATCAAACTCCACCCGAACCTTCCCGCGGCGAGCCCGCTCCGCCCACCGCGGCCATTGTCGATACGCGTTACAAAGGCGCACCGTCACCACAGGGACACGGAGCATCTTCACTAGCCGCTCTGTGCCGGGCATCAAGGGCGCGGTTGTACCGTCCCAGCACCGGACGGCCTCTGGAAAGAGCCCCACCGCGCCCTCGGATTTCACCCACCCTTTCATCCGACGGATCGCGCTCGTGTCCACGATGAACTTCTTTTTCGGGATGATCCCAAACCACTGCATCACGCGCGCGAGCAGGCCCTCGTCGAGAAGACTCGGAGTCGCCAAAAAGGAGATCGGTCGGTTGGCGCTCAAAATGATGACCGCAGGATCCAAGAATCCAACGTGGTTCGAGACCACCAACACCGGACCCGAGCGCGGGAACGCCTCGTGACCTACAGCCTCCATGCGCACGAGCGGCGTCATCAGCCACATCAACGCGCGTCGGACAAACCACAGCCTGCGGGTGATTTTCACCACCGCCTCTGGGCTCGGTTCTGTGGGCGCCAGCCTCCGTTTCATAGTTCCTCCGCCGGGTCGTGCTCGGCTTGACCGCTTTTAGATGGGCGCGTTCCAAGATTCAACCATCCCCACCGTGCGAACGCGAAGCCGCCATGACACCCAAGCAGGCGCTGATTGTGGGGTTTTCGTCGGGCTCTGTCGGCGAGCCGTCTGCACAATTGCTCGTGGGCCGCGGTGCGGACTTTGCGCCATTCGCCTCAGATCCCCCGGTCGCCCGGTCGGATGGCGCACCGCTTGAGCACACCACCTGCGATGGCCGTCGGGTCTCGATCCGCCACGGATCGAGCGCCTTATCGCGCGCGATCCTCGACCGCTCGTTGGCCATCCGCCGAACGCAAAATCGTGGGGTGTCGTGTGCGATAGTCTTGCGACGCAATCCTCATGACCACGAACGGGATAGACCTAGCACAGCTCCGCCAGCTTGAGCTCCTCCAAAATGTCGACCCACAGACACTGCGGCGCATCGTGGACTCGGCGACGATCCGGCACCTTCACCCCGATGAAGTCCTCATCGTACGCGACGAGCAGTCCCCGCACCTACACTTCGTATTGAGTGGCAGTCTCGCCATCCGGCTCGAGAGCCCCTCCTCCGATGACATCGCGTTCATCAACGCAGGCGAGAGTGTTGGCGAACTCTCCGTGCTCGACGGAACCCCTCCCAGCGCCTGGGTGGTCGCCAAAGAGACAGCGACCACACTCACCATTGACGAGGCCACCGCGTGGTCCTTGACTCGCGCGTCTCATGATTTTTGCCTCGGCCTGCTCCGCAAGCTTGCCGAGCGACTTCGGGCGAACAACAAAACGGTGATCGCCGCCTCACGCCGCCACCGAATTGCAGAGGAAGCTGCCATGTTTGACAGCCTCACCGGCATTCGCAATCGGCGATGGATTGAGGAGCGACTCCCGGTCTTGCTCCAGGAGACCGGCGCGCATCTAGCGCTCGCGATCCTTGATGTCGACCATTTCAAGAAGTTTAACGACACCTTTGGCCACCAAGCCGGCGACGACGTGCTGAGCGCGGTTGCCAAGGCCGTCGACGACCAACTTCGTCCCACGGACACTATCGCCCGCTACGGCGGCGAGGAGTTCGTGGTGGTGTTGCCAGGCACACCGAACCTCGCGGCCCGGCGCGTCGCGGAGCGACTCCGCGCGTCCATCGCGGCCCTCACGCTGCGAAGTCGTGACGGTGTGAGCCTCCCAAAGATCACCGTGTCTATCGGCGTGTCGGAGTTCGCGACCGGAAAGACCGACCTGGAACTCATCAGCGAGGCGGACAAGGCCCTATACAAAGCCAAGGAAAACGGTCGAGACCAGGTCGTACTCGCGAGTGACGACCTCTCGCCCACCGAGTCGGCTGCGTCGTCGGAGCCGACCTAGGCCTCGCGACGGACCCCCGCTCCTCCCTCAGACCTGAACGCTCGTGGACCTTCTCACCGCCAAAGCCCTGCACATCATCGGCTTCACTTGCTGGTTCGCCGGTCTGTTTTACGGGGTGCGGCTGTTCGTCTATCACGCCGAGGCCAGTGAGCGGGAGGCGAGCGAGCGCGACGTGCTGCTTCCTCAGTTCGAGCTTATGCAGGCGCGACTCTGGAACATCATCACAGTGCCCGCGATGTGGCTCACGGTGGGTGCCGGTGGCCTGATGGTCTACCAACGCAGCGTGCTCGAACCATGGCTACACATCAAACTCGGGCTCGTGGGCGCGCTGTTTGTCTACCACCTGATCTCGGGCAATATCCGTCGTCAACAACGGGCGAGGAACTCGACGTGGAGCTCTAGAGGTCTCCGAATGTGGAACGAAGTGGCCACCGTGTTGCTCGTCGCCATCGTCTTCTTGGCCGTTAAAAAAGACACGCTGAGCATGTGGGGCGCGGTGGGAGGCCTGGTCGCCCTTGGCGTCGTCTTGATGCTCGGACTCCGAATCTATCGGGCCCTGCGCGGCGCCTGAACGCCTCGATCACCCAGCCCGCGGAATCGACTCGCCATGGGTGGGCATCTCCACCACCGCGCGCGCGTCGAGCCAATCCACAATCACCGGCCAGACAACCCCCACCGCCCGGCTGCCCAAGATGATGTCGAGGTGACCTGGTGCGTACCCATGGTTCGCCTCCGTGAACTTTACGTAGGTCGCATCGTCACTCCCAGTCGCATCAAACAGCGCCTTTCCATCTTGTGGATCTGCCAGGTCGTCACGCGCTCCCGCAACCACGAGCAGCGGGGTGTCCATCGCCGCCGCCTTCCCAGCGGGGTCGATCCCGCCACGATGCGCCCAGGCGCTCATCTCCTTCCAGATCGCGAGGCTGGAGCGGTCGAAGCCTTCGTCGAGCCTTTCGGTGAGCTGTTCATACTCCATGGATCCGGTGCTCCAACCAGAATGGGGTAGCAGCGCCCACGCCCGGTCCACGAGCCCCACCCTGCGACCCAGGAGCTGCCCGAAGCCACGTACGTTCACGTGCATGTCCGAGGGGATCAGCTTTGTGAGCGCTAGGGTCGCGCCAGACACCGCGCGGATCCAGCGGCTGTGCGCGCCGAAGGTGTACAAGCCCCCCACGTGCACAAGACCCCGAAGCTCCACTTCGAAAGAGGCCAACACGCCGACAGCCGCCCCGAGTGAATGCCCGATAACAAAGGCTGGCGCTGGCAGCTGAGCCACCAGGTCGGCCACGTCTTCCACGTAATCCTTCACAGAGCGCGCCGCAGGAGCGCCCAGCCGACGTGACCATCCATGGCCCCGCAAATCGAGGTTGTAGACCTCGTACCCCCGCATCGCCAGCATCGCGACGAACGAGCGCTGCTCCGTACGCCAGGTGCGATGGTTTTGGGCGAGTCCGTGAACAAGAATCACGGGGCCTCGAGCACAGCCACCGGCGTTCGCCACGGTGTGTTCGATGCCCAGCACGGGTCGGCCTTCCCCTCTGCGAAGCCTTAAGAGAGAACGCGTGACATCGACCTTGGTCGTCGACGACACGTTCACGCGGACACCCTCGGACTCAAGGATGTCCACGCTTGTCGCTGTGGGTGCCACGTTCGATTCGGCGCGCGTCTCGGGCGTCACCACGGTCTAGAGGCGCTTGGCTGCTCGAGCCACTCGGGCGTCTGGATCCCCTGCGACATTGGCCGCCTCCAGAAGAGTCTTCGCCTGGTTCGCGTCGAGACGGACGAGCGCGTCGACCGCGGCCAGCCGCGTGATCGGATCGTCATCGGTGAGCAGGCCAGCCATCGCGTCCACATGGATCGGTTGCTCTGTGAAGCTCAGCGCGCGGACCGAGGTCGCTCGTACGCCAGGATCTTCATCCTTAAGTCGCTCTACCAATCGAAGGCTCAACGTCTCCGAGGCGCCTTCGCCTCCGTAGTTCGCGAACAGTCGCACCGCCGCTTGGGCTCCCCAATCACGAACGCGCGCGTCCGTGTCTTGCAGCCCTAGTTCGGCTGCCCTGGCGAGCACCTCCGGTTGTGCGCTCGCGAGACTGCGCATCAAGCCGACACGTACTGCGTTATCTGTCTCCGTACCCAGCAGCTCCAAGGCGATCTCTTGCCAAGGTCCGCGGTTGGTCCGTAGCGCCCCCGCCAAGGCTACGCGGTTGATCTGCGGCTCTTCAAGATCCACGAGGCGATGGAAGATCACCGGCATGGCCGCGGCCTGCGCGAACGATGGCTGAGAGAAACGGAAGTTTCGATCGCGACCGCGCACGGGCTGCAGCGACATAACCTCATCCACGAAGTCGGGTCGAAGCTGGTTCACCTCTGCGAACGAGGTGGTCGGTGTGATGTCCAGCGCATCGGTCGAACTGGCCGCCTCGGTGGGCGCCGAGCGAGTGACCGTGGGCGCATCGCCCTGTTCACATCCGGTCGCCGCGATGAGGGCGGCACACCCAACGATAGTTCCAAGTTTGTTTCGGAGTGTCTTCATGATCATTATTCCTTAGTCGACGAGGTGTGCAGCGGCTTCCCACCACTTCGGCATGTCTGGGGTTCGTTGGACGTTGGTGCCACAGTGAACCTCGCCCAGGTTCGCGTGATAGACGTACCAGTCGTCTGTAAAGACCACGTCGCCGGCCCCGTAGGACGCGGGCATCCTCGCCACGAAATCGGCGATGAAGGGATCCGATGCCTGATCGTTGTCGTCGGTCCGAACGTAGGGGTCGGGGACGATAAGCTTGGTGCCACCGTCTTCGTTCGCGACGATCAGGTTCGGCGTCCCAGGAATCAGCGCGACGTTGTAGCCGGGGCCTCCGCACTGTTCGAAGAGGCTCGGAATCAAGATAATGTCGTCGTCTGTGAGCCCAAACTCGGCCTTATATTGCGCGAGGATGGGGTCGAGGTAGTTCGCCTGGATGCCGTCATTGCGGGTCCGAAGCTCGTTGTCCGTGAGGATCTCTCCCACGGTGCCGTGCCCGTGCGTGTCCAGGTACCGCGGCAGCTCCGTGTCTGGATCCATGGTCTCCAGTAAGGCCCACGCCTCACCGGTGTCGGCATACAGGAACTTGAAGCCCTTCTCCGAATCGGGATCGGGGATAAAGGTGGAGAACTCGTCCACGTGGCCCACGCAGAGCCAGCTGGTGTCCGTCTCGATGGGCGCTTGTACCTTCTGCGCGTCAAGGAAAGTGCGAAGCTCTTCGGTGACCCGACAGCCAACCCCCCCATCCCCGTAGTAGATGCGACCGAAGGGATACTCGACACCGTCCACGGTGACGGGCGGCGTGATCTCGAGGTTCCCGAAGGAATCGCAGGAATTACCGGTGCCAGTGGGGCCCCACGTGTCCACGGCGAAGATGGTGTCCGCCGTGTCCTCGGCGAAGTTGTCCAGTCCGCGATCGCGAATGGAGTCAATGATCACGTCTTGGCGCTCACCGGAGGAGCCGACCTGGGTCCCAAACTCCACCTCGTCTTGGATCCAGACGTCGCCGCCGTAGATATTGCCAGACACGGAGGAGAAGGCCTCTCCGAACAGATCTTGATAATCCATGATCATCGAGGCGTTGTTGCTCCCGCCGCCGAAGTTGACCGACACCACCCAGTAGCGCTCCGAGGGCTGCAGGTGGTGGTTCAAAATAAGCGGAGAGCCCGCGACGGTGACCTCGGTCGACTCAAGGGTCGTTCCATCGTCTGCGACCCGCTCCACGGTCAGCGTGGAGGAGACCATGTAGTCGATGAACTCCACCGACAGGTTCTCCATTTGATCGAGCGACAAGTCCAGCGAGGACACCTCCGGCGAGCCAGAGTTGGCGCCCAGCAGCGGCGCGCCATCGCCTCCACCCCAGATGCGGATACCGGCGAGATCACCATTGAGGGTCAGCCGGGCCACGTCCGTACTGCCCATGGAGTTCAGCATCGCCGCCGAGAAGGTCAAAGGCGTAAGGTCATCGTCGCCTGCGAAGGGGGGGTCCATCCAGTCAGGTTTGCCGTTGGCGTCATCATCATCGCGGTTCGTCACCCCGTAGATATTGTCGAGGGCCCACGACTCCCCATCCCCATCTCCATCGCCGTCTCCACCGGTTTCGCCGGCGGTACCAGCGTCCGCCCCGCCATCGTCCGAGCCGCCCCCGTCCTTGCCACACGCGGAGAGCCCACCCGCGACAAGCGAGAGCGATGTACAAATTGTCAGCCAACGCCTAGATCTCATGGGAAGACGCTAACGCGCGGCTGCAGCCCGCGCAAGACGCGAACGGTGAGATCCGTGAGTTTCGCGCCCGGTGGGACGAGTCTGCGGCGTGCGGAGCGTCGCGTCCCTCGACAGATCGCGCAATTCGGCCTCTCCGGGGGCGAGCGACCCCTTGAACCCTCGACTCTCGCGCCCGCGGGTCTACTCCAGGTGAGATTGCTCCGCCCGGCGAGGGTGGCGCGCCCTCGCCTGCGAGACACGACAGAGGGGTCGCAGCGGGATCTCACTTCCTTCGGACGCGCTGGGACTCGCCGTGCACGCGCGATCACATCGCCCCGACCCATCGCCCGCCGACTCCCGCGCGATGGCGATGCTCAAGACCCGGAAAGAAAAATGAGCGCGCACTCGGCGACAAAGGTCAGCCCGAGCAGCACACGAATCACATGCCAATAGCGAGTGGTCTTCACGATCGCCGGCGGCACCAACATCGCGAGCGCGGGCCCGACGCTGACTAGCGGATGAAACGCCATCCCTCCAAAGCACGCGCAGCCGAGCAGCAAGGCGCGGATCACCCAGGTCATCGCACCGGGCCCGATCGCCACCGCCGTGGTGCGGACCTTCGCAGCAGCGTCCTCGTCGTGATCCCGAAGCACCTGGATACTCTCGAACACCCCCGAGAACAACCCAAGCTGGGCCAGCAAGAGCCAGCTCGCGGTGGAGTCGGTCACCACGCCCACCATGGGCATCGTGACCCCCCAAATAATCATCGCAACAATGTCCACAACCGGTCGCCGCTTGAGGACCGCCGAGTACACCCAGCAGGTGCCGCCACCGAAGACCAAGGGACGCCATAGCTGACCACCCCACCACAGCGCGAACCCGAGCAGCAACCCCGCCAAGACGAGTTGGGCGCCAAGCGCCGCCGCCCGGTGCTCCGCGAGGAACTCGGTGCGCTGGCGCTCACGCCCGGTCGCGTCGAGGTCTTCTTCGAGATCGTGATAGTCGTTGTTGAGGTAGACGAGGACGTTGAGCGCCAGCGCGAAAGCGAGGCGCACCAGCCCTTCCCACACCAGCGGCACGTGCAGCGCCCACAAGATCGCGCCGGCGCTGACCATATTCGCCATCTCCAAGCGGCGGAGCCGAAAAGAGAGCACGTCGAACACAATGCGGAGACTTGCGAACATGACCGGCGCCCCGGATGGTACACGATGCGAGCGAGCCTCAGTAGGCGTTGTAGATCTCGAAGTCTTCAGGATGCGGCGCCGGGACTCGAATCATGGGCGCTCGCCGCCCCTCGACAGGGTCGACCTCGACGACGCAGTCCGGGCGACACGCGAGGGTCTCGAGCCAGTGGTAGCGGAGTCGCGCGGGAACATTGGGGTCGCTTCCTCGAACCTCGAGGAGGTTGGTGGACGCGTAGACCCGCCCTGGACCCTCCGCCACGAAGCCCGTCGGCTCGCGCACCTCGTAGAGACGCCACAGACCGAGCGCTCCCACCCGGGTCAGCACCTGCGGATGCTCATCCCACCACGGCGCGTCGTGCTGCGGCGTCGTCACGATCACGTACCGGACCGCGTATGCGTCCACATAGGTCCGCAGCTGCGCGCTGCTCACGTCGCCGAACTCACTCCAACGGAACAAGTTGGCCCACGAGTGCTGCAGATTTCGCTGCGTGAATCCCCCCAGCACCTGCGCGCGGGTCGACCACGCGAAGTACTCCCCGAACAACGGCCCCTCCACGAGGAAGCGACCCGTGCCGTCATCGTGGCTGCGCACCCACTCGGCCGCCGACTCCAGCGGCATCCGCTCGTAGTGATACCGCGGCGTCCAAGGGTAGCCCGACATGTCGAGGATCGAGCGTTGGGTCCCGGGGACCGGCTTGGGCGCGGGTAACCTCCCCCCCACGAAGTACATGACCTCGCGGACCAAGCCGAGGGACGCCACCAATCCGAGCACCCAAATCCACGAGCGCCACGCCGCCGGGAGCGGGGTGGAACGCCGATCACGCCAGCGCCGCTCCACGAGCGCGGCCGCGGGGATGCACGCGCCAAATCCGAGCGGCCCGACGTGTCGATACGGTTGGATTTGAACGAGCGGCGTGTAGGCCCCCAGATACACAAAGGCGACCATGACGATGAGGAACGGCCCAAACACCGCGGCCAGGGGCGCCTCGTCTTTGCGCCACTGCCACCACGCGATGAAGGCCATCAACACGAGGGCGAGCCGAATCATGGTGCGGGTGCCAAGCAGGCCAGTGCTCGACGGATCGATCATCAAGCCCAAGAAGTCGGCGACCATAAACGGCAGCCCGCCGTGCCCAAAAAATGAAGAGTCGAGGATGTAGTGCCAAAACCGCGCCGCCACCACGAGCCACCACGCGTTCCCGAGCACCGTGACCGCGGCGATCATCGCCGCCTTCCCCATCCCCGCGCGCCCGAGCGCCTCTCGTCTCCGCCACGTCATCACCACCATCGAAGGGGCGAGCATGAAGAAACTGTAGGGGTGCAGCAGGTGCACCCCCGTCAGGGCGCCCGCCGCGACCACCCACCACGCCGCCTTGCGCGTCTCAAGCCACCTCCAATACGCCGCCAAGGGCACCAAAAACGCGAACGAAGCGCCCGCGTAGGCGACCATCCCCACGTACCAACACCAGTGGTTCCATGAATCGAAGAACCACAAGAGCACCCCGAACAGCGCGGCGCACCACGCCCCAAAATGCCCGAGTCCAAACCGACGCGCACACCACCCTATCGTCACGGGAACCGCGGCATGCACCGCCACGATAAAAGAGTTAAACGCCCAGCCTTGGGGCACCCCAAGCAGCGTCAGCGCGTAGGTCCAAAGCTCCCACCCCTTATTATCGGCGTCGAAGAACACCCCGTTGGGCTGCCCGGCGAGAAGCTGCACATCGTAGACCCAGCTCTCGCCCCACCCCCGCAAACCTTCGAGCACCCGCCACGTCTGCTCGATATGGGTGTTGAAATCGTGACCGAAATAGGGCGTGCCCGAGAGCAACTGCGCTCCAGAAAACTCGAAGAAGAGCCCCACGTGCGCGCCCAGAAGCAGCAGCCACCCCGCGATGACTCGACGGCGAAAGACGCGGCGATCCACGTCTCGTTCTCGACCCTCGGGCGGCACGAGGAGGACCATACCACGGCGAGATGCACGGTCGGCGCCGACGCTTCGCGAGGCGTTTTGCTGGGACCGGTCGGACCAGGGAGTGTTAGACTCGTCCCTATGAAGACGCGCGTGCTCCTCGGCATGATCCTCCTCGCCTCCTGCGCCGGCCGCTCGAAGCTTGAGGATGTGCCCCCCGCCAGCGGCTCCCCTGCGGATCGACCCATCGTGCGACCGGATGAGGTCCCGGATGCGCCTGTGAGCGCCGCCGCCGAGGCACCACCCACGCCCCGCAGCTTTGAGAGCGCGCCGCCGACGACTGAGAAAGTGACGGTGACCCCGCCCACGGTCGGCCCCGCCGGACCACCGCCCACGGTCCGCGCCGCCGCCACACCGACCCGCGACGCGCCGGAACGCGCGCCCATCGCCCCGGTGACGACTCCCACCGATGCGCCCCCCGCCGAAACTTCGGAAGCGGCCACCGTGCGCCGCGCTTCCCTGGTCACGAGCTTTCAGTCCTGCCGCGCCGCCTGTAACCGTCGCACAGACCTCTCCGAGGACGACGCCGCCACGTGCCGACTCGAATGCGTCAACGCGAGCCTACCCGAAGATACTGCCACGGCCAGCTGCCAGCGGGGGTGCCTGCGGGACATGAGCCCCTGCCTCGCGGACTGCGCCCCTCCAAACTCCGGCAGCTGTAACGATCTGTGTACAGGCAAGGTCTCCTCGTGCCTGGCGGACTGTGAGTCGCCGGAGGACGGCGGGGAGCGACCGTGACGGGCAAGGCTCCACAAGACCACGTCTCGCTCGTCGACGTCCCCGAACGCATTGAACTCACCCCCATCGGGACCATTCATTCTCCCTACAAGGAGCGACACGGGACCCCCCGACAGGCCACGGTGACCCAAGGCGCGCGAGGTGACGGCGCGCTCGAGGGCATCATCGAGCTCTTTGCGGAGGTAATCGGCCCCGAGTCCTTACAAGGGTTGGAGGGATTCGACTACGTGTGGGTGACAAGCTGGCTGCACCTCAACCGCCACTGGAATCCGACCGTGGTCCCCCCCCGCGGTCCCAAGGTTCGCCGGGGCCTGTTCGCGACGCGAGCGCCCCACCGGCCCAACCAGCTCGGCCTGTCCGCGCTGCGCATCGAGAAAATTGAGGGCCTTCAAATCTTCGTTCGAGGCCTGGACCTGCTGGACCAGACGCCCGTCTTGGACATCAAACCATATATCCCTTACGCGGACGCGTTCCCACGCGCACGCGCGGGCTGGCTCGACGACCTCAAGGAGCCTCTCGACGCGCCGGATCGCCCGTCGACGCCTCGACGACAAAAGTCGTAGCCCACGCTCACGGTTCGCCGTGTTTTCGGATATGGTCTCGGGAATGCCTGGACGCCTCCTCGTGATGTCGCTACACCGCTACTTCGCGGGTGTACGCCCAGAGCGCGACGATCCTCTCCACCCAGACCTGCTCCAAGAGTCCCACGAGCGTGTGACCGCGATGCAGCGAGCGCTCGCTGCGGCGGTGGGCGCCGAGGTCCTCTGGGACGACAACGACGACACTGTCGCGTCGTTCCCCTACAACCCTCATGACCTTCACGCCCTCCGCTCACTGGCGGCCCACCAAGAATATCCCACCAAGCTCCTGTTCGTTCGGCGCCCCTTCCGCGTGCTCCACGATCCCCGGGATCACGCCGGGCTACGGCGAATCTTCGCCGGAGCCGCGACCAGTTTCCCTCATATGATGCGCCATTCCGACAATCGCGGTTTTTTTGTACCCGGCGACTACGAGCGCCCCGAGCTCGGGAGCGAGACCGAGTGGTGGAAGGTGGGTGCGAATCGGTCGCTAAAGACTGAACTCGAGCGCCTCCAACCGTGGGTCGAAGCGCAGGCCCCATCGTTGTCCGACGCACACCAGCGAATTTTCGACGCCGTCACCCGTTCGTGCAGCCACAACCTCCCCCTCATCGTAGAAGGGTAAACGGCGTCTCCGCATCAAACCTATCCGGTGACCCGATCGGAACCTCGATCTCCACCGTGCATGGTGTTATGCTTCCCTTTCAACGAGCGTCACGGTGGACCAACCTGAACATCGCATCTTTGTCGGCGGGCTCCCATGGGCCGCAGACGATCAAGACCTCTCCAGCGCCCTCGCGCCGTTTGGTGCCGTGACCTCCGCGCGCGTGATTCTAGATCGTGAGACCCAGCGCAGCCGAGGCTTTGGATTTGTCACCTTCGAAACAGCCGAGGCCGCGGCCGAGGCTATCTCCCAAATGGACGGCAAGGAGATCTCCGGTCGACGTATCACTGTCCGTGCTGCGGAGGCACGCCAACCGCGTCCCCGCGCGGGTCGCCCGGACGATGATGGTGCTCGCTCCGGCGGTCCTCGCTCCGGCGGTCCTCGCGAAGGGGCCAATGAGTATCGCCGAGACGACCGCGATCGAGGGAAGAAAGAGCGCTCGGGAGGCCGTGACCCGTACCAAGGAAGCCGTGGGTCCTCCCGAGGGCGACCCTCCCAAGATTCGGGCGCTGCGAGGCCTCGCCGAGACGACCGCAACCCCGCCTCTGGTCGCCCACGAAACAACCCCTGGGAGAACGCGACCGGAGCCCCACGCGACGGGGGACGAGAGGCGCGAGGTGAGAACAGGCGCCGTCAACGTCACGGCGACCGCGAGAATCATCGGTCCAACAAGTTCCACGACGACAGCCCCGACGGCAGGCGCGACGAAAAAAAGAAGAAGGGTCGCGGAGCGCGTGGAGGCGGTCGCGCGTCGGACTACGAGGACTTCGGCCACGACGACTGGTAGCGCCGAGGGAATGCGCGGCTGACGCAGCGACGTCCCACGCGTAGGAGAGCCGCGGTGCAACTGTGCGATGCTCCCCACGACCATGCAGTACGCCATCGTCGATTCAACGCTTCAAGTCGCGACGCAGCTGACCTCCGCAGGTCTTGAACCCTGGGTTCACGACCTCGATCCCGTCGCCATCAAGTTCTGGAAGATCTCCATCCGTTGGTACGCGCTCGCCTACATCATCGGCCTGCTCGCGGCGTGGAAAATCGCCCTACGGATGTCCAAGGAGCCCAAAAGTCCCTTTGATGAGGACGACGCCAATGATTTCCCGACCTGGGCGCTCGTGGGGCTCATGCTCGGCGCGCGACTCGGCTACGTGATGTTTTACAAGCCGCAGTACTACCTCGACCACCTGAGCGAGGTCCCTGCGATCTGGCAAGGGGGCATGTCCTTTCATGGCGGACTTATCGGCATCTTCCTCGCTGCGGTGATCTTCGCGAGACAGCGTCGCATCCCTCTGGGAGCGCTGACCGACTACGTCGTGCTGGTCGCTCCCATCGGTCTGTTCTTGGGACGCATCGCCAATTTCGTCAACGGAGAGCTTTGGGGACGCACCACCGATCACTGGGTCGGCGTAATCTTCCCGAACGCCCCTGACTTGCAGCCGCGCCACCCAAGCCAGCTTTACGAGGCGCTCCTCGAGGGCCTCGTGACCTTCATCTTGCTCTGGGTGCTGCGCGGGCGCACCAAGCACCTCAACCACGGCGTGCTCTCTGGGGCTTTCTTGGCGATGTATGGGACGTTTCGTTTCGGTATCGAGTTCGTCCGTCAGCCAGATCAGCATCTCGGGTTCGTGGTGGGACACCTGTCCATGGGACAGATGCTGTGCATGCCCATGATTGTCGCAGGAGGCGTCGTCATCTGGCGTTCGCTGCAGTCGCAGCGACCAGTGAGCAAAACTGAGCTCGCAGCCAACAACAGCGAGGACGGCGTCGTGTCCTCGGACTCCGACGACACGCCCGACGCCGGATAGCCGCGGACCCCCGGGGAAACAACGGCGTCACGCGTCGTCCGCAGCGAGCATCTCGTGCCAGCGGGCCGCGTTAAAACCGACGAGCGCGCCGCCGGGCCACGCGGCCAGCGGACGACGAATTAGCTTTCCGTCGGCGGCGAGCGCCTCCAGACAAGCGCGCTCATCCATAGTCGCGCGCCGCTCCCGAAAATTTCCCTCCCGATACGACCGACCGGAGGTGTTAAAGAACTTGGAAATCGGCTCGCCGCTGTCGCCGACCGCCTGCGCGAGGAGCTCCACCGACGGCGGTGACTCCACAATGTGGACCCACTTTGCCTCGATCCCCTGGGCTTCGAGCCATGCGCGTGCCTTTCGACACGTGCTGCAGCCCGGGTAATGAAACACGGTCAACTCCGACGACTTCCCGGACAGCTCCTTGGACATGCCCGCAAGTGTGGACGAAATGAGCGACTCTCCCAACGGCGGCTCGTACGAGTGAAATCATAGTCGCGCACAATGCGCGATTTGGAATTTCTCGCAATATTCGGCAAAAAACGTCGAATTGGCGGACATATCTTGATATTTGAATATCAAGATATGAGTGAAGCTCACCCCACTGTCGATCTTCTCAGCCTTTTCGCAGACACGGCACGAATCCGTCTGCTGCGACTTCTCGACGACGCCGAAATTTCCGTTGGCGAGCTCGTCCAAATCACGGGCATGTCGCAGTCGCGTGTCTCCACCCAGCTCGCCAAACTCCGCAAGGCGTCTCTCGTTCAGCAGCGTCGCGCCGGGCCCTCCGTTTTGTACCGTGCCTGCGCCGACAACTTCCCTCCTCTGGCGCGACCCGTGTGGCACGCCATCTGTGCGCAGCCAGAGAGCACCGTCGAGCGCAGCGATCGCTCGCGTCGCCGGGCCGTGTTCGCCGAGCGCGACCGCACCCGCACGTGGGCAGACGAAGTTGCCGGGCAGATGGAGAACCACTACTCCCCGGGCAGGACGTGGGAGGCGACGGCACACGGACTCCTCGGACTTTTGTCCCTCGGGGAGGTGCTCGACGTCGGCTCTGGCGACGGCGTCATCGCGCGACTCCTCGCCCCTCGTGCCTCCCACATCACCTGCCTCGACCAAAGCCCGGTTGTAATCCAGGCCGCCCGCGCCAGGCTCTCTACACAAGCCAACGTCTCCTTCGACGTGGGCGACATGCATCGACTCCCCTACCCAGATGCGTCTTTCGATCAGGTTCTCTTGCTACACGTCCTCACGTACTCTCGAGAGCCAGCCCAAGCCCTCCGTGAGGCGGCGCGTGTGCTTCGACCGGGCGGACTCCTCATGGCGTCGACGCTCGCGCCGCATGAGCACCAAGCGGTCTCATCAACCTACGGACACCTCAACACGGGCGTAAACCCCGATGAACTCACGACGGCCGCAAACGCATTAGGTCTTCGTGTTCACCAGTGCAGCGTGTCCTCACGAGAGCGCAAGGCACCATTCTTCGAGGTTCTTACCCTCGTCGCCGAGCAGCACTAGCATCCACCCTCCGTCTCCCCTTGAGTCTAATTCGACGACCGAGTCCCCATGCATTATCCACCCCACATCCCCGCCACGCACCCACTCCTCGCCCTCCTCAATGAGCGCATCGTCATTCTCGATGGCGCCATGGGCACAGCCCTGCAAGAGTTCAACCTCCAAGAGTCTGACTATCGTCTCGGTCACTTTGAGGGCCATGAGGAGAGCTTAAAGGGCAACCACGACCTCCTCTCCCTCACGCGGCCAGAGATCGTTCGGGATGTCCATCGGAGCTATCTTGACGCGGGCGCCGACATCGTTGAGACCAACACCTTCTCGGCGACCAGCATCGCCCAAGCAGACTACGGACTCGAGGCCTCCGTCCGCGACCTCAACCTCGCCGCCGCGGCCCTCGCCCGCGAGGCGGTCGAAGAGGTCTGCGCCGCCGACCCAACACGTCGGTGCTTCGTTGCGGGCGCCATCGGCCCGACAAATCGCACCCTCTCCATCTCCCCCGACGTGAACGATCCCGCCCTTCGAGCGGTCACATTTGAGGAGGTGCGCCTGGCGTATGAGGAGCAGACCGAGGCCCTTCTCGAGGGAGACGTTGATCTGCTGTTGGTGGAGACCGTATTCGACACGCTCAATCTCAAAGCATGCCTGGTGGCCATCGAAAACGTGATGCAGCGACGGGACCAGCGGGTTCCCTTGATGCTCTCCGTCACCATCACGGACCGAAGTGGACGCACCTTGTCGGGTCAGACCATCGCGGCATTTTGGGCCTCCATCGAACACGCCAAGCCACTGAGCGTCGGGCTCAACTGCGCGCTGGGTGCGGAGTTGATGCGCCCCTACGTCGCAGAACTCTCCCAAATTGCCGATACGTACGTCAGCTGCTACCCCAACGCGGGTCTCCCCAACGCCTTTGGCGAATACGACGAGTCCCCCGAGACGACCGCCGCCCAACTCAAGAACTTCGCAGACGACGGCCTCGTCAATATTGTCGGCGGCTGCTGCGGAACCACCGTTGAACATATCCGAGCGATCCACCGAGTGCTCCGCGGCCTGCCGCCAAGAACCCCCCCACACCGCGCATCGCTCAGCTCTCGCTTCGCAGGTCTCGAGGTCTTGGAAATCCCGCCCACCTCGAATTTCATCATGATCGGTGAGCGGACAAATGTGACGGGTTCACGAAAGTTCGCGCGGCTCATTCGTGAGCAAGCCTACGACGAAGCGCTGAGCGTGGCGCTCGAGCAGGTCCGTGGCGGAGCCAACATCATCGATGTGAACATGGACGAGGGCATGCTCGACTCGGAGGCCGCCATGCGAACATTCCTGAACTTGATCGCGAGTGAACCCGAGATCTGCCGCGTCCCGATCATGATCGACAGCTCGAAGTGGTCGGTTCTTGAGGCGGGGCTCCAATGCGTTCAGGGCAAGCCGGTGGTGAACTCTATCTCTCTCAAAGAGGGTGAAGACGACTTTCTCGAGAAAGCGGCGACCATCCAGCGCTACGGCGCGGCGGCGGTCGTCATGGCGTTCGACGAGCAGGGTCAAGCGGAGACCGCCGAGCGCAAGATAGAGATCTGCGCGCGCGCCTATGACTTGCTGACGACCAAGCTCAACTTCACTCCCACGGATATCATCTTCGACCCCAACGTTCTCGCGATCGCGACCGGTATCGAGGCGCACGCCGAATTCGCCAAAGCGTTCATCGAGGCGACCTCCGCGATCAAGGAGCGATGCCCGGGCGCGCGCGTCAGCGGCGGCATCAGCAACCTATCCTTCTCCTTCCGCGGAAATGACGTCGTGCGCGAAGCGATGCACTCCGCATTTTTGTTCCACGCCACGCGCGCGGGGCTCGACATGGGCATCGTCAACGCGGGACAGCTCACTGTCTACGACGACATCCCAGCGGATCTCTTGGGGTTGGTAGAAGATGTCCTCTTCAATCGGCGCGAGGACGCAACGGAGCGAATGGTCGAGCGCGCGGAGGGCCTGCGCGGCATCGGAAAGAAGCGAGAAGTCGACACCTCCTGGCGAAATGGAGACCTGAACGCGCGGATCGAATACGCCCTCGTCCGCGGTGTGGTGGAATATATCGAGGCCGACGCCGAAGAAGCTCGCCAGCAGCTTTCCTCGCCCCTGGAGGTCATCGAGGGGCCGCTCATGCGCGGGATGGCCGTGGTCGGTGACTTGTTCGGCGCAGGCAAAATGTTTCTCCCGCAGGTCGTCAAGAGCGCGCGAGTGATGAAGCGAGCCGTCGCCTACCTCACGCCGTTCATGGAGGACTCCGCCGACGGGGTCCTCCAATCGCGAGGAAAGATTGTGCTCGCGACCGTCAAAGGGGACGTCCATGACATCGGGAAGAACATCGTGGCCGTCGTTTTGAGGTGCAACAACTACGAGGTCATCGACCTCGGCGTCATGGTCCCGGCCGAGAAAATCCTCGAGCGCGCGCAGGCTGAAAAGGCCGACATCATCGGTCTCAGCGGGCTGATTACCCCTTCGCTCGACGAGATGGTCCATGTGGCCAAGGAGATGAAGCGACTCCAGATGAGCACCCCCCTCCTCATCGGCGGCGCTACCACGAGCAAGCAGCACACGGCGGTGAAGATCGCCCCCCACTATCCGCACGAGGTCCTCCACGTGCTCGACGCCTCCCGGGTCGCGGGCGTCGTTGGGCTGCTGCGCGATGACACAAAACGCCAAGCGCTCGACGAGAAAAACCGCGCAGAACAAAAGCGCATGATCGAGATCTACGGAGACCGTCGGACCAAGCCTGTGCGGGCCATTGGCGCCGCTCGAGCCGCGGCTCCCGCACTTGAATTCACGCCTGAGACCAGCCCTCCTCCACCGTTTCTTGGTCGCAAGGTGCTCTCCCAGGTCCCGCTCGCAGAGATCGCAGAGTTTATCGACTGGACCTTCTTTTTCACGTCGTGGCAGCTCAAGGGGCGGTTCCCTCAAATCCTCGAAGACGCCCACTATGGGGAGGCGGCCCGCGAACTCTACGCGAATGGAAAAGAGATGCTCGCGCGCATCATCGACGAGAAGCTGCTCGTCGCACGCGGCGTGTATGGGTATTGGCCCGCCTACGCAGACGGCGACGACATCGTGGTCCGCGATCCAAAAACTGGCCACCCCATGACCACCTTCAATATGCTTCGCCAGCAACAGGTCCAACGTGATGGTGTCCATCGCTGCCTCGCGGATTTTTTACCTGCCGACGACAGCGGGATCGTTGGCCATATCGGCGCCTTTGCCGTAACCGCGGGGCTGGGCATTGGACCCCATGTGCGCGACTTTGAAGAGGCCCACGACGATTACAGCGCGCTCTTGCTCAAAGCGCTCGCGGATCGTCTTGCGGAGGCGTTCGCCGAGTTTCTTCACCACCGAGCGCGGCTCGAATGGTACGCGGGCGACGAGTCGTTGCCTCTCGAGGCTCTCCATGCAGAGAAATTTCGAGGCATCCGGCCAGCATTTGGATACCCCGCGTGTCCCGACCACACCGAAAAAGGCAAGTTGTTCGAGCTGCTCGGCGCGGGAGATGTGGACATGCAGCTGACCAGCCACTTCGCCATGTCCCCCGCCGCCTCGGTCAGTGGAATTTACCTCGGACATCCGGGCGCTCGCTACTTCACGCTCGGCCGCGTCGACCGTGACCAAGTCCGCGACTACGCCCGCCGCAAAGGCATGGGGATGCGCGAGATAGAACGGTGGCTCGCACCCAATCTCGCCTACGAGCCGGACGAAGCCTAGCCCCCCCGGTCCCCCGCGACGCTCGCGCCGGCGAAGCCGACGGGAACAATTGCGCCTCGGCCCATGAAGTTGTCGGGAAATCGTTGCGTTTTGCCCGCAAATATCCCTGAGATCTTCCCCCGCACCCGCAGCTTCGCCCGTGAATCCTACGAATATGTCCGCGGAGCCCGGTGTCTGCGTGGCGCCGCGCCCCCGTCATGGGCTAGGCTCTCGCCACAGAGGCCCTATGCACATTCAACGTCTCGTCGTAGTCAGCACATTACTCGTCGTTCCTCTCCTCGTCGCCAGTTGCGGCGGGAGCTCGGGAGACGATGCTTCCTCTTCGTCCGCCGATCCGACGGGTGACGGTGACGGTGACGGTGACGGTGACGGCGACGGTGACGTCTGTGGGAACGGGATCCTCGAGCCCTCCAATGGCGAGCAGTGCGACGACGGCAACACCGTGGACGGCGACGGATGTGACAGCGTCTGCCAATTCGAAGACGTGGGAGGGCCACTGTGTGGCAACGGCGTCGTGGATGCGGGCGAGGTCTGTGATGACGGCAACCTCCTCAATGGCGACGGGTGCAACCCCACGTGCAACCTCACTAACAACGTCACCACCTTCGTTGGTACGCAAGGCGTGGCGGGGCTCGTCGACGGCGTCGGTACCAGCGCCCAACTCGGCGGATTCGGCGCCCTCGCCGCCGACAACACCTACCTCTACTACGGCGACGGCGCCAACCGGGTGCTTCGACAGATTGAGATCGCCACCGCCACCGTGACGACCATTGCCGGTGACGCGATAAACGGATCGTCTGGAGATGTGGATGACCCCGTCGGGCTCAACGCCCGCTTCGGCGGCATTGAAGCCATCACCACCGACGGCGCCACTTTGTGGGCCTCCGACGGTAACCGGAAGATCAAGGCGATCGACCTCACGCCCCCCTACGCGGTCACCACCGTGGCCGGAAGCGGGATTCAGGGTCTCATGGACGGGAACGGCACCAACGCGCAGTTCGACGACCTCCGAGGGCTCACCTACTACAACGGCCTGGTGTATCTCCTCGACGGCGCCGCGGCGGTCCTCCGCGTCTTCGACCCAGTCTCGGGGGACGTCACCACGCTCGCGGGCCAACCCTACGTCACCGGGACCCTCGACGGCGTCGGGGCGGCGGCGTTGTTTCAGTCGCCGCGGTATATGACCTCGGACAACAACGGTACCCTGTACGTCGCCGACACCAACGGGTTTCACATTCGCACCTTCGACGTCGCTACCAATACCGTGTTGACCTTCGCTGGAAACGGCACGCAAGGCTACAGCGATGGGATCGGCAACATGGTCCAGGTACATCGCCCACGTGGGATGACCACCGATGGCACGAGCGTCTACTGGGTCGAGTTCAATCAGCACACCATGCGGCAAGGGGTCGAGAGCACCGGGAGCGTTTCGACCAACCTCGGTCAAGACTGTGCAGGCGCGAGTGGCTGCAGCGGAGGCTATGCCGATGGCGTTGGCACAACGGCGCTCGTCGACGGTCCCTTTGGGCTCGCGTTCCATTACGCCAGCAACTCCATCTTTTTACTCGACGCGGGCAACAATCTAATTCGACGCGTCCAGTGATCATGGCCCCCCCTCGGGACTCCATCGCTCAAACACCAGGGATATGACATCCATTTCGCCTGGCCCCAACCCCCGCCAGGTCACCGAAAGTGGCGACTTTGAGGCATCTGAGAAGAGAGGATGCCCACACCCTAGCTACGACGAGCCTGAGGCTCATGACTTCTGGGA
>JBDQGY010000008.1:0-38428 GCA_040265175.1 Nannocystaceae bacterium
CTCACGACGAGCGCGAAGATCGCTCCGCCGCGACTGAGCAAGGAGATGATTCGCTCGAGCAGTTCGCCCAAGCCCAGCAGGTTCGGGCCGGAGACGGCGGCGGTGAACGAGGATGGATCGCTGGCGTGATGACCGAAGCCGTAGAGCGCGGTCACACACAGCAACCCGAGAGGTGCGGCCCAGAGCGCACCAACGCCTGCCTCGAGTTTGCTGGACATCGCCGCGGAGGCGGGAGGTAAGCGTCGTTCGCGCCGCATGGGGAGAAATTAGCACGTCGGCACGGCCGCGGCATCGTTGGGTCCACAAAACTCAGTAGGTTCGCGAGTTGCGGATGCGAGTCACAGGTTGTGCGACACTGTCTCCCGTTGCGAGGTGAAGGCACGAAACCGGTCACGTTTCCGGCGGACCTTGGGAAGCGGCTCGATCCGGTCGGAGCGGCTCTCCCGGATCCCGAGCCGCTCCAGCATGCCGCGGTTCTCGCGTTGATCATGCCGGAGGTGGATGCTCGCGGAGAGCGTTTACTCTTGATTGAGCGTTCGCGAAGCCTCTCGATGCACGCGGGGCAGCTCGCATTCCCCGGAGGCAAGCAAGAGCCTCACGACAGGGATCTCCTCGACACTGCGCTTCGTGAGAGCGAGGAGGAGGTGGGGCTTTGTCGCGAGGAGGTCCGCGTGCTTGGACGTCTCGAGCCCGTACCGACGCCGACCGGTTTCGTCATCGTTCCCTTTGTGGCTCGTCTCCTCTCCGCGTGGGTGCCGTCTCCCACCAGCCCCGAGGTGGCGGCGATCGTACTTCCAGGCCTGGGCGAACTCTGTGATCCCGGAATCCATCGAGTCACAGATACTCGTCGATGGCGGGGTCGTGACTACCATCTTCATGAGTTTAAGATCTACGATCCGCCGCTGTGGGGCGCCACGGCACGAATGACCTACGACTTGCTCGAGCGCGCCTCTTTGGTGGGAGCGATATAGGGTGGGGGAGACGATCACCGCGGAGATGTTCCGCGACCTCACATGTGTCGCGGATGAGGCGGGGCTGCTGCGCTTTGGTGCGGTCCGTCTCGATGATCCACGCCTCGCGCGTTCGCGGGCGGCGTTTGAGGCGTTTATTTCCGCCGGCCATCAAGGCGAGATGCAGTTTTTGGCGCACACGAAGACCATGCGAGAGGACACCAACCTCCTCCTTCCAGGTGCTCAGAGCGCGCTCGTTGGTGTGATGGCGTACGCGGGCGAGCCCCACGCCATCGCGAGATACGCACAGTGGGCGGACTACCACACCATCGTTCATCGGCGTTTGGAGGGCGTCGCGGCGCGATTACGGCAGCTTCTGCCAGACGTATCTGCGAAGATCTGTGTGGACACCAAGCCGATTCCAGAGCGCGCGTTCGCGATGCTCGCCGGGATTGGATTTCAGGGGAAGAACGGCTGCCTGATCGTGCCGGGTCTCGGGAGTTATGTGGTGATCGGAACGATTTTGACCACCGGCGCGCTGGCGTTCGATCCGGTCTCGAAGTCTCGGTCGCGCGTGTCACCGTCGACGACGACCCCCTGGGACGCGTGTGGGTCTTGCCGTGCGTGTTTGGATGACTGCCCGACTGATGCCTTCGCGGGACCCGCGATGCTCGACGCGCGCAAATGCATTTCTTATCTGACCATTGAGCATCGGGGCGAGATTGATGAAGCCCTCGCCGCGCAGATGGGGGTTCGCATCGCTGGATGTGACGTGTGTCAAGAGGTCTGTCCTCATAACGCCAGTCCCTTGCTCCCGACGAAGACGGAGGCGCGCCAACGGCTTCCGCCGGTACCCGGCACCCGAGACCGGGATCTGAGTTTGTCGGCGATCGCGGTGGTCAGCAACAACCAGCACAAAGGATTTGTGAGGCACTCCGCCCTCAACCGAATCCCTCGGCGAGCGTTGCGTCGGAACGCGTTGATCGCGTTGGGAAACGCAGATGGCCCGCTGAACGCCGAAGAGGACCGCGCCGTAGAGATCGTGGCGGGGGAAGAGGATCCGGAGCTGCAGGCGTTGGCCCGTCGGGTCATCGACCGTCGCAGTTGAGCGGTGACTAAGTAGACGTGTCGAGGTCGGTTTGTGGGCGGAGTCGATCCATGAAGATCCCCGCAGCGACGGCAACGTTGAGGCTGTCAGAGACCCCTCGCACTGGGATCTTGACGGTGGTGAGGGCGCGATTAAGGAGCGAAGCGGAGAGCCCCGCGCCCTCGTTTCCGAGCATTAGCGCGAGCGGACCCTGGCCCCGCTCGAAGGTGTCGATAGAGACCGCATCGTCAGTCAGCGCCGCGGCGACGAGGGGAACGTGCGCCTCGGTGGCGAGCCGGTCTGCCACCTCGCAGAGATCATCGACGATGACGGGCGGCGTGGCGAACACGTTGGCCATACTCGTTCGAATCACCCGCCGGGACCACGGATCTGCGCAGTCTCTAGACACGAAGATCGGGTCTACGCCGAGCGCGTGTGCCGTCCGCACGATGGCTCCGAGGTTCTGCGGATCCGTGACCCGCTCCAACAGCAACATGGTGCGGTCAATGACGTCGCCGCGGTCTGGCCGGAGTCGGTCGAGCATCGCAGACACAGTGTTTACAGGTTGAGGTCGGCGACCGAGGGCGAGACAGCCTCGGTGAAAGTCGTACCCTGATACCTGCGAAAGATCCTGTCGAGACAACACCTCGACCGTGGTTTCCAGAGGGAGGTCGGTGAACGTGTGGAGGGTATCTTGGGTCGTCAGGATTGTGTCGGGCCGGTAGCCACATTGCAGGGCACGGGAGACGGCGAATCGCCCCTCGATGACGATCTGTTCTTCGTGGAGGAACCGAGCCCGGAGCATCGTATGATCTGGCTTGGTCAACGCTGTCGCTCCTCTCTGCTGCCGTGAGGAGGAGCCGTGAGACCGACGTTTGTGGACATCCCGACATCGTGACTTCCAGGCGGCATCAACTGAGAAACCAACTGATCAAACTGACGGATCGCTCGGATGTCGGGGACCGCATCTTGATGTCCGATGGCGAGGACACCGAGGTAGGCGGCGTCAGGATTGGCGTGAACAGCAGCCAACATTTGTTGAGTCGCGGGCTCGCGTTGAGACAAAAGCCAGTAGTCGCTTGTACATCGCGGAGCGCCCCGGTGTGTGCTGAGCTCAATCCGGCGGCCCTTCGATCGCCTCGGATCTACGGCGGCGTTGAGCTGCGCGAGGCCGGTCGCTTCCCATGGAGAGAGGGCCGAGCGACACAGGGGCCGACCGAGGAATACAGATTTGAGGCGCCCAAATTGCTCGCGGAGGGTCTCGAGGAGGCCATAGACTCCTCCTCGACGCAGCGCGCCGGGGAACCTTCGGATGTGCAGGCTCGGCTCAGCTTGGACGAGCGCGAGCGTCTCGGGATCGGCGATCCATACCCGCGGGTCGTCACGGGTGAGGCGTTGTCGAAGGATGCGGGCGCGGGACTCGATGTCGACGTATGTGAACGAACCGTCCTCGATGGAGGACACCAGATTCTCCCAAGAGGAGCGGTGAAGGCCCGATGCGTCGACTGACTCGAAGACTTCGACGCGTCGAATTGGGCTCTCGTTCCGGTGCGTTAGCGCTGTCGTCACGATGGTCCGCAGCGCGAGTAACTGCGTCTCTGTTGCGTCAGCGGCCCAATGAGTCACCGCGTGCGCGAGCTTGTCTTCGATCCCGAAGGTTGAGTTCTGAATCGCGCGACGGAGCGGGTCAAGCGTGGGGATCGCGGGCCCCAACGGATCCAGGTTCAGCACCAACTCAAAGCCCTGAAGGTTCTCGAGACTTACTCTCGCGCGTGTGAACCCCCCGTGGGACACGCAGACCCGAGCGGGCTGACCGTGGGTGCGCTCACTCCGAGCGACGCAGCCCTCTAGCGAGGGAGTGACGCCGTGGAGGCTCATTGGCGCAGGCAGCGGCACAACCTCAGGCTTGCTCCACTGTGATCGCAACTCGACGCCGCAGACCTCCACGGGGGGGGCGAAGGGAGTGAGCCGTTGGGTGATCCGCCGTCGAAGCAGGCGCTTGTGGACGCGGAGACCTTGAATGAGGAGTGAGACACCTCGGTGGGGCGACATGGGTCGCGTGGCGTCGGTCTGAGCCACTCGTTGCTTTGGGAGGCGGAGCCAGGTGGAGTCTTCGTGCGGTGAGGACCGTACGTACGAAATGAGGTCCTTGCGACCGAGGAGCGCGAGCCACCCGGCGCCGGCGTTGTGCTCTACGAGCTCGATGCCCCGCTGCCGATCATGAGCGTTCGCTTCGGGATCGGCGGCAGTCTTCAGCGCGAGCCACGTCTCCTCGGACAACAGGGCGCCGCGGGCAGCGACAGACAACTGACCCTTGAGCACAGTGACGCTCAGCCGCTCGGCGCCCGCGAAGACCGCAGCGCGAAGGAGTTCGACGACAAGATCGAGATCATCTTCGAGTTGACAGGTCGCGAGCTTGTGCAACTGAGCGTCCACATCGATGCGGAGAAGGTCGTCTAGGCCCACAATTTGTGAGGTCACGTGGAGACCACCTCCACGAGTTCGTACAAGGCGCTTCGCGCCGCCTTCTTCGTGATCTCGCGGGCGTCCCTGGGATCGTTGGGGAAGGCGCGGAGCACGAGCTCAATGAGGATCGCGAGGGCGAGCGAGGGGTGGCTCGAGTGAAGTGCGAGGGCCCGCTGGTAGGTCGGGTGCTCCGAGTCAATTGCCACATGGACCCTCGATGTGGTCGCTGCCCTTAGAGGGCGGAGGTCCGCCGCCGTGACCCCTACGGCGGCGCCATTTACGACGAGCAGTTTGCAAGGCGTCATCAATTCTAGCTGTCGTTCTACGCGGCGAAGAAGAGGCGTCACCACGCCGGTCTCCATGATGTTGTGCCATCGATCGAGGTCGTGCGCGTCCATCATGGTGGCCACCAATCGCGAGGTCGCATGGTTGGCGTCGAGAATTTCGCCGCGCATGCGCGTCCCGGTGAGGGCGATCGGCGTGTCGTCGGACGCGATGAACAAGCGACCCGCTGCGGCGAGCCCCCTGCAGCGGGAGATGGAGAGGCGCCGGCCCGTCATGGTTCGGATCAACGGGCGCGTGGCGAGGATCGGGAGGTCGTGGAGGATTTGTGGACGCGACAGGAGGCCGCGAACGAATTGGAGGATCTCGGGAGGATCTGTCGCGACGACTTGGCGACGGCGTGAGATCGCGAGGGCGAACCCCGCTCCGAGGACGATGACGACAAGGGTGAGCGCGAGGTCACGGCGCTTTGGCGAGGGAGCCGTGGGAGAGCTTGAAGGGGAGGGCTGGAGCGGGGAGGGGCGGCCGATCACTTCGCTTGAGGCGCGCATCGACGTAGTGGTCGGGGGCGTCCGCGCGGAGGCTGGCTCGGCCCTCGCGTAGGCAGTCGCGGATTCAAGTGCGGGGTCTGTGATGGGGGTGGCGGCCATCGTCTGGGAATCAGATGCATCGGCGACACGCCAGGTTCCCGCTTCATCACGCCACTCGACCCACGCGTGGAGGAAGGGCCGGGGCTGGCCATTTTGGGTGAGGTAGCCCACCGCCATTCGCGCTGGGACGCCGGCCGCGTGCGAGAGCATGGTGAGGAGTCCGTTTTGAAGATCGCAGTCACCTGCGCCGACCCGGAGGAGCCGGGTGAGGGGATCGACGCCGCTCTGCTCGAGCGCGCGATGCTGGTCGTCAACCTCTGGGCTGAGATCGTAGCGCACCCGCGCGCGAACCTCGTCGAGTAGCATGCGAACCCGCGCGTTATGGGGACGTGCCCGGGCTCGTTCAACAACTGCGAGGAGACCGGGAGGGAGCGCGTCGCTCGCCATGGACTGCGCGCTGTGTGGAATTTCCTGGTCCGCCTGAGGAAGTAGAGCTCCCACGCTGTAGGTCATGATCCCTTGGGTCTCTCGCGCGAACATCACCATGGGCATGCCGGCGGCGTCTGCGAGCACGGGAGCGTCGAGCCGCGCCTCTTGGACGCGGATCGAGCCGGGGACAACGCCCATGCCAGTAGGGATGGGGAGCGGGAGAAACCCAGACGCTGCGTGGACCCGCAGCGCGATGGTGATGCAGCCCCGTTCGCAGGTAACGGCGGCAGGTGATTGGGTCGGCGTGGTGAAGTTCGGGGCGCCGAGTGGGTCGTCTGCGATCCGCATCATTGCCAAGTAGAGGGAGCGATCGTTTGGGGTGTGCCTCAGGTCAATGGGCCGAAATGAAGCGGCGAGGCCCGCGGGGTGAGAGGAGGGACCGCGGTAGCTCTCGCGGAGGTCCTTGTAGGGCGAGGGCGCAGAGCTCACGGGAGATGTGGCTCGAGGTGCGTTCGCGGAGACGCCGCTCGGAGACACCCGAGACGGAGCGGGCGCAGTGGTGCGCCCCGAGAAGATTGAGACCCCGGCGACGCAGACTGTGAGCGTGAAGACGCCGGACACCACGCGACGCCGGCTCAAGATGCCCATCGTGAAAAGGCCACCAACCCGTGCGCGCAGCCGATCCAGGAGGCCAGGGGGCGCGAGCGCGTCGAGCTGCTCGATGACGAGGCGTTCAAGATGTCGCCGAGCCAACTGGACGGCGCGCGTGACCGTCGCGGCGTTCTTCACGTCCGAACGCGAGAGATCGAGATCGAGGTCATCAACCTCGAGCAGTACCTGGGGAGCAAGGGATCCCGGGAGCGACGAGAACCGCAGGCGGCTGTAGCTCAGCTTGGGATGATCTCGAAGTAGATCATGGAGGCACCCCGCGGCCCGCACCCGAATGCCGCGTGAGAAGAGCTCCACGCGCGGCGAACGGCCGAGGGCCACCACGCCGCGGACACCGCTGTCGACGAATTGGCGGCTCGGGGATGGAAGTGAGAAGGACGCGTTAATTGGGTCGCCTTGGATGCTTACCCTCAGCGGCTCGTCTCCTCGCAGCGTGCGGATGAAGCGGACGCTCTGCCTCGCGGCGTCCTCAACGGCCTCGCGCACGACCGCGGAGGCGAGTGAGAGGTGGAGCTCGATCTGGGTGCCGACAGGTCCTTCGTAGTCACCACGTCGAGCGGTGGTACGGGCCGCGTCGATACGCAAGCTCCATCCGGACTTCCCACGCAGTCGCGAGCGCACGTCGATCGCGATCGGGTCAATGCGCAGGTGCGACCAAAAACCGACGCCGAACTTCCCGACCGTCCGTAGATCTTCGGACTTGCTCGAGGAGTAGAGGGAGAATAAGAAACGCTGCGCATGGTCCCAGCTCATGCCCTGGCCGTCGTCAACGAAAATCAAGGAGGTGCCTTGGGCAGTGGGTGTGACCCGAATATCGACACAGGTGGCGCCCGCGTCGCGGGCATTTTGCGTGAACTCTCGAACGAACACCCAGGGATCGGCTCCGTATCGCTCTGCTTCGAGACGGGCGCGTCGCAAAAAGGTGGTCGAGACAGACATCGTCGTAAAAACGAGGGTAGCAGAGCCTCGTCAACGTTCATCGGCCTACATGGATTTGTCGAACGATGAAGGTGTAGTGCGGTGGCGGCGCTCGATCGGACGTCGGGGAAGCGACGTGGGCGAAATCATCGGAGCGCCCGCCGCCGACGCGGCAACACGAGCAGCAGCGCGCTTAGCAATCCGAGGGGTGCCCACGGTGCGCGCTCATCGGCGACGTCGCACGCGCAGCCCGCGGGGGCGTGCGTGTTGGGCGGTCCCTCACTCCCAGAAGCAGCGCGGGGGCGCGCCGGCGCTTCCGCGAACTCCGCGACGCCCATCTCTGAGAGCAGCGCCTGGCCACCCTCGACCTCGTCGAGCATCCACAGCAGATAACGAATGTCGACGCTGATATTACGCGAATGGCCCTGGTTGAAGCCATAGTCGCCGGCGATATTCTCCCACACCCGATCAAAATTTAGCCCGACGAGCCGCCCCTGACCGTCGATGACGGGGGACCCAGAGTTTCCTCCTGTGGTGTCCCCATTGGACAAAAAACAGACCGGAAGCTCGCCGAGTTGCGGGTCGGACCAGTAGGTGGAACGCGCCGCACGTGCCTTTCGGCGGACGTTCCTCGGGAGGTTGAAGGGGTCTTTGCCCGTGTGTTTCTTGACCGCGCCTGGCAACGTGGTCTGAGGACTTTGGGGGGCGCCATCCCACTTTTGATAGCCCATAACCGCCGCGTGACTGAACCGCAGGGTGCTGTTGGCGTCGGGGTAGACGGGGCCCTCACGGGTCGCGCGGAGCATGTCGAAATATGGGGGGTAGAGGGTGTTCGCCTCCCCGAGTTTCGCCTTGCCTTCGGCCTCGACGCGCTCGATGATCGGTACCAAAGAGAGCGCCAGGTCGACGATCGGATCGTTGAGCGCGCGGAGTGCCGCGAGGTCGGAATCTGCCCAGAGGGCTTGCAGGGTCGAGGCTTCTCCAAGAGTAGTCTCGGAGAACAGGGCTTGAGCGGCGGCGAGGCTGCCGGCTCGATCCGCCCCCGTGGGCAGTGCGGCGAGGCCCTCCGGACGCTGCGTCTCGGGGAGACTCTGCATGCGTCGGACGAACATCGTGAACACCTCCGCGTCGACCTCGAGCGAGAGATCGCGGAGTCGTCGCTCCTGCCTGGCCCACAGGGCATTGGCGCTGCGCGAGGTGAAGGCGGAGGGGCGCTTCGCGTCGTCGACCGACGCGAGGGTGGCCTTGCGCACCAGATCGATCGCGATGGCCAAGAGCGACGGGCCTCGGCGCAGCGACGAGACCAGGACGTCACGCTCGTGGGTGGCGCGCGCGCGGTCGCTCAGGGCGGTGAGCTTGTCGAGGACGTCCCCGTAGATCCGCACGCGCTCCGCTCCGCCCTCCTGGACCCACGCGCGCAGCGCCTGATCCTCGGCCGCGCGGGCGGTGGTCAACTCCATCTGGGCGATCCCCGCGAGCATCCCTCGGGCGTTTTTGTGACGGTTCGCGAGGCCTTTCTTCAGCGACGCGACCTTGATTTGCACCGCGGCGTCCTGAGAGCCAACCCGGTCCAAGATCGCGATCCACTCCCCGTAAAAGTCGACGATGAACGGGAGGACCTGATCGACGCCGCGCGCCACCTCTGCGGCGGGTTGATAGCGCTGTGTGCGACCCGGGTAGCCGAGGATGGCGACGAAATCCCCCGGGGTCACCCCGTCCGGCGAGACCTGCAGATGGACGCCAGGTTGATAGGGGACGTTGGCCTCGCTGAACTCCGCAGGATCCCCGTCGGGGCCGACGTAGGCCCGTAGTAAGGAGAAGTCTCCGGTGTGTCGGGGCCACATCCAGTTGTCGATCTCCCCCCCGTACTCGCCGATGGAGGCGGGGGGCGCGTAGACGAGGCGAACGTCCTTGAGCTCGACGTACTCGTTGATGCGAAAGAACGACCCGTTGTAGAAGCTCGCGACGTTGCAGCGGAGCCCCACTGATTTCTCTTCACACGCGCGCACGAGCTCGCGGGACGCCGCGTCGACCGCGTTGGTGATGGCGACGTACATGGCGTCGGGGCTCTCGTAGTCCCCGGTCGCCACCGAGGCCCGCGCGGCGTCGATGGTCTCGGTCACGTCTCGCACCGATCGCAGGACGCGAATGGTTTTTCCCGTAGCGCGAAGCTCGTCGGCGCGACTCGCCGCGAGGTAGCCGTCGCTCAGATAGTCGTGCTCCACCGTGCTGTTGGCCTGGATGGCTGAGTACGCGCAGTGGTGGTTGGTCGCGATGAGCCCGTCCGGGCTGACGAAGGAGGCGCTGCATCCTGAGAGATTGACCGCGGCGCGCATGAGACCGCCGCTGCGCTCGTCGCCGTCGGGATCCCACAGTTGCTCCGCGCTCAAATCCAATCCACGAGCCTTCATCATCTCGAAGTCGAGCTGGGAAATTTGGTCGGGGGTCCACTGACCCTCGTCGGCGCTGGCCTCGGCAGGTCCAAGGAGCAACGCGAGAGATGCGAGGGAGGCTAAGCCCAGAGATAACGGCGCTCGAGTCGGCATAGGGGGGAGCCTCGCAATCTCTGCCGCGCAGTTCAAGTAGTCGACTACCCCAACCACATCTCCCCCAAGTTCGTCGCGGAGGTGAGGAGCCCGCGGGGTCTTTGAGGCCGTGCGCGACGGGTTCGAGGTTCGATCAGCCTGGGGTCACGCCGGGGGTCGCTGCCTGGGTGTCCCACGCCCAGTTGTCGAGGAGGACAGTGGAATCGAAGATATCATCGCCGCTGTCCCAAAGCGCCACTCGGATCCGGAAGATCTCGCCTGGAGAGACGTTCCCCGCGAGAGACAGCCAGCCGGTGCCTCCGCCAACTTCGCCGGTGTAGCAGGTGATCGTTTGATTCGACGGGAAGGTCACATAGTTTGAGTCTTCGACAATGTCGTACCCCGAACCGGTGAGCTGGTTGTCCAGGCAGGTCACTGGATTTGTCTCTGTGGTCCCACCGGAAAAGTTTTGTGAGCACTCCCTCATAGTCTGATCACTGCAATGCCGAAACAGACTCGCGCTCGCAAGGTTGACGCCAACCGGGTAGTCCTGGTTGTCGTTGGGGTTGGTGAAGAACGCGAGGTTCTCGTCGGCAGGATTCGCGATGACTGAGTTTACGGAGGTGCTGTCGGGCTCATCGATGAGTACGACAACGAAGTCATTGAAGGTGTCACAGACCCACTCTGGGTACTCGGCAGACAGCAAGTTCATGTCCACCGTGAACGAGTTCGCGTTGGTCGGTGCGCGCACAAGGAACTCCAGGGCGATCGGGTGGAAGACCGTGTCGATGTCGCTCGTGACGGGGCATCCAGGCGCCGCGGGAGCGGTTCCGCCGACCGCGTTGGACCAATCGGCAGGAACACCGCTGTCAGAATCGGCGAGCATGGTGGGAGGTTGCCACCCTTCGTAGGCGGGGTTCGTTTGTCCCTGGGCTGCCGAGAAGCCTGTGGACAGCACGGACATCCATCCACCTGCCCGCGGCTGCATTGCCCCTGCGGTCCCGAAGTTGGGGCGTACAGAGGCCTGCTCATCATTATTGCCCGTAGACCCATCTGCTTTGCGAAGGCGAGGCGCGAAGATGTCGCCGCCGGCGTCTGTGATGACTCCCCAGGTTTTTTGGGCACCCAGCGAGGTGGAGGTCGTCTCCTGACACAGTTCAATCGCTTTCAAGTAGTTGACGATATTTGTCTGGCTTCCGCCGGTGCCCGCCAACGACGGCTCGCAGTTCGTCTCGGGTTCGTCAACGGTTCCATCACAGTCATTGTCGACGCCGTCTCCATCTACGTCGAACGCTCCGGGGTTGATCAACTCTGGGTTGGACGAGCAGAAGATGTCCTCGCAGCAGTCGCTGATTGCGTTGCCGTCACAAAGCTCGTATCCATCTCCGTCGGGATCGCCGGAGGCGTCGGTCAGGGTGTTGCAGTCGTTGTCGATGTTGTCTCCGCAGACCTCAAGACTCGGGAGCGTCTGGCCCACGCAGCCCGAGTATCCGAGCCCGTTGGGATTGCAGGTCTTGACGCCAGCTTCACACTGACCGATCCCCAAGGTCCCTGGAGGGCCGCCATAGCAAGAGGCGGTGGTTCCGGGGATGCACAGGCACGCCTGGGAGGTCTCGCACCCGTCGGTGGGGTCATTGTTACAGTCGTTAAAGTTGCCCTGACATGCTCCGAGCTCGCAGTTCCCACCATTGCAGGTCGCGTCGGCGTTGGTGATGTCGCAGGCGAGGCCGCAGCCGCCGCAGTTCGCGACGTCCGTATCTGTGTCGATGCAGGTGTCGTTGCAGCAGGAGTCCGTGCCAGCGCAGGGCTGGTTGGTGTTACAGCCGGGGATGCAGGTGCCGATGTTCGTGTCGCACACGGTGCCGGGAGCGCACTCACTGTCCGAGTTGCACCCGACGCACGTGTTGGTCGCGGTGTTGCAGACGGTGCTTCCGCCGCAGTCCGAGTCGTCCGTACACCCGGGGTCGCATTGATTGTTGGTGGTGCAGTATTCACCTTGGGGACACAGGTCGTTGGTGGGGGTGCAGGGTACGCAGAGCATGCCCTCACACAGCGGCCCCGCCGGCACTCCGACGCAGTCGGCCGCGTCGATGCAGCCTGTGACGCATTCGTTGGTGCTGTCGCAGTATTGACCTGCCGGGCAGATGTCGTTCGCGGGCGTGCAGGGGACGCAGCTGTTGCTCGGCGTGTCGCAGAGCGGACCATCAGGGCTCACGGCGCAGTCGGAGTCGTCGGTGCATCCCGGTTCGCATTCGTTGTTGGTGGTGCAGTACTCGCCCTGCGAGCAGACGTCGTCGGTCGGGGTGCAGGGGACACAGCTCATGGCGTCGCAGATCGGTCCAGACGGGACGCCGAGGCAGTCATCGTTGTCGAGACACCCCGCGACACACTCGTTGTTGGAGGTGCAGTAGTTGCCTGGCAGGCAGAGGTCGTTGCCGGGAGTACAGGGGACACAGACCATCCCGTCGCAGATCGGTCCGTCCGGTACGCCGACGCAGTCGCCATCATCGACGCAACCTGTGACGCACTCGTTCGTTGCGTCGCAGTATTCACCTTGAGGGCAGAGGTCGTTGGCAGGAGTACAGGGGACGCAGCTGTTTCCTACGCACAGTGGACCGTCCGGCGAGCCCACGCAGTCCACGTCGATCTGGCAGCCCGCGACGCATTCGTTGTTGCTTGTGCAGTATTCGAACGGGGGGCAGATGTCGAGGCTCGGCGTACAGGGGACGCACACATTGCCCGAGCAGATCGGTCCGCCCGGGCTCGTCGCACAATCGGCGTCGGTGACGCAACCGTCGCCGTCGCCGTCGCCGTCGCCGTCGCCGTCTCCGTCTCCGTCGCCGTCGCCGTCGCCGTCGCCGTCGCCGTCGCCGTCGCCGTCTCCGTCGCCATCGCCATCGCCATCGCCATCGCCATCGCCATCACCGTCGCCATCACCGTCGCCATCACCGTCACCGTCGCCGTCGCCGTCGCCGTCGCCGTCGCCGTCGCCGTCGCCGGCGGAGCCAGACATGGTACCTCCCTCGGCAGAATCGCTCCCATCGCCGTCGACCGTGCCGGAGGCCGTGGACTCGGTGAAGTCGCCAGAGCTGATTCCGGTCATTGTTAAGAGCCCAGTATCCACGTCCGAGCCGTCACCTGCGCAACCTGCGAGGGTTCCAAGAAGGGCGGTGAGGCCAAGGTTTAATCCAGCGCGATACATTGCGGAAGGATATCTCTTGGGTTCGGCAGACTCTACCCCTTTGCGCGTAATCGAGAGCGGGCCGACTCGAAGCAGACAGGAAGGCTGCGGTTCCGCGAGCGGTGGTGAGACGGTCCCACACGTGAGGCTGCCTCGGGTCGTGATTTTGGGAGCCATCAGCCATTGGGTATGGCTTGGCTTCGTTTGAGGACCCGGCTGGTCGGTGCGACGCGCCGAGGCGGGGGGTGGAAAGTGCGATTCCTGCGCGCTGCGACGACCGCAACATCAAGCGCCATCAAGTCAGCTTTTCGCCGATGGGATTGACAGGATTGATGGGGTTGGGCGGAGAGAGCGCAGTCGGGTAGAAGCAACCCAATCCAGAGAGGTTGAGACAGATCTGCAGCCTCGTGCACCGTTGGTATTGCGAGGCTCGAGAGAGAGTGCGACCCTCTTGCGACTATGCGCATGATTCTCGTGGGGCCCCCAGGGGCCGGCAAAGGCACCCAGGCCGCCCGTCTGATCACGCTCTTAAAGATCCCTCATATCTCCACGGGGGACATGCTCCGAGCGGCGGTCAAACAAGGGACCGAGCTTGGTACGCAGGCGGATGCATATATGAAGCGGGGCGACCTTGTCCCTGACGAAGTCGTCATCGGCATGGTCGTCGAGCGTATCCGAATGGAGGATTGCGCGGGCGGGATGATGCTCGACGGCTTCCCGAGAACTCGACCTCAGGCCGAGGCTCTCAGCGTCGCGCTTGGCGACGCGGGCTTGACCCTCGACGCCGTGGTGTTGATCGAAGTTCCCGATGAACGAATTGTGGCGCGGATCGTTGGGCGACGATCGGATCCAGAGACCGGCAGGATTTATCATCTCGATTTCGATCCGCCTGCTGCGGATGTGGCGGCGAGGTTGGTGCAGCGCAAAGATGACACCGAGGAGGCTTGCGTCGCTCGGCTGACGAAATATCACTCCGAGACCGCGCCGATCATCCCGTTCTATGAGAGCCAGGGGATCTTATGTCGCGTGGATGGCGTCGGAACTCCCGACGAGGTGACAGCGCGTATTCGAGCGGCGTTGGACGTTTAGGTTCAGCCTGCCAGATACTCCGCGATCGCGCCCTCTGTCTCGAGACGACCGCCGGTAGATCTTGTCGCGTAACGAATTGAGAGGGGTTGTCATGGGAGCGCGCGCGAGCGGACGAGATCCGTGAGCGGACCTAAAAAGGGACGCGGTTCGCGCGAGACCCGTGAGGCGAGAAGCGGCGCTATTCGTCGCTCAGGGCAGCGGAACCCCAAAACCGCCGTTTAGCGTCGATGCCGGCCCGAGTGTTTCGGGGCGCCCTTAATTTGAGGGCGTTGAGACTCTTTACTCAAGATGGTTCACAACAGGCCGATGCCCAGTTCGTGCACCCGAGACACGAACAATATGTGAGGGAATCGCTCCCTCTCGCCGTCGACACGGTCAACGGTCTCGCCCAGGGCTGCGTCCAGGTGGGCCGCTTGCTTCATCGTAGAGAGGTGGAAGAAGGTCTGCAAGACTTCGTCGTCGTCGTCGATCGCCTGCACAATTTTTTGAACTTTGTCGTGCTCGCGCAGATCTACCTCCACGACCGTGATCGGAAGACAAGCGAAGCGTTGAACCGCTACCGCCTGACCCTGCTCGGCGTTATCGGGACCGTCGAATCGTTCCTTGAGGACAGCGACTTCGACCAGCTCGGCGTACATCTAGCATGCAGTCTCTCGACGGCACTGCTTGACTATCGCTCCGTGAGCGAAGATGTGTCGTCTGGGATCAACGCGAGCGTGGCGGCCTAGTCACTGCCCATCGCCAGGCTGGCGCGGCCACTGGGAGGCGAGGACTTCGACTTCAGCGCGATGGTCGGCTCGCTCCTCGTCGCTGGCCAACGAGGCGTTGCCGAGCCAGAGGCAGGCGTCGAGACGGATGCCACAAAATCCAAATACGTGCTCGCGCCATAGGTGCTCCATGGCGGCGATGGAACCATCCTTTTTGTAATCCTCGCGCGTTGTCCCCATGGTCGCGACGGTGGCGGCACGCCGGCCAGACAGCAAGGGGAGCGGTGTCTCGCCATCCATCTCGTAGGCAAACCCGTAGCTCAAGGCCCGGTCAATCCAGCCTTTCAGCAGCGCGGGGAACCCCATCCACCAGAGCGGGAAAAAGAAAGTGATCGCCTCGGCGGCGCGCACGTCGCCATGGACGCGAGCGAGATCATCTTCGTAGGCCCCTCGCCGTGTCGCTTGATATTCCTGGGCTGAGAGCACCCCCGCGATGGGTGCTCGATACAAGTCGTGGAACGTCACCGACTGCCCACGGTCGCGCAGCGTGGTCACGTAGGTGCGCGCCAAAGAGGCGCAGTAACCGCTCTCGTTTGGATGGCAAAGGAGGACGAGATGCTTCATCGCTCACCCCGGATGCTCGCAGGAGTGGAGGGGGCGTCCCGCGGATCGTGCGTGGGATTTTCTGCTCGGTGAAAGTGGCCGTCCACGTCGATGAATTCCTCTCCAGGTCCCGGCGTCCCGGAGGGCCCGCCGAACGGGCTCGCTGGGAATTGTTGGATCTGTACGGCCGGTCCGACCCGCTTCACGAGCACGTTGGCGAAGGCGCGTCGTATGGGGGGGAGCAGCAACGCGAGACCGGCTGCATCGGTCAACACCCCGGGCGTCACGAGAAAAATCCCCCCCACCAGGATCAATAGACCGGAGGCAATTCCTTCTTTCGGAGCCTCTCCTCGGGCCAAGCTTTCTTGCCATGAGGAGAGCGCGCGCGTCCCCTCCCGTCGAGCGAGCGCGGCGCCGAGCATGCCTGTGCTCAAGACCATCGCGATCGTGGTTGGGAGGCCCACGACCGCGCTGACATGCATCAGCAGCCACAACTCAAGGAGCGGGACGGCGGTGAAGAGCACGAAAAGACGGGCGAGCACTGCGAGAGCCTAGCATCGGCGTCGGCGCTTTTGACGTCGACCCGGCTTCTTCGTGGCGCCGTGTCCGCAGAGCGCAGGCGCCGGCTTCCACACTGGATTGGCGCCGCGGGCTAGTCGGATGCTTCCGCGAGCCCCGCGAGGGGCGCGCCGTCGACGTTGTTCCAATAGGGCTCGAGGGTGTCGAGGACCGGCACACGGCAGCGGAGGGTTCTCATATTTCCATAGTGACCGCCCACCATGCGATCGACAAAGATGAGGTCCTTGGCAGGCTGAAACGACGCGATTCTCTTCATGACGCTTGGGACAAGCTTCATCACTTGCTCTCCCATCCGCGACTCTCCGTAGTCGTAGGGCGTTCGGTTTTGGTGGGGGATGACGAAGATGTCCCGGAAGCGCTTATAGAACTCGAACTCTACCGGCGGACCGTCCAGGTTTCTCAGGCCGAGACGACGCAGGGCGCCCTCCGTTCCCGCGTAGTCCTCCGCGATCGAGGAGACGATCAAGTCGCGGTAGGCGAAGACGAGGTCGCGGGGGAGCCGCTTGATGCATCCGTAGTCGTACATGACGATGGTGCCGTCCTCGCGTACGGCGAAGTTACCCGGGTTCGGATCGCCGTGGATGGCTCCGTTGCGAAAGATCTGAATGGCCATGAGAGACAGCAGCCGCGCTCCGAGGAGGTCCCGGGTCTCTTGGTCGTAGTGGGAGCCGGCGTGCTCGAAGGTGTCACCCGCCTCGTACATGATGGTGAGGACCCGACGAGAAGACAGTTCATCAACGACTTTGGGCACCACCAAGAATTGATCGGTGCTGTGGAGCTCCGCCATGAGTCGGGTGTTGGCCGCTTCATGCTCGTAATTTAGTTCTTCGTGTAGCCGCTCGCGCGTCTCTTGGAAGGTGTCGTCGAGCGCTTTCTTGCTGACGTTGATAATGCCGCTCGCGCGCAGTGCCAACTTCAGCTGGCGAAGGTCGGAGTCTACGGCCTTGTCAACGCCAGGATACTGCACCTTTACAATGACCTCTCGTCCGTCGTGGGTGGTCGCTTTGTGAACCTGCCCGATGGACGCGGAGGCGAACGGCGCTCGATCGAAGGTCTGAAACTTCTCTTCGGGGAGGCCACCGAGCTCTTTGACGAGCTGTGACTCGATGACCTCGTAGGCCATGGGAGGGGCGTCTTTTTGGAGGGTGGAGAGCGCTTGGGTGAGCTCTTTCGGGAGGATATCGGAGGCGACAGAGGCCATCTGTCCTACCTTCATCACCGCGCCCTTCAACTCCCCGAGGGTCTTCGCGATTCGGTCACCCGCCTCGCGCATGTTCTGCTCGCGGCTTTGATTGGCGCCCTCTTCATCTTGGAAGATGCCTTTGATTTTGCTGGAGGCGAAGTTGCCGGCGACAGAGGCGGTCATCCCTGCGAGCTTAAAAAATCGCTTCGAACGGGTCGCTGGTCGATCGTCACTCACGAGTCAAGACTGTGCATGGGGTGTGGTGATCTCGCAAGGCCGCGAAGGTGGACTCACGGTGTGAGCGAACTCGGTCACCCGCCGGAGAAGGCGATCTCGGCCTCCGGGGAGGGTGGGGCGGCGTCCTCAAGCTGTTCGAGGTATCTCGCGGGCAGCGCCACGCGCTGTCGCCGGCCTGACTTCCCGCGCACCGCTCGCATCGCGTCGGGGGGGAAGGGCTCGGTTGGATCTCGTTCGTTTACCACCGCTTGAAGCTCGGACCAGGTGTCGACCCGCATGAGGGAGGCCCGGAACGAGGCGCCGTCGCGAAAGCCCTTCGTGTACCACGCCGCGTGCTTTCGAAAGGCGTGGACCGTCGCTCGTTCGGACGCGGGGTCATCGGGGGTGGCGAACCATGCGAGCGCCGTCTCCAGGTGGCGGAGCATGATCTCGGCGACCTCGCCAAAGCAGGGGGGGTTGTGTGGGACGCGGCCTTCGAAGATATGCGCGAGGTCTTTAAACAGCCATGGGCGCCCGAGGCAGCCGCGACCGACGATGATCCCATCGCATCCGGTCTGACGCATCATCCGGAGCGCATCTTGAGCCTCCCAAATGTCGCCGTTGCCAAGCACCGGGAGGGAGTTGACATGGTCCTTGAGTGTGGCGATCGCCTCCCACTGTGCCGCGCCCGCGTAAAATTGTTCCGCCGTACGGGCGTGGAGACCGATGGCCGCGCACCCTTCATCCCTGGCGATCTCCCCTGAGCGTAAGTAGGACAGGTGCGCGTCGTCGATGCCCATGCGAACCTTAATCGTGACGGGGACATCGCGGGCCGCGGCCACCGCGGCACGCACGATGTCTCGGAGCAGCTTCCATTTGAGTGGCAAGGCCGCGCCACCTCCTTTGCGGGTGACTTTGGGGACTGGGCACCCAAAGTTCATGTCGAGGTGGTCCACGCGCTCCTCGCCTACGAGGCGACGTACGGCTTCCCCGACGATGGTGGGATCGATACCGTACAGCTGCAGGCTCCGCGGTCTCTCGTCATCGCCAAACCGTGCGAGCGCGTCGGAGCGCGCGTCTCCTCGAACGAGCGGGCCGGCGGTCACCATCTCACTGACGTAGAGGCCCGCGCCGAACGAGCGGCACAACGATCGAAAAGGGTAGTTGGTGACCCCCGCCATGGGGGCGAGGACCACCGGCGGCCACACTTTCAAGGCGCCGAGTTCGAGCGGCTGAAACTCACTGTCCGCGGCCGGTGAAACCCCCCGGTTGATGTCGCTGACGTACGCCTCGTCCACGCTGCGAGCGTACCTCAGAGAGCGCCGATCGGCGATCCATTCGCGGCGACAATTCACGGATAAACGGGACACAAGGTCCCCTCACGGGGTTTTGACACGTCGCAAAGATGGGCGCATGCTTTCCTTTATGACCGTTCACTGGCGCGCATCGTTGGTCCTTTTGTCCCTGTCCCTATCCGGCTGCCAAGGCGTGACGGGATCCCCCTCGGCCGCATCGGAACAGCGCGCCAAAGAGGTGGCGACGAACGCCGCGGAGGCGACCAAGCCTGCGGCCGAACCGGCGGCGCCTGCGGAGGCGGCTACCGCCCACGCAGACGAGGGATGTATCCACGGCAAGGTGGCGCACGAGGGGTGTGGTGGAGATGGGGCCGCTGCTCCTGCGACGGGCACAGGTCACTTCGGCTCGCCCTTCGTGGCGAGCACCCAGGTGCCGCTCGGCGCTGCGGTCGTGCAGATGACGAAGACGCCCTCCGAGGACGCCATGCTGGTCACCGGCGAGGTGACCTCGGTGTGCCAAGCGAAGGGCTGTTGGATGGTCCTCCGCGATCGCGAGAACGCGGAGGTCGAGGCGCGCGTGATCATGAAAAACCACGCGTTTGCTGTGCCCTTTGATGGCAAGGGCAAGACAGCGAAAGTGGAGGGGGTGCTCACGTCTCGCACGTTCACGGCTGCGCAGGTTAAGCACCTCGCCAAAGACGCGGGCGCCAACCCCACGGACGTCGAGGCCAAGCCTCGAACGGAGTGGGTCTTGACGGCGACGGGCGTCGAACTCACGGGCTAGCGGTCCCGGAGTCGCCGCACCCCGAGCACCACCGGGAGCCGCTCGAGTCGGCCCAGCAGACGCACGACGTCCTCGGCCGTGGTTGCGTCGATGGTCACGTTGATCGTGGCGACTTGTCCGTTCTGGTCGGATTGTGAGCGCGCCGATCGCATATTCACTCCCAGGTTGGAGATGACGTTGGCGACATCACGAAAGGCCCCTGGGCGGTCGATGGTCTCGACCTCCAAGGACACCGGATACCGATGCTTTCGATCGCCCCCCCAGTCGATTTCGACGACCCGTTCGGGCTCGTGACAGTTCACCATATTGCTGCAGTTGCGGCGGTGAATGACGATGCCTCGCCCTCGGCTGATGAAGCCGATCACGTCGTCTCCCGGCACCGGCCCGCAGCACCGCGCCGCCTGGCTCAAAATATCGCTCACACCATCGAGCCGAACTCCCCCGGCACCGCCAGCGACGGGTTTGGCCGCAGAGGTTTGCAGGGGCGGAGGATCCGCGGGTTCGGGGGGCGTGAGAGCCTCAAGGACTTTCACCGCGATCGTGTGTGCCCCGAGGTCTCCATGACCAACCGCGGCGTGCAGTTCGTCGGCGTGGTCGTAGCCGAATGAGCTCGCGACATCGTCAAGGTCAGGACGTTCGACGCCGGCCTTCGCGAGCTCGCGCGCCACCTGCTCACGACCCTGGGCGATCGCCTCGTCGCGTCCCTGCTCTCGAAACCAGTGTCGCACCTTGTGCCGCGCCGTAGAGGTCTTGAGGTAGCCGAGGTGTGGGTTGAGCCAATCGCGACTCGGCTCGGGATGCTTTTTTGTGAGGATCTCGACCCTGGCGCCGGTGACGAGCTCGGTGTCTAGGGTCACCATGTGGCCGTTCATACGGGCGCCCCTGCATCGGTGTCCGACGTGGGTGTGGACTCGATAGGCGAAGTCGAGGGTCGTCGCGCCGCTCGGAAAGTCCAGGACGTCGCCCGCGGGCGTAAATACATAGACTCGATCTTGGAAGATGTCGTTGCGCAGGGACTCCGCGAGTTGCGACGGGTCGGTAACCTGCTTTTGCCAGTCCATGAGTTGGCGCAGCAGGTTGAACTCGCGATCCGCCGTATGGGTCTTGCGGCCTTCCTTGTAGGCCCAGTGCGCTGCGACACCATATTCGGCGAATTGGTGCATGTCGCGCGTGCGGATTTGGATTTCCAAGGGTCGCCCAGTGGGCCCCACGACGGCCGTGTGGAGGGACTGGTACATATTTTCTTTCGGCCGGGCGACGTAGTCGTCAAACTCACCTGCGATGGGCGTGTACATCCCGTGTACAACGCCGAGCACCGCGTAGCATTCTGAGATCTCCTCCACGAGGACGCGCACCGCCAAGACGTCGTAGATCTGCTCGAAGGGAAGCCGCTTGCGCTGCATCTTCTTGTAGATGCTGTAGATATGTTTGGGGCGACCAGAGATTTCTGCGCGGATGCCATGGGGAGTGAGTGCATCAGAGAGGGCGTCCATGGCTTCTTGAACGAAGGCGTTGCGCTCTCCACGTCGCTGCGCGAGGTGGGTGCTGATGTCCGCGTAGATTTTGGGCTCAAGCTGACGGAGTGCGAGGTCTTCGAGTTCCCATTTGAGCTGGAAGACGCCGAGACGATTGGCGAGGGGGGCGAACACGTCCATGGTCTCCATGGCGAGGTTGTCGCGCTGTTCGTCGGGCAGCGAGCGGAGCCTCCGCATTTTTTCCACTTGCGTCGCGAGCATCATGAGGACGACCCGGATGTCGGCGGCCATGGCCATGAACATTCGCCGGAGGTTCTCACTGGACTCGCCACCGAGCGAGCCCCACTGCAATTCGTCGAGTCGGATCATTCCCTCGACCAACGCGGTGACCTCTTGGTCATAAGATTGCGCCATCGCGTCTGCGCTGATGAGGTTGAGGCGACGGAGTCGCGCGAGGATGGTTGCTGTGACAACCGGCGCCGTGAGGCGAAGATCGACCAAGCGATGTGTGATGCTGGTGCACGCGTGGCGAGTGGTCTCATCTTGCACCGAGGTCTCGAACGTTGCCACCGCCTCCGAGAGCGCGCGAAGCTCTTGAGGTGGGGTAGAGTTCTCGAGCCGGGTCGCGAGCTCGTCGAGCTGCGGGGCGTCGGTGGTGGGGGAGGCCATGCGCTAACGGTAGTGGGTTCCGCGGCGAGACGCTAGATCATGTTCCAAGGCGCGCGCGCCGTCGATGAGCGCGCTCAGTCGGTTGATGTCCTCGATCTCGCATGGGTCGTCCAAGACCCACGCTCTGGCCTGCTCGAGCAGCCCCTCAAGCTCGCCACCGAGGAGCGAGTTGCGGGCGCTCGCCTCCGCGAGGGAGGCGCGCGCGAAGGCCTCCCACTCCGAGAGGGCGCGGGTCACGAGCAGCGCGGCGTGATCGAGCGCCTCCGCCTCTACTCGAAGCCAGAGCGGGGTTCGGGTGCTTTGTCCGAGCTCTCCATGAAGCCGGGTGTACTCCGTCGCCTGCTCCATCGTGGCCTCGAGCTCATATCGAAGCTGGGCGGTGCGCAGCCCCAATTCGTGCGAGATCGACAGGGCGTCGGAGTGCTCGGATTCGGCGGCGGGCAAGACGCTGCTCGTTCGAGGAGCGCCGAGGCGTCGAAGACGGCTGCGGCGGCGGAGGGCCCGGCGGGCGACGAACAGTCCCACTCCTCCGGCCAATAAGACGAACGTGGCAAAAATCGCAGAGAGGACGCTCGCCACAATTAGGTCTTTCGTTGGGGGCGGAGCGCCTGCACGAGCATCGGCTCGTCGCCGAGAGGGGCTTCGCAGGTGACGACGGTGGTGTGGTCGTTGGGGTCGCTGACGGAGGTGGGGAGGTGACCTCTGTCATGGCGGTCCAGGAACTCTTGGAGGTGCGCGAGAAAGTGGGTGGCTGTTGGACGGCGCTCGGGACCAAAAAAATCCCAGTGATAGTCCGAGCGGGGGAGCCACTCGAGCGCCGATTTCTTGATCGTAGGTAGCGACGCGATCATTCGGTGGTCGTCATCGACTTCGATGAGATCGACATGGGGCCGGGCCTTCGCGTAGGTGTCCGAGCTATCGAACAAGACGACGTCATCTTGACGGCCGTGGATGATGCGGGCGCGGCATCGAAATTCTGGGAACGGGGGGTGGCTGCGCGCGCTCGTGACAAATCCCCAGTGGACCATGACGGGGGTTCCCGTACCGTCCGGGATCGGGAAGGCCCCCTCACGTTCCCAAGTGTCGAGGGCCGCGGCTCCGAGCAGGCTCGGCCATCGCGAGGCGAGGTCGAAGCCCGGGCACAGCAGCAGCAGACGCTCCACGCGGGCGGGGTTGAGCTGCGCCCATCGAGCGGCGAGGTAGCCGCCCATGCTTGATCCGACGATCCGCCACCGCTCGGTTGGAAACTGCGCCGCGAGGTCGTCGAGGGCGGCGAGGGCCGCGTCAAAGGTGAGCGTGTCGAACGAGGGGCGGTTCAGGTCGGGGCAGTGCAGCTTCATCCCTTCGACGTGGAACGCATCGCTTAACGCGACGGCTTTGGTCCCGACCGGACTTGAGGAGAGCCCGTGGAGGTAGGCGTACTGCGTCATGGATCTTCGCGGTGTGGACCCCTCGCGCGTCGCGACGGGAGGCGGGCCATGAAACTACCGTAATCGGGCGCGAAGATGGCGATGTGATCTTCGCGAGCGCACGCGGCGATGACGCCGGATTGGACCGACCGGGCGAGCCAGAGTTCGACTGCGCTGCGGAGCACCGGATAGCTCTCGGGACTGTGAAGTCCACGTCCGGTGATGAGTCGAACGAAGCGGCGCCCACCGGCGCCTGCCGCATTCAATCCGTCTGCCAAGGTCTGCGCAAGCTCTCGGCGTGTGCAACCATGGAGGTCGATGACATGGATCTCGGAGGCGTCCCGCGGCTTGGGTTCCATGTCGACATAGGCTGTGACGCCATCGAGCAGTGATTCTGGCTCTCGCCTCCATCGGTTCCCCTCTTGGAGGTGTTCCTCCAGTAAATTGATCTCGGGGAGGACGGGGTCCTCTAGGGGCTGACTTGCGGCGGAGGCGTGAACCGCCGGCTCATTGTCCGTGCCCGATCCCTCTGGCGGCAAGGCGGACGGCGAAGGTGGTGGGGAGGTCCCATCCCCCGTCGCGGTGACCGGCGCTGTCGAGCCTTGTTCGACGATCTCAAGGTCGTCAAGCTTATGTACGTTGTCCCCCCGAAGTAGCATCTCCATGACATCGCGCTCCGTGATTTTGGTGCGGCTATGGGAGGGTCTCTCGGCCATCGGTCGGTACACAGCGCGGCTTGGCGAGGGCAGGGGCTCGTTGGCGTGAGCGCTGAACGTCCTTGATTTTGGCACCCGGTGCGGCCGGGGACAAGTGGTCAGCGTCGGCGCCTTGATGTGGCGTGGCTCGGTGTCCCGGTCAAGATGAGGGTGGGGGTGCGCGGGCGACGGTAGCAGCGCGTTCAACGCGAAATGGGAGGGAGGCGCCCGATCCCTCAAAAGAAATCTAGATCCTGAACGAAACTCGACGAATGAGGAAAGCGTTCTACATTCACGAAGCGATGGGAGAGCGTTTAGAGGACGAGGATACCGTGGTGGACACGATGACGAGCGCGGTACAGCGGATCGTGTCTCGCCGTCGACTGGTGATGGGCGCCGCCGCAGGAGCAACCTGTAGCGTCATGGGTGGAGAGTACGTCTTCGCCGCAGCACCAGATCCATCGGAGCGCCGAGCCGACGGGCGCCGACGCCTCCCTCCGGGTCAGCGGGTGCTCCGTCAACTTCGACCCATGGGTGGAACCGAGGGGAACCCGAGCCGGTCAGCGTGGCGCTTGCGCGTCCACGGCGAGGTTTCGAATCCGTTCGAGATTGACTTCCGCGAGCTTCTCGCGATGCCCCAAGAAGAGCTCTCACTCGATGTCCACTGCGTCACCGGCTGGTCCGTGCTGGGCGCGAAGTGGCGCGGAGTGGCGTTGAGTCGCTTGGCCGCGCGCGCGGGGCTCAAAAAAGGTGTTCGACACGTCATCTTTGAGGCCGCCCATGGGTACACCTGTAACGTCCCCGTGGCGGAAGCGCTGGCGCCGGGTGTGATGGTGGCCCACCGACTGGACAATCGTTCGCTGTCCGTGACCAACGGCGCACCCGTGCGCGGCCTGGTCCCGGACTTGTACTTTTGGAAGAGCGCAAAATGGCTCACGGGAGTGCGTTTCCAGCGCAGGGACGCCCCGGGATATTGGGAGGTTCGTGGCTATCACAATCACGCCGACCCATGGACGGAAGAGCGCTACGGTTAGAGATTCAGCGCTCAACGGTGCTAAACTCCGCGGGATGCACCGGTGGAAAATCCTCGCGCTCGTTGGCGCAATTGGGCTCTTCGTTGGATGTGAAGACGGCTCGGACGACGATGAGACGGGTTTCGCCAGCGGCGACTCTTGCTACACCGGCACGGAGGGCTGCCCGTGCTTCGGAGGGACCACCTGCTTGCAAGGGCTGGTGTGCGCGAGCGGGATTTGCATCGATCCATCGACGATCTCGACGAGCGGCGATGATGCGACCTCGTCTGGGACGACGGACGGTGGGACGACAGACGGCGGGACGACGGACGGCGGGACGACGGACGGCGGGACGACAGACGGCGGGACGACAGACGGCGGGACGACAGACAGCGGGACGACAGACGGCGGGACGACAGACGGCGGGACGACAGATGGGGGTACGACAGATGGGGGTACGACAGATGGGGGTACGACAGATTCCGGTGATGGGGACGGCGATGGGGATCTCGACGAGCTAGACCGCTGCACGAGCGATGTGGAATGCGGCGCGGGTCTGCTGTGCAAGACGACCACCAAGCAGGGCTACCAGCGTTGCGTGAGCGCATGCGTGAGCGACGCGCAGTGCCCGAGCGGCGGCCGCTGCATCGATCTTGGCGACGGCGACGGCAAGCGCTGTCTGGAAGACGACGTGGGCCGCTTTTGTTCCAATGAGACCAGCTGTAACTACGGCTGCTTGACGAGTCAGCAGTACTGCACGGTGCCCTGCGCCAGCGGCTCCGATTGCCCAGGGGGGTACGGCTGCATGGCGGTAGGAGGCTCCGGGAACTTATGCGTCAAGTTGGAGTCGTACTGTGGTGTTTCGACCACCGAGTGCATCGCGCCCTCGGCCTGCGATGCTGACCTTGATTTGATCGTGGAGGGATGTACCAGTGTGTGCAACACCGCCGCCGATTGTCCACAACGCGCGGCGCCGTTGGCCGACTGGACCTGTGAAGGCGGGATCTGCAAGCGCCCGTCCGATGTCTTCGGACCGCTGCCCGGTGGATCGAATCCGGTGGAGTACTACTGCGATCAGTTCCAAAACGTGATCAACCTCTGCAACGACGGGCTCACGATCGACTTCACCAACTTTACGGTCCCTTCGCCTCCATTCGTGGACTGCTTCGCCTCGCAGACGACCACAGGCAATGCCTCGGGCTCGTGTGTGAACTCGTGCCGCTACCAGGGCGGGTGCAGCTACAGCTATGCGTGCAACGCCCTCAGCCAGATCGGTGGCGAACGCATCGGTCTCTGTTTGCCCAAGGGGGGCGCCGTGACGGGCAGCACCTGCACCACCAACAACAGCTGTGAGTTTGGCTACTGCTCCAACGGAATATGTAGCCGCGACTGCACTGACGACGGCGTCTGTCCGGCGGGGCTGACCTGCGTCGATGGGGGCACGCCGACCATCGAGGGCCTCCCGTTCCGCCGCTGTCAGTGAGCGCCCGACGGGGCGCATGCCGATCGGGGCAGCGCCCTCGGCACGACGGCGTCATGATGGCCTAGTTGACCACTGTGACGGCGATCGAGGTGGATGGAAGGTCCTCGATGTAGGGGTTGTTGTCCACGCGGACTTCGGCGGTGTAGCTGCCGCCTACCTTGAGCATTTGGCCGAGCGGCGTCTCGTTGTAGAGGGTGACGGTCCACGCATCGCGGAGTGGATCGTTGAGTGACCACGTGTACTCCCCAGGCGCGGCGGGTGTTCCTTCTACGTAGGTGACCCCGGGAGTCGAGAAACTCGCAGAGAGCCCGGTGGTGTCGGAAACCACCACGATCGAGACGGCGTTTTCAAGGTACAGATCTAGAGTTTCGTCGACCGGCGTGGCGCTGACACCCCCACACAACGAAACCGTCCCCGAGGCGAGATCCCCGTTGATTTGAATCACGAGACCATTTTGCTGCAAACTCGCAACGTCGACGGCGGCCTTGGCTTCAAACCCACCGTCGCCACCATCTCCACCGCCTTCGCACCCGTCGCCGGCGCCCGCGTCCTCGCCACCATCTCCGTCGGTGTCTCCCTCATTGAGGTTGCACGCTGCTGCCAGCATGGAGTAGTTGCTGTCGTCGAGACACGCCGTGTCGATCTCGTCGCACGACGTGCTCTGCACACAGGTAACAAGCTCCGCGATCATCATCGCGCAGGGACAATTCGATTCGTTCGCGTCAGCGAGAATAGCGTTGCACTCGTCGAGCTCAGGTGCCGCCTCTTCCGGGGTAAAAAATCCGCATTCATAGTAACGGTCGAAGAGCGGCTCACATGTGGTGAGACCGCCGTTGTCGCAGGTGCCCGCCTCGTCTTGATTCCCTGCGGTGTCGCTGGTGGTGCGGCGGGTGCAACCCTCGACCAGCAGGCCGCTCATCCATACGAGTGCGAGACAATGGAGCCAACATGCGCGGTGCATGCGGGAGGGTAGCGGATTTTGGCGTTCGTGATGAGTCCGTCACGTTGAGCATCGAACGTGGGTGTCTTCATCGATTGCGTGGGGGTATTCATCTGCAGAGCCCTCCCCGCTCGACACGGACATCACTGCGGGTTGAGCTCGAGCAGATTCATCCCGCCGGGGTAGGCGTAGCTCGTGACGTCGGCGTAGCCGATGCTGGTGATGCCGAAGGGCGCCGCGGAGGTGGCGAAGTGGGAACCCTCGGACACCTGCCAGTCGGATACCTCGTAGCTACCCACGGTGCGGTAGTTGGACACGATGGCGCCGTCCACGAGCACATCGGGCCCGTTGATGGCGCGAGTGACCTGCACGTAGTGGGTGTAGGGGTAGTTCGAGGAGATGCCGGTGGCGAAGCTGTAGGCGCTCAAAAACTGCCCTACTGGGACCATCTGGTACATCGAGGGGTCGCCGATTCCGCCGCCGCCGTTCTCCCCCTCGAGATACTGGACAGGCAGAAAGGGGCCGTCTCCAGAGAAGATGACGTCGTCTTTGGTGACGAGGTTGATGTACTCGCCCTTGTCGAGGGTGACGGGGAAGCCCGGCTGCGCGGGGGTCGTGGAGATGGTGGTGAGGTCCTTGCCTGCGAACACACGCCAATGGAAATCCTCATTCCCGCGGATGGGTGCGTGCGCGCCCACGTAGAATTGTCCCCAGTAGTTGAGCGGCAGCATCTGCTCCTCGATGTGGTCGCAGTAGGTGACACCTGCGGGGACATTCTCGCACTCAGATCCGCCCCACACTGCGATTCGTTTGTCAGAGTCGATGATGGTGCCGGAGATATCGCTCCCGTTGTTCACGATCTGGAGTCGGTCGAAGCGGTTCATATTGACCACGCCGACCCCTCCTGCAGCGACCGCCGCGACGCCTGAACCGCTGGAGCTTCCGTTGGGAGGGCGCCAACTGACGACGGTGTTGTCCTCCAGCGCGATCACGTTGAGGTAGGGATCGTAGGTGGTCAGGTTGGAAGCGTAGGAGGCGACGACAAACGCCTGACCTTGAGCGTTCTCTGGGATGAGCATGGAGGCGTCGTTGGTGGCGGTGGAGCCCACCGGAGAGTGCTGGTAGGCGATGACGGGGATGTCGCTCTCTACGCGATAGACGCCGCCGGTTTGGAGCGCGCTGACGCTGTCGATCTCAGGCATGCTGGTGACGAACTCGTAGGTCTGGCCGGGCGCGACCGTGGTGGCCGCCGCGACCGACTCCACAGTGCTTCCCTGGGCGATCGAGTAGATGGTGACGTTGGCGGTGAGCGTCTCTGAGAAGTTGCCTACGATGATCGAGTCGTTGAGGTTGTCGTAGAAGTTGTCCATGTGGTGGGCGACAAAGGAGCAGCCGATGGACGAGGGGGAAAAGTTGGCGACCTCGCATCGCTCGATGCACCCGCCATTGAAGCATTGCTGGGTAGGAGAGCAGTCCACGTCGGGCTGCCATGCGGATCCGTCAGATTCGCAGACGTGGTAGGTGTCCTCGTCGACGCACGCGCTCTGGTTGGGCGTGCAGACCATGTCGCCGTCGTCGCTCGCGGAGGTGTCGGCGTCGCCGCTCTCGCTGATGTCGCCGTCGCCACTGGCGGAGGCGTCGCCGCTGATGCTCCCGACTCCGCTGGCTGCGGTCCCTTCGCTGTCTGCGCTGCCGCTGACTTTCTCGCCGCAGCCGGCGAAGCACATTAAGCCAAAACCAACGGATACGAGCGCAATGCGAGACATGGCTCCATGGTGGGGGCAGACGCGCGGTTTTTCAAGCGCCTGCGTTGTCAGCGTAGTCTTCGCAGGCGCGAGGGGGGCTGTTCTGCCACGCCTGCGGAGGTAACGCTGGACCGCCTATTGCGGGTTGAGCTCAAGAAGGTTCATCCCACCAGGGTAGGCGTAGCTCGTGACGCCGGCATAGCCGATGCTTGTGATTCCAAAGGGGGCGCTTGAAGTCGCGAAGTGTGAGCCCTCGGAGACGACCCAGTCAGCGACCTGATAGTTCCCGATGGTGCGGTATCCTGTGACGATGGTGCCGTCGATGAGGACCTCCGGGCCGTTGAGGGTCCGCGTGACCTGCACGTAGTGGGTGTAGACATAGTTGGTAGACACGCCGGTGGCGAAGGCATACGCGCTCAGGAATTGGCCGACAGGGACCACCTGGTACATGGAGGGGTCACCGGTTCCGGCGCCACCATTTTGTCCCTCAAGGTACTGGACGGGCAAGAACGGGCCGTCGCCGCTGAAGATCACGTCTTCCGTGGTGACCAGCGTGATGAACTCACCTTTATTGAGCGTGACAGGGAAGCCGGGCTGCGCTGGCGTCGTGGAGATGGTCGTGAGGTCTTTGCCAGCGTAGACACGCCAGTGGAAGTTCTCGTTGCCGCGGATGGGCGCGTGAGCCCCCACGTAGTACTGACCCCAGTAGTTAAGTGGGAGCATTTGCTCTTCGAGATGGTCGCAGAAGGTGACCCCTGACGGGACGTTCTCGCATTCAGAGCCACCCCACAACGCTACCTTTTTGTCGGACTCCACAATGGTCCCCGAGATGTCGCCACCGCTGGTGGGGACGATCTGAAGCCGATCGAATCGATTCATCATCACGCTGCCGGTGTTGCCTGCGGTCACGGGATTGACTCCGGTGCCGCCCGCGGTATCGACCGGTGGCGTCCACGACACGCTGGTGTTGTCTTCCAGCGCGATCACGTTCAGATAGGGCGGGTAGCTCGGGAGGTCCGAGGAGTAGGAGGCGACCACGTAGGCTTGTCCTTGGGCGTTCTCGGGGATGAGCATGGAGGCGTCGTTGGTCGCGTTAGACCCGACTGGAGAGTGTTGGTACGCGACGATCGGGATGTCGCTCGCCACGCGATAGACGCCGCCGGTGCGGAGCTCGGAGACGCTCTCGATCTCGGGCGTACCCATGACAAATTCGTAGGTCTGACCGGGTCCGACGGAGACGGTCGTCACGGGGGACTCGAGGTTGGAGCCTTGTTGGACCACGTACACTGTGAGATTGGCCGTGAGGGTGTCGGAGAAGTTGCCCGCGATAATGGAATCCACAAGGCTTGAGTTGAAGTTGTCCATGTGGTGGGACACGAACGAACAGCCGATGGAGGAAGGGGTGAACGCGGCGATCTGACAAAGCTCAAGACATCCACCATTCACGCACTGTTGGGTCGAGGTGCAGTCGACATCAGGCATCCAGCCTGTGCCGTCGGATTCGCAGATGTGATAGGTGTCGGTGTCAACGCACTCCGTGGCGTTGGGGGTGCACACGTCGGCGTCGCCATCGCCGTCGCCGTCGCCGTCGCCGTCGCCGTCGCCGTCGCCGTCGCCGTCGCCCCCGTCCGTTGAGGTCGACTCGATGGGATCGGATTCCAGCTCGTCAAAGAAGTCGCAGCCGAGGGGCAGCCCCGCGAGAAGCAAGGTGAGCGCGGCCGCCCCCGCGCGTCGCCCCGCAGCGGCGGTAAGAACGCGAGGGCATTGGAAGAGCGTCTTCATCGCTCGCACTACAGCACGAATCGCACGGGGCACAAATTTACCGACGTCCGCTAGTGGCATCGGAGGGCTTGTGCCACACTGCTCAGGGCGGGGAGCCCCCGTTCGGATGCTCTCCAGCGCCCCCTTAAGCCCCGCCATGTCGCAGATCAAGATCCCCTTTGGCCGCCGGCCTGTCGTCGGAGATGCTCCCTCGGACGAGGGGCCGCGCCGGCAGGTGCATACGGTCTCCAAGCTCGTTCGCGGGGCTCACGCGACCCTTGAGGCGAAGTTTGGCAACGTGTGGGTACAAGGGGAGGTGTCGGGGCTCAAGATCGCTGGGACCGGTCACGCCTACTTTAACCTCGTGGACAAGCAAAGCTCGCTGTCCGTGGCCATGTGGCGCTCCCAGGTGCAGCGGCTGAGATTCACGATGGAGGAGGGCCAAGAACTACTGCTGCGCGGGGCCCTCGGGATTTACGCGCGCAGCGGTCGGTTTCAGTTTTACGCCCAACACGCGGAGCCTGCGGGAGCAGGAGCCCGGGCCCTCGAGTTCGAGCGACTGAAGAAAAAACTCCATGAAGAGGGGCTGTTTCTCGAGGAGCGGAAGCGGGCGCTGCCTGCGTGGCCCCGAAAGATCGGGCTGGTAACCTCGGCGGGAGGGGCCGCCTTGCACGACATTTTAGAGGTGGGGCGCAGCCGATGCCCGATGCGGTACGTGCTCAGCCACGCGAGGGTCCAAGGCGACGGGGCTCCTGGGGAGCTTGTCGAGGCGCTCCGGCGAGTCGCGCTCGTCCCCGATGTGGACGTGGTGATCCTTGGGAGGGGGGGCGGCTCCGCGGACGACCTGTCGGCGTTTAACGACGAGGGACTCGCGCGGGCCGTCGCCGCGTGCCCCGTTCCCGTGGTTGCGGCCATCGGACACGAGGTGGACCTTTCTATCTGCGATCTTGTCGCGGACGTTCGCGCGGCCACGCCGAGTCAGGGCGCGGAGCTGGTGGTCCCCGATCTCACGACGGTGTTGTCGCGGCTGCGCCACCGCAGAGAACGACTTGAGCGCTGCATGCAGCGCCGAACCATGGAGCCGCGACGGCAGCTGGATCGCGCCTCGTACCGGCTTGAGCGGGCCGGGCGGACGCTCTTGGCCGTTCAGCGCCAGCGGGTGGACCGCGCCCTGGATCGCTCGCGGGCCTCGCTCTCCTCTGCCCTCGACGTGCGGCGGAGTCATCTTCAAGGGAGCGAGCGCCGGCTGGCGGCGACCCACCCCGCGCGGCGCTTGCGAGGCGACCAGGAGCGCTTGAGGGCGCTAGAGGCCCGGTTGGACCGCGCCGGCCGCGAGGCGTGCCAGCGTCGGCGACTCCGAATGACCTCCGCCATGGCCAAGCTCGACGCCATGTCGCCCCTCGCGGTGCTGGCCCGCGGATACGCGCTGGTGACGGGTCCCGAGGGGGTCCTCGTTCGACGCGCGGATCAGGTCACCGCCGGGGACGCCCTCACCGTGCGCCTGGCAGACGGACATATCGACGCGACGGTGGCGCAAAGCGAGGACCCGTGAGCGCGTTGTCCTTTGCGGTGATCGGTGATCCGATCGCTCACTCTCGGTCTCCGTTGATGCACGCGGCGGCCTTTCGAACGCTCGGTCTCCCCCACGCGAACTATCGCGCGATCCGTGTCCCCCCCGCGGACTTGGACTCCTTCGTTGCGACGGGGGCGGCGGCAGCCGGGCTCACCGGCTTCAACGTGACGGTCCCTCACAAGACGAGCATCGTGCCACTGCTCGATCGGGTCGATCCTGGGGCAGCTCCGGTGGGCGCGGTGAACACGGTGGTCCGGACCGCCGACGGCTGGGGGGGATTCAACACGGATGTCGAGGGGTTCGGTCGGGCGTTCGACGCGCTGATCGAGCGCGCGCCCGCGGCTCAAGACGACGCGCCGGTCGTTTTGCTCGGGGGGGGCGGCGCCGCGCGAGCGGTGGTCGCCGCCATGTGTCAGCGGCCCGCCGCCACGGACCTCACGTGGGTCACGCGGGACGCCAAGCGGCTTCGGGACAGCGGTTGGCCGCACCCGCTCCGCCGCGTGCGGGTGCAGCGGGTGGAGTGGCAGGCCTGGGACGCCAACTGCGCGGGGGCGGTCGTGGTTCAGGCGACGCCGGTGGGCCTTCGCGGGGTGGACGCAAGCTTCCCGGTCTCCATCGCCTCCCTCAACCTTGGCGACGCCCACGCGGTCTTTGATCTGGTCGTGCCCGCCGGACCACGCAGCCTCTTCCGGGCGGCGCAGGAGGCGAACGTGCCGGCGTGCGATGGTCAAGAGATGCTCGTCGGACAGGGTTTTTGCGCGCTCGAGCGCTGGCTCGGGGTCGAAGCGCTCGTCCCAGCCACGGCCGCTGTGCTCGCCGCCATGCGTGGGGCGCTGCGCGACGACATCGCGGGTCGGTCACCTCAAAAAGACGGGTGATTCCTTGCGGGTAGGGACCAACACACAGCTGCGTTCGGGGGCGAATGTGGGAGCGTGGGAACGGTCTGCTCGGTGTTTTCTCGGCGCGGGCAGGCGTGGCGAGGCGAGCACCCGCGCGAGCATCCGGGACGAAGAGGGGCTGTAAGACACTGCCTGTCGAGGCTGGCGGCCGCGGCAAGATCTTGCGGCTCTTCGGGACGTGTGGATTTTTTTTTCCAATTTCTCGGCAAACTGGAGAGATTCGGTGGGGAATTCACCGCCATTGAGAGGTTCATCAACCCGCACTGGCCGGACCCCCTGAGCCGCAAAAAAATGGGAAGTTTAGAGCGGTTAGATGGAACCCTTCATCGCGATTGGAGCCAGGAAAACTGAGGATTTACGGGCGCGTATGCCCAGCGCTGTGGATAAGTTCAGTTTTTTGTCCGGAGCCAGGAGGCTCGGTACTCAGAATGTACGGACCCCAAAGGAGAACCCATGGCTCATTTTGAACTCGAAGATCACTACGCAGACCAAGCTCGCATCAAGGTTATCGGCGTTGGCGGTGCCGGTGGCAACGCGCTCAACACCATGATCGCTTCCAAACTTCCCGGCGTGGATTTCATCGCTGCCAACACCGACGTACAAGCGTTGGCCAACAACAGCGCCGTCCATAAGATCCAGCTCGGGAGCAAAATCACCAAGGGCCTCGGCGCGGGCGCCAATCCCGAGCGCGGTCGCGAGGCTGCCCTCGAGAGCGTCGACGAGATCAGCGAGGCCATCCGCGGCGCCGACATGATCTTCGTGACCGCCGGGATGGGGGGGGGCACCGGCACCGGCGCCGCACCCGTCATCGCCCAGGTCGCGCGGGAAGCCGGCGCGTTGACCGTCGGCGTGGTCACCAAGCCGTTCGGCTTTGAGGGGCGTCGCCGCATGAAGTTTGCGGACGAGGGCATCCTCAAACTTGAAGAGGCGGTGGACACGCTCATCACCATCCCGAACGATCGTTTGCTTCAGGTGGCGTCGCCGAACACCTCCATGACAGACGCCTTCGGGATCGCCGACGAGGTGCTCTTGCACGCGACGCAAGGTGTCTCAGATCTCATCACGGTCCCCGGCCTGATCAACGTCGACTTCGCGGATGTCCGCACCATCATGCACGACCAAGGACGAGCGCTGATGGGGATGGGCATGGCGAGCGAGGAGGGCCGCGCCATTCATGCCACGGAGATGGCCATCAACAGCCCGCTCCTCGAGGACGTCACCATCAAGGGGGCCCGCGGGATCCTCATGAACATCACGGCGGGCCCCGACCTTCGGATGGCAGAGATCAACGAAGCGGCGTCGATCATTCACGACTCGGTGGACGAGGACTGCAACATCATCTTCGGCACCGTGCTCGACGAGAACATGGGGGGGATGCTGCGCATCACGGTCATCGCGACAGGCTTCGACTTGCACATGCCGAAAGAAGAGGAACTCGGGCAAGCGATTCAGCGCCACTCGGCCCGGCGCAGCGCGCCGGTCATCAATCCGATGCTCGGAGGAGGACGCATCCACGAGGGCCAAGCGACGATCCATGGTCAGGTCACCCCGGGCTACCGTGCCGGGGGAGCTGTTCCACCTCGGCGCGCATCGCAATCGCAAACCGGACACGGCGCGGTCGATGCCAACACGAGCGGTCGTCGACGTCAGCCGAGCGTGACACCCATGGACCCGTCGCAGACGGGGCAGTACCCGCAGGCGGCTCAAGCGGACACAGCGAGCGGTACCTGGGCCCGTGGAGAGGTCCCCGCCGCGCCGGCTGATCACGACGTGCCGGCGTACATGCGGCGCCAACGATAACCACGCCACAAAAAAAAGAGAGCGGCCGGTTACCCGAGCCGCTCTCTTTTCGTTGGACGACTTCCTTAGAGGTCGTGGGGACGCACGGTGCCGCGCTTGTTGTCCTTGGCGCGTGCGATTGCCTTCTCAAGGGCGTCATGGACGGCGTCGGACACCGCCGCGATGAGGTTGCCGTCGCTGCGCAGTCCTGCGGTACGAACGACGTCTTTCACCTTGGAACCGACGACGAGAACTTCACGATTTTTTTTCTTGCTGCTCTTTTTCTTAGCCATTGTTTCGCTTCTCCTTCTATGAGCGATTTTTCTGAGATAGTGCCGTTCCAACAGGAATACGGCTATTTGGGTCTGAGAGCGGTTTGGTTGCCGCCTGCGCACGATCTTGGTGCTTCCGGGGTGCCAACTGCAAGCCATAAAAGCCCGAATTCGGCGGAATTTTGGCCTGAATTGACTGAAAAAACTGAAAACATGGGGCTGGGGACGAAATTCATGAGATCTCGCCGGTTTTGGTTGTGGGGGGCCTCGCGGCCTCATGAGGCATGGTTGGCGAGCCGAGGCGGAACGATGGACGCGCGTGATTTTGGACGGCAGTCGCGGAGCCGCCACGCCACCGACGAACCAGAGAGGGACCGCGCAGGAAGAGCGCGCGAGGTGACGGGCGCACTCGTGGGCTGCGGCGACACGCTGGCAGCGGGGCGAAATGCGAGCACTGAAACTCCGCGCAGGGGACGGCGATCGTCGCATGTTTTTTCGTCGCTGACGGTAAACAAGGTACCCAGGGATGTTCCTCTTGAGGTCTTTAGAGAGTCTTCAACGAGGGGTCTTGGAGGCCTCGAAGCGCGTGGCCGCCCTCCGTCCCTACCATGTCGAGCCGTCCCCATCGCAACGTAAGCACCCGCCGCGGTCGTTCCGTCCGGCGTTCCGCGCGTCCGACCACGACGACGCCCGTCCGCGCGCGTTCGGCTCGAAGCAAGAGCACGCGGAAAAATCGCAAGCGCGCGGTGACTGGAGCTACGCGCAGCGCGACGGCTCAAGAGATCGCTCGCTCGCCGTGGACCGAGCGGTGGTCCCGCGTCATGAACTTCAGCCGCTTGCTGAGCTGGGGCGGGCGTGTCGCGCTCACCGGCGGCGTTACCTACTGCATGTTGCTCGGGGTCTCGGCGGGGGTCGACTACGCCACGACCGCGCCCGACTTTGCCGTGAGTTCCCTGGTCTACGAACCCACGGACCATCTCGACGCCTCGGACATCCGCCAAATTTTGTCCATCGAGCCGTCCACCAACATCCTCTCGCTCGATTTGGCGGAGCTATCGAGCAAGGTCGCCGCGGAGCCGTGGGTGGCTCGGGCGTCCATCAGCCGTCAGCTCCCCGATACGCTGACGGTGCACGTGGAGGAGCACGTGCCAAAGGCCGTCATCCAGGACGGAGGGTTCTTCTTGGTCGACGCCGCCGGCGAACCGTTTAAGCGGCTTGAAGAGGGGGAGCGGGGCACGCTGCCTATCATCTCCGGAATTGATCTCAGCGCCGGAGGCTCTGAACTGCAGGAGCAACGCGCAAAGATTGAGCTCGCCCTCGGTGTGCTCGAGCAATGGACCTCCAAGACCCGCCCTCAGCTGTCCGAGGTCAATGTGGGACCGCACCGAGATCTCACCCTCTATACGGCAGAATCTGGTACGCAGCTACGGTTTGGGCGCGGAGATTTCGGGGTGCGCCTTGAGCATTACGACGGAATTCGGCTGGCCCTCGCCGGGAACGCGGAGCGTCTCGCTGTGGTGCACCTCGATCACTCGATCGACAAAAAGCGAGGCGCGAAGGTGGTCGCTAGATTTGTCCGCGACGAGGACGGCGACCGACTCTTGGCGCACGCGAGCGAGCACCGAAAAAGTAGCTCTAATAATGAGGTGATCTCCAAAGGTAGTGATAGGATTAAGGCGCAAGGGCAGCGAGCGCGGAGAATTCCGAGAGCACACTAGGCGAGACTTCTTATGGCGGAAACCGAGACACTGATCGTTGGACTCGATATCGGATCGACGAAGGTCGCCGCGGTTATCGGTGAAGTCACCGACAACGGCGTCGAGGTTATCGGCGTGGGGACGAGTCGCTCCGAAGGGCTCCGCCAAGGATTCGTCGTCAACATTGAGGCGACGACAAATTCTATCCGAGAGGCCATCGAGGTCGCGGAGCAGATGGCAGGCGTGGAGGTCCAATCCGTCTACGTCGGGATCGCGGGTGGACATATTCGGGGCTTTGAGAGCCTCGGCCAAGTCTCCATGCGAGATCGGGAGGTCGCGGAAGAGGATGTTCTCCGTGTGATCGACCAGGCGAAGGCCGTCAATATCCCCCTCGATCAGCGAATCATTCACACGCTCCCCCTCGAGTATGTCGTCGATGGGCAGGGCCAGGTGCGCGATCCAGTCGGAATCAGCGGCGTTCGGATGGAGGTGAAGGCGCATATCATGACCGCGTCCGCCACCGCTGTCGACAACATCACCAAGTGCTGCAATCGCGCGGGCCTTGATGTGATCCAGGTGGTCTTAGAGCCGCTCGCATCGGCCGAAGCGGTGCTCGACGAGGACGAGATGGACCTCGGTGTCGTGCTCATTGATGTCGGTGGTGGTACCACCGACATCTCCGTCTACAGCGAGGGGCGCAACGTGTTCTCGACGGTGCTCGTCATGGGCAGCCAGCTCGCCACCAAGGACGCGGCCTATGGGTTGAAGACCTCGGTGACCGAGGCCGAGCAGATCAAGGTGCAGCACGGCTGCGCGCTGGAGTCGATGACAGAAGAGGCAGAGGTCATCGAGGTACCCGGAGTGGGTCCACGGCCCTCGCACGAATATCCCCGGGCCTTTCTCGCGCGTATCATTGAGTCGCGGATGGAAGAGATCTTGCTGCTCGCCCAAGAGAGTTTGGTCGCGAGTGGATATCTTGAGCTTGCTGCCAGCGGCATCGTGCTCACAGGGGGTGCCGCGCAGATGCAAGGCATGTCCGAGCTCACCGAAGACATCTTCGACATGGAGGTGCGTGTAGGCAAGCCGATATTTGACGCGCAACGTCGACGGGGACTCCACCTCAAGGGTGGCGGATTCTGCGAGAAAATCGGTCACGCGGGGCTCGCGACCGCCGTGGGCTTGGTGTTGTTTGGGGCGCGCGGCGATGAAGCAGGCGTCGAGACGACGACCTTCGAGATTCCCCGACCCCGCGAGATATTCTCCGGTGAAGACAACGTCTGGCATCGGATGGTCCGCCGAGTCCGAGAAATCTTCTAGGGCGTCCGGTGTCGCGGGGGCTTTGGCGCAAGATGCGTTAGCATCTGCGGGATGTCGCATCAGATCATCGAGCTTGAGGTCGGCGCGTCGACCAAGCTTCGTGTCGAGCACTGGCGTCCATCGGCTGGGGTCCGGGGGGTCGTGGTGC
>JBDQGY010000009.1:0-36159 GCA_040265175.1 Nannocystaceae bacterium
GGCGGACACCCCATGGCGCGTGATCTTGACGGCGCTGTTGGGCATGCGCGCGTGATCGGAGGCGGCCACCTCAAGTTGCGCGTCGCCCCAGACGTGGGGCGTGCCCTCGGTGAGCGCGACCACCTCAAGTGGATAGCATTTGCCGACCTCGAAGCTCCCCGGGTAGCCGCGCTCGGCGATCTTGAGGGCGCCCGCGGCGGTGGTGCCCGCGCCGAATATTTGCAGGGGCCGTGTGCGCCCTGACAAGCGCATCCATAACAGCAGCGCCGGCAGCCCAAAAGCGTGGTCGGCGTGCAGGTGCGAGAGGTAGACCCCGTCGAGCAGGTCGGGATCGCGGGTGAGGGCCCACAGCGCGTGCGGGACGGCGTAGCCGCAGTCGAGCAGGAGCGTGCGCTCCCCTTGCACCAGGAGGCTCGTGTTGGCCAGGTCCGGGTCGAGGGCCTCGCCGGTGCCCACGAAGGTCACGCGCAGGCCGGCGTCGGGGCAGGTGAGGTTGGGGGCGGGCATGGTCTGCGGGTGGTGCGGCGGTGCGGCGACACCAAGGCGCGGCGTTCAGTGAGCGAACCCGGCCGCCGCGCAAGCATACATTGGACCTGGTGACGGTGCGCGCTCGGGAATACGTGCCGCGCGCCATGGCATGGTCGAACAGGTGGAGGACCCCTCAACAGATCTCGCACGCACATACACGTCAAGTATCAATCTTGTGGGGCGCGACGTGACACGAGAGCCGCTGCCGCGCCATCTGGTGGAGTTTATCACGAGTAGGCAGGGATTCCTGTCCATCATATTAATGTGTTCATTCTTTTGGTCGTCCTTTGACGCGGGTGCGCACCCGTTCGATCTCGCGATCGGCACGCTCCAATCGACGGTGCACGCGCTCGGGGTTGCCATGTTGTACCGGCATTTTTCCTTCGCGCGCAGGATGGCGCTACCTCCCCGATCGCAGGCGGCGTTGGCATCCCAGGACGGCGGCGCTGAAGAGACGCTGCCCCACGCGCTACGACCGCTGGGCGCGGATCTTCGTGTGCTGATTGCGAGCTTCGAGTCGCTGTACACCATGAACATCACTCGCCGTGACCCCTCTGAAGATGTGTCTGCGATGCAGTCTGCGGAGCTGGACCTCTGGCAGTGGATGTCGACGATGGACTCCCTCGAGGCGCAGGCGAAGGCGGAGGCCCTCGATCGCGGAGCCTCGTTGGACACCCTGCGGAGCCTGCTTGCGAAGCACGTGACCCCCGGAAGCATGACGCAGGCCGCTGGTCTTGTGTTATCGCCGTCCGCGCGTCCAAGCGTTCTTGATCGGTTGCTGGGTCGTGCAACCCGCCTCCAGATTAAGCACGTGCGCGCGGTGATCATGGAGCTGCGCCGCATCGAGGAGGCGCTGCACACCGACACCGGCCAGCCCTACCGGTAGCGGGGGGAGCACAAATATGGGCGGGCGCCCAACGAAGTGTAGCCGTCGGATGCCGGCGACCCGGCGGGGAGATGATGAACGCCGATTTTGTGGGCTGAGGCGCGCGCTGGTCCTCCGGAATACTTCACGCGAGGTGATGGTAGTAGGGTCATGGTCATGGTCGTGGACGCGCCAGTGCCAACATCCCAATCAACGGGTCTTCGTGCAGCGATCGAGCCCAAGCCCCAGAAGCCAGAGCTCTCCGTGGCGCTGGTCCAGCGATACCTCCGTACGCGGGCTGGGAAACAGTCGGCTGGCTTGGCCGTGACGCTCGGCGTGTCGACGGTGGTCACGATGTCTGCATCGAGCTGGGGGACAGGGGTGGCGATGGGCTGGTCGATGGTCGCTGCCATCATCGGCACGTCCTTCGAGAATTATCGCCGTTTTTTCGCGCTGGACCTACCGGCGCGGAGTCCCGCGGCGCTCGTCGCACCCTCTGATCCGGTCGTGGAGCAGCTCCCCACGGCGCTGCGACCGATCGCGCGCGAGCTCACTTCGATCATCTCGGCGTTGGAGTCGATCTTTGAGGAGACGTTCGCGCTGTTTGTGAGCGAGGAGTCCGGGTCGCCGATGGACGAGGCGAACCTTAACGAGTTCGGGGCGTGGCTGTCCCGGTGGGACGCGCTCGACGAGGAGGCGCTCGCGGTGGCCCACGCGCGGGGCTTCCGTCTCGACGAGCTGCGGGGGCTGCTGTCGAGGCAGCTCGCGTTGGAGTCCACGGCGGGCGACGGCATGCGCCTCGCGACCGGGCTTGTGGTCGCGAAGGCCCCGCCCACGGACCGCAAGCCCAGATGGTGGCGACGGGGCGGCTCTGCGGCTCGCAAAGCGAACCACCGGGCGCTCAAATCCCAGGTGGCGCACCTGCGCGCGGTGATCGTGGAGCTTCGCCGTCTCGACGATGCGCTCCACACTGAGGCCAGCCAGCCCTACCGATAGCGAGAGGAGGGGCTGTCACGTGGGCTGGGGCTGGGCGGTCCTCGCGAGGTTTGTGGGCGCGGTGCGCGGGACTCGGATCCCGCCGCGCGCCGCCTCGACGGGTGGGGCGGGCTGGCCGGTGGGTGGCTTGCGCGAGGACCCTCAGCCTCGCACAATAGGACCATGGGACGACGCGCAGGACGAACTAGATTTTCGACGGAGGTGCTCGGTGGACGCGGCTGGCGCGTGAAGCTGGCGGCTGTCACCGCAGGTGCGGTGCTCACGTGGACCGCCTTTTGTCCCCAGGACTCGACGGGGGACGAAGACGCGGCGGCGACCGACGGTCTCGTGAATCGCCCGTGGCTCAACCGTATGCCCACCGGCGAACGCGACACAATTTTTCATCTCGCGCTGCTCAAACACCCCAAGGGGCGGGTGGGCGCCGCCGGGCATTCTTCGCAGTGGCGGCACCGCATCGAGGTGATGCAGTGGCGGCTCAAGGATGGCAGGCTCGGCGTTCGGTTCCCCCAAGATGGCGCGAAGGGGGAGCTTGGGGTGAAGACGTGGAAATGTGGGGGCGAAGCGCCCGCGCCGTTCGACTTGTGTCTTGAGATCTCCAACGACGATCGCGCGATGACCTTGTACAGCCGTGAGGACTGGGAGATTCGCGTGGATCCCAAGTCCGGTGCGCTCGCGTCGTCGTCCTCGGCCGAGCAGCTTCCTGCCCACGCGGCATTTGATTTGGCGGACGTGGTGCCCCTGCTCGACGCACCAATTTCCGCAGCATCCCCGCAGGCCGCCGCGCCCGATGCGTCAGCCCGACTGCTCGACGGCGCTCGATGATCGCGGTAGGCCCGGTGACGATTTTGGGGGTCGGGGTCGCCCTCGCATGCGGCGTGGGCTCGCTCCTCGCCAACCGACGCTTGCACGCGGGAGCGCGCTACGTCGCCGCGCACCGAGAGCACGGCGCGCTCTCCTTGGATCACCTCCCGGATCACATGGCGGAGCTGGGTCGTGAAGGGCGGCTGATTCGCGTGGCCTTGGAGGGTGTGCAGTGGCAACTGTCTTCGGCGGCGCGCGCCCGCGGGCCGGACGAAACCTCGCCACCGGGGCTGCTGCTCGCGGGTCTTCAGGTGCAGCTCGGGGAGTGGCTGTGCGCGTGGGATCGCCTCAACGCGCACGACCGGGACACGCTCCAGCAGCTCGGCGCGGATGTTGGGGGCCTCAAGGCGGTCCTGCGAGAAGAGATGGGGCGTGGGCTGGATGGCGAAGACGCGATGGCGCTCGGCGCGGGGCTCCTTGTGCGCGACAGCCACAGCGCGACGACGCGTCTGCTCGCCCGCCGCGGCTCTCCTGGATGGCTCACGCGCAGTGGCCAACGGGACGCGCGCCGGCAAGACAAGCACCTGGGACGCGTGCTGCACTGCCTCGTCGAGCTTGAGGTCGCGATGCAGCGCACGCCGCGGGCCTACCGGTGACGGCGCAGCCCGGGGCTCAGGCCGAGAGGATGCCGAGCTCGCGGCCGCGCACGGTGAAGGCTTGGATGGCGTGATCGATCTGAGGGTCCGTGTGGGCCGCTGAGAGCTGCACGCGGATGCGCGCTTGACCCTTGGGCACCACGGGGTAGCTGAATCCGATTACATAGATTTTATCCTTCAGCAGCGCGTCGGCGAGCTCGGTGGCGAGGCGTGCGTCGCCGAGCATGATCGGCACGATGGGCGTGTCGCCGGGTTTGACCGTGAAGCCCGCACCTTCGATGCCTGCTCGGAACCGCTTGGTGTTGTGCTCGAGGGTGTCGCGCAGTGCCGTTGAATCGGAGATCATGCGCATCACCGAGAGGCTCGCCGCGACGATCATCGGCGCTAGCGAGTTGGAGAAAAGGTACGGCCGCGAGCGGTTGCGCAGCAGATCCACGATCTCTTTGCGGGCGCTGGTGAAACCGCCGGAGGCGCCGCCGAGGGCCTTGCCGAGGGTCGAGGTGATGATGTCTACGCGCCCCATGGCGTCGCAGTGCTCATGGGTGCCGCGGCCGGTCTTGCCGATGAAACCTGTGGCGTGGCTGTCGTCCACCATGACCATGGCGCCGTACTTGTCAGCGAGGTCGCAGATCTGCGCGAGGGGGGCGATGGTACCGTCCATGCTGAACACTCCATCGGTGGCGATGAGGCGCATGCGGGCGTCTTGGGTGGCCTGCAGGTGCGCCTCGAGTTCTTGGAGGTCGCAGTTGGCGTAGCGCAGGCGCTTGGCCTTGCACAGGCGGATCCCGTCGATGATGGAAGCGTGGTTGAGAGCGTCGGAGATGATGGCGTCCTCAGGTCCGAGGAGGGTCTCAAACAGCCCACCGTTGGCGTCAAAACACGACGAGTACAAGATGGTGTCGTCGGTGCCGAGGTAGGTGGAGATGGCCTGCTCAAGCTCGCGGTGGCGGTCGAGGGTGCCGCAGATGAAGCGCACGCTCGACATGCCGAAGCCGCGATCTTGGAGCGCGTCTCCGGCGGCGGCGACGACGTCGGGGTGGCTCGAGAGCCCGAGGTAGTTGTTGGCACAAAAGTTCAAGACTTGGTCACCGTGGACGTCGATGCTCGCGCCTTGGGCCGAGGAGATCACGCGCTCGTGCTTGTAGAGGCCGGCGGCCTCTATCTCGGCGAGGGTGGTCTTGAAGTGATCGCGGGCGTTGTCAAACATGGGGTGCTTGTTCCTTTTCGTTGTCGTCCGTGAGCATGGCGCGAAGCCGGGGCACGAGGTCGTCGGTCATGGATTCAAGATCGAATTCAGGGCGCCAATTCCAGTCGCGTCGGGCGGCGTCGTCGATGAGCAGGTCGGGCCACGAATCGAGGATGGCCTGGCGAATCGGGTCGGGATCAAAATCGATTTTTACGTCGCGGATCGCCATGGTGACGGCGTCGGCGATGCGCGCGGCGGTGGGGCTAAAGGCGCCGACGTTGTACACGCAGCGGGTGAGCGATGACCGGGGCGCGTCGGACAGCTCGAGGAGCGCGCGCAGTCCGTCGGGCATGTACATCAGCGGGATCGTGGTGTCGGGACGACAAAACGCGGTGTAGCGGCCGCGTCGCACGCCGTCCACATACATGAAGAGCGCGTAGTCGGACGTGCCGCCGCCCGGGATCGAGGCGGAGATCAAGCCGGGGTATCGCACGGCGCGAAAGTCAATGCCGAAGCGTCGACTGTAGTAGGCGCCGAGCATCTCGCCTGAGGCCTTGGTGACGCCGTACATGGTGGTGGGCTGTAAGGGGACGTCGTCAGCGACGGAGGGGGGGAGCCCGGGCCCGAACACGGCGATGGTGCTGGTGAACATCACCTGCGTGATGCTCTCGAGGCGGGCCGCCTCGAGCACGTTGTACAGGCCGCCTTGATTCACCTGGTAGGTGACGTCTGGCATCGATTCGCCCCGCGCAGACAAGATGGCCGCGAGGTGGAAGATGCGATCGGGTCGGACGCGCGCCACAAGCTCGCGCACCGCCTCTGGATCACAGACATCAAGCATGTGCCAAGGGACGTCCCGCGCGTCGGGGGCGTGCTCCGGGCGCGCGCGGACATCACTCGCGTGGACCTCGTGGCCTTGGGCCGTGATGGCCGCGATAAGGTCGAGGCCAACTTGTCCTCCTGCACCGGTAACGAGCGTACGCATCGGAGCCGCGATGATGCCGGTGAGCCTCTGTCCTCGCAACCTCAGAAGGGCGCGCGTCGCCGGGGTCTTCGGCGGGACATGGTGCGATCTTTCGTTCGCACGTGGAGGTCGGGCGGGCGGTCGGGGTGGCGGCGAGCCCTGGGCAGGGCTCGCATGCGTCAGGGGTCGGCGGACCCCCGGCAGCGGTCCTACAGGGGCGCGAGTCCGGGCGGCGGATGAGCGCTTTCTCGCATGGGGAGGGCTGTCGCGAGCGGGGTCACGGGGAGCGAGGACCCAGCCAAGTTGGGGATCCGCGGGCGCGCGCCTGCCGCCAATCGCGGCCGCCAGCGGGGGCTTGGGGGACCGGGCAGCGCTCGCGCTTGGTCTGCCGCGCCCAGCTTGACCTCCTGCCCGCCGATTCGGATGGCTCCGCATCGCGCAATCACCCCCGGTCACGGTTGGATGGCGGCGGCTTGGGCTCCGGGGCGCTTCGGGGCGCACCCAAGGCCTTCGTCGGATCTCGGTTGCAAACCCGCGCCGATCGCCTAACCTCCCCCCGGGCCAAACGCCCAGGAGTTTTTTCATGCCGATGATCCAACAACCAGCACCCGAATTTACCGCCACCGCCGTCATCGACGGGGAATTCAAAGATGTGTCCCTCGCCGACTACAAGGGCAAGTGGGTCTACTTGTTCTTTTACCCCCTCGACTTCACCTTCGTGTGCCCCACGGAGATCATCGCCTTCTCCGAGGCGGAGTCCCGCTTCCGCGAGCTGAACACGCAAATCCTGGGCGTGTCCGTGGACAGCCACTTCACGCACCTCCGCTGGATCGAGACCCCGCGCAACGACGGCGGCCTCGGCGGGCTGAACTACCCGCTCGTCTCTGACCTCTCCCGGGAAATCGCGACCAAGTACGACGTGTTGCTCGGCGGAGGCGTCGCCCTGCGTGGGTCGTTCATCATCGACCCCAACGGCAACATGCGCCAAGCGACCATCAACGACCTCCCGGTGGGTCGCAACGTGGACGAGGCCATCCGTCTCATTAAGGCCTTCCAATACACGGAGGAGCACGGTGAGGTCTGCCCGGCTGGCTGGGAAGAGGGCGCCGACACCATTAAGCCCAACGTGGATGGCTCCAAAGAGTACTTCTCCAAGCAAGGCTGAGGCATCTCGTTGAGACCGAAGGGGCGGGCTGCGTGAGCGGCCCGTCTTTTTTTGTGCTCGCGATGATCGGATGTAGACATCTCGGGAACCGGCGGGGACACAAAACATCGAGGAGGCCGTCGCGGGTGTGGCATGTTGGAGGTCGATGATGACCGAGCCTGAGATCCATAGCGCCTTGGTCGTGGCAGAGTTTGTGCTCGCGGCGATCACCTTCGTCGCCTTGCGTTTCGTCGTCGCCCCGTACGGTCGGCATGAGCGTCCTGGTTGGGGTCCCACGATCCCCGCGCGCCTCGGATGGGTTGTGATGGAGGCCCCCTCAGCGGTGGGATTTTTGTGGCTGTACAGTGTCGGAGCCCACGCAGGTGCGCTCGCGCCGATGGTGCTCATGTCCATGTGGGCGGCGCATTATCTGCACCGCACCTTCATCTTTCCTTTTCGGATGAAGATGGGCGGCAAGCGCATGCCGTGTATGGTGGTGGCGATCGCGGTGGTCTTCAACCTGCTTAACAGCTATGTCAATGCGCGGTGGATCTCTCACCTTGGGAGCTACGACGACGCGTGGTTGATGAGCGTCCCCATGATCGCTGGGGGGCTCGTTTTCGTGGTCGGCATGGTCATCAACCTGCGCGCGGACACCTATCTCGCGGGGCTACGAAAAGACGCCGAGGGTGGCTACGTCCTGCCCAAAGGCGGGTTGTTTGAGTACGTGGTGCAGCCCAATTATTTCGGAGAGCTGTTGGAGTGGATTGGTTGGGCCATCGCGACCTGGTCGTGGGCAGGAGCAGCCTTCGCTGTCTACACCTTCGCCAATCTCGCTCCGCGGGCGCGTGACAACCGCGCCTGGTACAAAGCACGCTTTGAGGGTTTCCCCGCCCGACGCCGGGCGATGATCCCGTGGCTGTGGTGAGCATCACAGGTGGATGTGGTCGCCGTGAACCCACGGCAGGTCTTTTCGCCGTGGTCCTGTCGATTCATTGAACGTTCCCCCGCTTATGCGGTAGCGTCCGGGCTGTGCGATGTGACGCAGTTTTGTTGGAGGCCGACGCCTACAGAGATCTTGAGGTGCAGCTCCTCGAGCAGCTGAAGACAGGGGAGCGCAAGACCTTGCGATATCTGCTCATGGACAGCCTCGGCACGGTGGAGCTCCTCAGCGGCGAGGCGCGCATGCTGTTCGAGGCTGCGAGCGATTTCTACCAGCACGTGGATCTTAAGGAGCGGCAGATGCGGCTCGCGGTGGCCCCCGAGGAACTCTCGGAGTTTATGGCACTGGTTTCGGGGCCTACCAATGAGCAGCGGTTCGCGCCGGTCTCGTTTAATTTGCCGCGGCTTCGAGAGCTGGTGGCGGGGTCGAGCGGAGGCGCGGGCATCGTCATTCTCGAAGAGGATGACGATTGGATGTGGGTAGAGCACCCCAATGAGATCATCGCGGTGAGGGATGACGCGTGGATGCTGTTGCAACCCTATCTTCATCAGCTTTTGAGCGTTGGAGATCACGAGCTCTTGGCGCGCGTGGCCGCCGACCACAGCGAATCCGCTGTGGAGTTCACGACCGCGCGCTGGAATAAGTTTCAAGAACAACTCCAAGAGGCCGCGCCGGAGTTGCTCTCGATCGTGCAGCACTCGCTCAGTCAGCCCGGAGACTATGTGTCAATTCGCGAGTTGCTGGCGCTGGTGGCGGAGCCGTCGGTGCAACCGAGCTTGGACGCATGGTTGCGGGTGACGGACCCTCGCGAGTCGTGCGGTCTGTACTTCCGAGACTCGTCGCGTGAGTCGATGGACTAGGGCGGGCCGGAGCTTTGCCGGCTAGGCGGGCGCCCAGCACATCTCCTCGAGGGGGTCGGCGGCGCGAAAGCGACCACGCTCGTCTCGGGAGACGCGGCTCGCGGCTACGTGGGCGTCGTGGGTATAAAATAGCCAATGGGACCGCTCGAGCGCGAGCGCGAGGTAGCGTTGCTTCTCATCGATCAATAGCTCTGGGTAGCGGTCGTATCCCATGGTGATCGGGAGGTGGACCCACGGTGTACCGGGGATCAGGTCGCCCATAAAGGTCACCGGGCCCCGGGGGGTGATGACCTCGGTGAGCATGAGCCCCGGGGTGTGACCATCGGATCGATGCATGGTGTAGCCGTCACCCAAGACCTCGCTGCGGTCTCCTTGTACGCGCTCGAGACCCGCGCTCCCCTCGAGGAGACCGGGCAGCTCGGGGATAAAGGACGCGCGATCTCTCGCGTGCGGTGCGAGGGCCCGTTGCCACGCCTCCTCTCCCACGACGAACCTCGCGTTGGGGAAGGCCAACGCGGGCGGAGCACCATCTGCGTAGGGCTTGAGGACGCCTCCGGCGTGGTCAAAGTGGAGGTGGGAGAGCACGATCACGTCCACGTCTTGCGGGGAGATCCCGCGGGCCGCGAGGGAACTCATCAGCACGTGCTCTTGTTCTTGGACGCCATAGCGGTCGCGCAGCTTGGGCTCGAAAAAAGCGCCGATGCCCGTCTCGAACAGCACGACGCGTCCGCTGTCTTCGACGACAAGCAAGGCGCGGCAGGCGAGAGGAATCCGGTTGAGTTCGTCCGGTGGACACCATCGCGACCACAACGCGCGTGGACAGTTTCCAAACATCGCCCCGCCGTCGAGCTTTTGGGTGTTGCCTTCGATGGAGTACAGGCGCATGTAAAGGGAGTACCATCGACAAGGGCCGGCGTCACCGACGGGTCGATGCGAGGCGGGCGGAAAGTCAGGTCTCACGCTCGGCTGCCGGTGGACCCGCGGGGACACGAACATTGGGTCGCACGCCGCGATGGTCCCGTTTCTTGGCGCGTGGCTTGGCGGAGGTGCTCTCGGCGAACACCCTCCACGGACCTGTGCTCCGCGAGATGGACAGCAGCATGCCGATCGCCGCCAGGCTGATGAGCAAGGAGGACCCACCGTAGCTCACGAGGGGCAATGTGATCCCCTTGGCGGGAATCACGTTAAAAATCACGCTCACGTTCACCAGCGCTTGTAGACCAAACATGGTGCTCAGACCGACGGCGAGATAGGTGCCGAAGGGGTCGGCGGCGCGGCGGGCGATGACCAGACCGCGCCATGTGATCGTCATGAACAGGCAGAGCACCGCGAAGATCCCCACCAGGCCCAGCTCTTCCCCGACCGTCGCCAGGATGAAGTCCGTGTGATTTTCGGGTAGATGGCCGAGCTTTTGACGGCCTGCGCCGAGCCCGGCACCCCAAATTCCGCCGGAGCCGACGGCGATGAGTCCCTGCTTGACCTGATATCCGCCGCCCGCTTGAAACTCCAAAAGGCGCGTGTTGCGGAAGGCTACGCCGATCACTTGGTACCACGCCACCGGCAACAGCAGCAGGATGGCGCCGAAGACGTAGGACGTCCTCGTGCCCGCGACGTAGAGCATGATGAGGGCGATGGTGCCCAGCAACAAGGTCGTGCCTAGGTCCTTCTCGAGACCCACGAGCCCCATGGTTAATCCGGCGGCCACCATGGTAGGCATGAATCCCTCTTTGAAGTTCTTCACGCGAGTCCCCTTGCGGGCCAAGGTAAACGACAAGAAGATGATGAGCGCGATTTTGGCGACCTCCGAGGGCTGCATGCTGATCGGTCCAAAGGACAGCCATCGCTTGGCGCCGTTGACCTCGCGGCCGAAGATCAAAACCATCACCAAGAGCATGAGCGCGCCGAGCATGGTGTGGACCGCGTAGCGACGCAGCAGACGATAGTCGACGCGGCTCACGGCGAGCATGACGACCACCCCCACCCCGAGGAAGATCGACTGCCGATGCAGGTAGTAGGTCCATGAGCCAGTAGTCTGGCGAGCGAGCCAGCCGCTGGCGCTGTAGACCATCACGAGGCCGAGGCAGGACAAGGCGAGCGCCGCGAGGATGAGCACGGGATCCACCCCGCGCGCGATCTCCGAGGCGCGGCGGATGACGGTGGGGCTCGACGAGAGCGTCGGGCTTGGTGCGGTGCTAGAGGATGCGGGCATGGAGACGCGGGGGCGTCGGGGCGCCCCCCAAGACACCACCAATGACGGTGTTTTCGAAAAAAATGACCGAAATGGCGGGCGCGTAAGGGCTGATAGGTACCCGCGGGCGATGAGGGTCAGCCGCTCAATCGGTCTCGTCGCGCGCGCTCACAGTCGGGGCTGCCGGGCTCGACCCGCCGGCACGCCCGGGGTCGGACCTCGTAGATAGCGCAGGAGACGCGCTGGCCGAGGGCGCCGCGGAGCGCGGTGCACCGGCCGCGGTCGTCCATGCGCAAGTGGGCTACCCCGTCGTCGTCGCGGTGGACGTGGCGCTGGGCCACCTTGCGGTGGCTCAAAATGCGTTCACGCTCGCCGATCTCAACCCACCACCGCGTGCCCTCTGCCGCGTTCTCAGAGGAGTTGCAGCAGCACGCGCCGCAGGCTTGGCAGTCGTAGTTGGAGGCGTCGTGCATGGAGGGCTCGTCTCTTCGCCGCGTCTCGATTCGCCACTTGATTGGCGAGGTCGTCATGATGACAGATCTCCATCCGTGGATCGTTGAGATTTGTCTCGCACGCCGCAGATCCGCGTCTACATCTCATCGTGAGAGGTTGTCACCCTCACGGAGCAGGTCGCGCACCGCGTCGCAAAACTCGCGGCCGCGATGGGCGAAGCTCTCGTACATATCCCAGCTCGCGCAGGCGGGGGAGAGCACGACCGCGTCGCCGGATCGCGCCATGGCGCGGGCGGCGAGCACCGCCTCACGCATGGTGTTGACGCCCTCGGCAGGGACCACACCTCGCGCCATGTCGAGCATGGCCTGCTTGGCCTCGCCTAGCGCGATGAGGCCGCGACCTTGGGCGCCTAAGAGAGTGGTGAGGGGAGCGAGGTCGTCTCCTCGCTTGGCGCGACCGCCCGCGATGAGGACGACAGGCCGCTCAAACCCGTCGAGCATGGCGACGACGCTCGCGACGTTGGTGGCCTTGGAGTCGTCGTAAAACGCGACTCCTTCAGATTCCATCACGAGCTGCATTCGGTGCGGAAGGCCAGAAAACTCGCGCAGGCCTGCGTCGCAGGCCTCGACGCTTAGGCCGAGGTGACGCGCGGCGGCGAGGGCGAACAGGGCGTTGACGGCGTTGTGTCGTCCGGCGAGCGGCAGCGCCTCTCGGGGGAGCACGAGGGTGTCGTCCACGAACAAGCGTCCATCTGGGTCGATTTGTGGCCCGTGGGGTGCCCCCACGGATGTGTGGGACCCATCCCACGCTGGGGGCACCAGGTTGACGGTGCGCGGATCCGGGGCGTAGGTCAAGGCGAGTCCACTGGCACGCAGGCCACAAAAAATCCGTCCCTTGGTTCGCGCGTAATGATCGAGGTCGTCGTAGCGATCCAGGTGATCGGGAGAGACATTGAGCACCATGGCGACGTCGACGGGGATAGGAGACAAGGTCTCAAGCTGATAGCTCGAGCACTCGAGCACGAGGGCGCCCGGGGCAGGCTCGGTGTTCTCCATGAGCCGCGTCGACAAGGGCACGCCGAGGTTTCCCCCTACGAAGGGGCGCACTCCCGCGTATTCGAGCAGGTGGCCGAGCATGGCGGTGACCGTGCTTTTACCGTTGGTCCCCGTGATGAGTACGGCGGGGGTGTCGGGCCATCGCTGGCGTGCGCGCTCGAGGGCGAGATCAAGCTCACCGGTAACTTTTGCCTTGGGGCTGTGGCTCAGCGCGAGCGCGCGATGGGTTCCTGGTGGGACGCCAGGGCTGAGCACCAAGAGGTCGATTCCCTCGTAGGCGGAGGCCGGCGCGGTGTCCCCTCCGAGATGGCAGAGGGTGAGGGATTTGAGGGGGGAAACGCTCGGGCGGCTGTCAAAGCCGCTCACCTCGTAGCCCTCCGCGAGCAGCAGCGCCGCGGCAGCGCGCCCGCTCGTTCCGAGTCCTATGACCAGCGCACGTCCGCCCACGGGGACAATCTACCGCAGTTTCAAGGTGGCGAGGGCCACGAGGGCCAAGACGAAGCTGATGATCCAAAACCGCACGATCACCTTGGGCTCGGCCCACCCTTTAAGCTCAAAGTGATGGTGAATTGGGGCCATTCGAAACACCCGCTTGCCGGTGAGCTTAAAGCTGGCCACCTGCACCATGACGCTCACGGCCTCCAGGACGAACACACCCCCCACGACGAGGAGGGTGAACTCATTTTTGGAGGCGACCGCTAAAAACCCGAGGGCGCCTCCGAGGGGCAAGGATCCCACATCCCCCATAAACACGCTCGCGGGGTAGGTGTTGTACCAAAGAAAGCCGATCCCCGCGCCTGTGATCGCGCCGCAAAAGATCGCCAGCTCGCCCACGCCGCGAATGCTCGGAATGTTGAGGTAGCGGGCGATGTCAAAGCCGGCGATGAGGGTGCCGGCGGCGTAGGTGAGGAACAAAAACGTGCCCGCGGAGATGATCACGGGGCCAATGGCGAGGCCGTCGAGGCCGTCGGTGAGGTTGACGGCGTTGGACGCACCGACGATCACGATGACGCTGAACGCCATGTAGATGGTGGGATGGAGCACAAACTCGTACTCGTAGAAATCGAGGAAGGGGAGCGCGAGTCGGTATCGGATGGGCTCCGGAATGGCGTCCGATGCGTACAGTGCCATGACCACCGCGATGGCGATGGCGAACTGGAACGCGAGCTTGAGCTTTCCAGACAGTCCCCCGGAGCTCTTGCGCTTCACCTTGAGGAAGTCATCGATAAATCCGATCACGGCGTAGCCCGCGGTGAGCAGGCTGGCGAGGAGCGTGAAGGTGTTGCTCGGATCTGCCCACATCACCGTGGAGAGCACCACGGCGAAGATGATCAGACTCCCGCCCATGGTGGGGGTGCCGCGTTTCGCGAGGTGGCTCTCGGGGCCGTCCTCTCGCACGACTTGGCCGAGCTGGATCCGCTGCAGCGTCCGGATGAACCACGGGTATAAAAACAGGGTCAAAAACAGCGCGGTCAGCGTGGAGAGCAGGATGCGCGTGGACGTGTAGCGCAGGACGTTGAGTCCAGACAGCCACGGGACCATTTCTCGAAGTCCGTATAGGAGGTGGTACAGCACCGCAGGTCAGCCTAAGCATGAAACGGAACCTAGACGCAAGATTCCGGCCTTGGAACCAGTGAACGCGGTAGCAGGTCGACCCATTCCGTCCGCCGGTGCCTGAGCCTGGCCGTTGGAGCGTCGCACCCGATCGGACGAACGGATCAACCGCGCCGCCGAGCCCTCGGGCGTTCGAGGTCGGCGATGCTGCGGCCGCCTACCCGTCGGGAGCGGCGGGGCTCGCCGCGAGCCAGTCCTGCCACACCTCGGGGACGCGACGAATCCCCAGGCGGGCCGTGGCGGGCAGCCATGAGGGCTTTCGGGGCGTTGAGCGCAGGGGCATCCGCGCTTCGTGAGGGGTGCGGTTCTTCTTTTTTCGATTGCAGCGGCCACAGGCCGTGACCACGTTGTCCCAGGTGGTTTTTCCACCGTGGGCTCGCGGGACAACATGATCAAGGGTCAGGACATGCTCGGCGAATTTTTTGTCGCAGTATTGGCAGGTGTGGGCGTCCCGCAGATACACGTGGTGTCGTGAGAACCGGATAGAGAGTGGCACGTGACGATGATGGTGCACGAGCCGCACCACGGCGGGTCGTGGGAAGACCTCGCTGACCGTGTGGATGAACTTGTCCGGGTGCGCGCGGACCATCTCAACTTTGCCGAGATAGCTCATGCAGATGGCGCGCTGCCACGAGACTACCTTGAGTGGCTGGTAGCCCTGGCTCAATACCAACGTATTCTCGGATGCCATCGACGAGAGGAGCGTAGCACGCTTCGTGAGGGACGGAGCTTGGGAGGTTGTTTTGCGCGAGCGTGCGCGGATGATATGGAGAGAGGTATGCAGTGGAGCCCCGGAGAGTTGGCGGCCGCAGCGGGAGGCGAGCTCGCACGGGATGGTGGCGGCAGGATCTCGTCGGCGTTTATCGACAGCCGCGCGCCGATCGTCGGGGGTCTGTTCGTCCCGATCATTGCCGCACGAGATGGGCACGACTTCATCGCCGCCGCCGCCGCCGGTGGCGCACGCGCGGTATTGATCGATCGCGCGCACGAGGTCCCCGAGCTCGACGCCTCGGTCTCGGTGGTGCGGGTGGAGGACACGCAACGGGCGCTGGACACCTTGGCGGTGGCGGCGCGCGCGCGCGTTGACGGACCCGTCATCGCGATCACGGGCAGCAACGGAAAGACCACGACCAGGGCCTATATTCAGGCGGTTCTAGAGTCACACTACGACGACGTTTTGTGCACAAGCGGGAACCTCAACAACCATCTCGGTGTGCCCTTGACGCTGCTCGGTACGCCTCACGAGCCGAACGCGATGGTGCTGGAGTTGGGGATGAGCGCCCCTGGAGAGAACGCCCACTTGTCGAAGATAGTCTCCCCGGATGTCGGGGTCATCACGTCGGTTGGCGTGGAGCACTTCGAGTTCTTTGAGAGCGTCGAGGACATCGCAGACGCAGAGTTTGAGGTGGCCTCGTATATCCGTGAACCGGGCAGCTTGATCGTGCCTTGCGACGACGCGCTCCTCGCCAGGAGAGCGCCGCATCGCGCGTGTGAGGGGTTGATTCGCGTGGGTCCGTGTGAGGACGCGAACGTGCGAATCGAGCGCGCGTGGATCGACGAACAGGCGTCGCCGCGGACGCAGGCGAGCATTCTCCTTGAGGGGGGTCGCGCGTATCGGGTGGAGCTTCGTGCGTTCGGCCTGCACAACGCCCGGAACGCCGCTGCCGCTTTGGGGGTCGCGGAGGCGCTTGGGATCCCGCTCGAACCCGCGATCGCAAGGTTGGCGGCGGTTGAGCCGGTGGGCGACCGGGGGCGGGTGTTTCGCTGCGGTGGGCACCTCGTGGTGGCCGATTGCTACAACGCGAACCCGAGCTCCATGGGGGCGGCGCTCTCGAGCTTTGTCGCCCTGCGCGGGTGCTGTGATGGACCCTTGGTCGCGGTGCTCGGCGACATGCTAGAAATGGGAGACGACGCGCTGCAGTTTCATCGGGCGCTCGGCGCGGAGGTGGCTGATCACGGCCTAGACACGTTGGTGGGGGTAGGCCGCGAGGCTGGCCACGCCGTGGCGGAGGCGTCCTCGCGGGGCGTCAACGCGCGGGGTTTTGACCCCTCCAACGTGGAGGCGATCGTCGCGGCGACCGTGGAGGCGTTAAAAGTGCGCGAGGGGGGCGCCGTTTTGTTTAAGGCGAGCCGAGGGATTCAATTGGAGCGGGTGGTCGAGGGCTTAAGGCTGGCGCTCGACGGATGAGTTGCCAGGCCACCACTCAGTGACCGCGTTCCAGACCGCGTGCGAGTACATCAGCTGCTGGTGTCCCGTGCGCTCGAACACCTCGAGATGCGCGTGGTCGAGGGAGCCCGAGGCGCTGTCGAGATCGACGAGGGCGTCCCCGAGGAGCTTGCGGACGGCGCCCACCTCTGGAGTGGGGGCGTCGCCGAGCAAGCCGGCGGCGACGAACACGCGCGCCCGCGGAGGGACGACAATAGGGGTGTCGCGCACGCCCTTCGCGAGGTCGGTGATGCTCTCACCCCGCAGCTGAAAAAGGACGGCCACGGTTTTGGACCAGCCGGTGTCGAGCTCCTCGAGGAGGGATTCCGTGCGTGAGGCGGCGCGCGCGAGGGGGGCGCCGTGCTGTGGCACCCCGAGCAACACGAGCCTGCGCAGCTGTTGGGTCCAGGGGGCGTGTGCGCGGTTGATGGCCAAGAGCCCGATGAGCCCGCCCATGCTGTGGCAGACCACGGACAGCGGGAGGTTCGTACCGAGCGCCGGCTCTAGTCCCCTCATCCACGCGTCGAGGCGTCGCGCGTTGCTGTGCAAGTCGAGCCCCGAATTGTAACGAAGGTACACGGGGAGCTCACCGCGGTGTTGTTGGAGATGTCCCCCGAGGTCGGCTCGATCATCCTTTCGCCACGTGAGGTCGTCGCCCATGAGCCCGTGGACGTGCACGGTGCAGCCACGGAATGATCCGGCGTCGAGTTGGGCGAGGATCCGATCGATGGGCCACTGTGGGCCTCCCGGGTAGGCGTGCGCGCTCACGGACCTGCCGATCCCCGCGGCATCCATTCTGCTCCCGGCGGCCCCACCGAAAATCGAGAGGGCGCGCGTCGCGAGGTCACGAATTTTCTTGGTAGGCATGAGCGGAGGGTCTATGGGGAGTGTCTGCGTTTCAACGCGGCGCGAGCTTCGACGCGGTCGTCGAATGGGAGCACTTCATCGCCGATGGTCTGCGTGGTCTCATGGCCTTTGCCGGCGATGAGCACGACGTCGTCGCGGTGTGCGTTCGCGATGGCGTAGGCGATGGCTTCGCGGCGCTCGACGATCCGAGTTACCCGACTATCTTGGCAGCCCGCGAGCATGTCGTCGAGGATCGCGTCGGGGGCCTCGTGGCGTGGGTTGTCGGAGGTCGCGACGAGACGGTCCGCACCGCGCAGGGCTGCGGCTGCCATGTGTGGTCGCTTGCCACGATCCCGGTCGCCGCCGCATCCCGCGACGATCCACAGGCGCTTTTGCGTGGTCGGGCGGAGGACCGCGAGGGCCCGGGCGATGGCGTCTGGAGAGTGCGCGTAGTCCACGTACACCCGAGGGTTTCCGGCGCCGCTCGTGACGGGCTCGAGTCTCCCAGGGACTACCGCGCGGTTGAGCCCGTCTTCGATCGCAGGGAGCTCGACGCCGTTGGCGAGGGCCATCCCCGCAGCGACCATGGCGTTATCGAGGTTGAAGCCGCCAGGGAGTCGCAGGTGAAATTGGAGCCTCCCGGCCGGGGTCTGCATCGTCGTCGCAGGCCCATGGCTCGCGCGGTCGCCCGCGCGGTCGCCCGCGCGGTCGCTCGCCTCGATGAAGAAGTCGCCGCGGTGCATATGGGGAGGGGTGTTCTCGGCGGGGGTGAAGGTCCATCGTCGCGCGCCCACCTCTCGCGCCGTCGCGAGGAAGGCCGCGTCGTGGGCCCCCGGGCGCGCGCTCGCCATGGCGAGTCCTCCGGCGGCGAGGTGCGTCGACGCCAGCAGCAGCTTGGCGCGCAGGTAGTCATCCATGTCGTCGTGAAAGTCCAGGTGGTCTTGGCTGAAGCTCGTGAAGGCGATCGCGTCAAAAGTCAGCGGCGCGATCCTGCCTTGGGCAAGCGCGTGGGAAGAGACCTCCATGACCAGGTCTGTGGCGCCGGCGTCTCGACCGCGCGCGAGCAGCTGTTGAAGCTCAACCGGGAACGGCGTCGTGAATTCGCTGGACTCCAGCGTGTCGGCGATCCAGTTGCCGGTGGTTCCCAGCCGGAGGTGGCGGCGGTTGGCGGCGGTGTAGATCGCCGAGATCATGTGGGTCACCGTGGTCTTCCCGTTCGTGCCCGTGACGCCCACGCTGGTGAGTGAGTTCGCTGGCCAGCCAGCGGCGTTGGCGGCGAGGAGCGGCACGATGGCGTCGGGGTCAGGCACCTCGACACGGGGGCCGTGGCGGACCTCCGCGTCCGCCCGCACGATGGAGATCCCGCCTGCCTCGGCCACGGCAGCGACGAATTGATGGCCGTCACTGCGCGCGCCCGCACAGGCGATGAACACATCACCGCGGCCCACCTGCCTCGAGTCTGACCGAAGCGCTCGCGTCGGCGTCGAAGGAGCACATCCGACAAAGACCGGCTCGGTCGTCGGCGGCAGTCCCTGCAGCAAGGTGGCGAGCGTGGTGGTCACGATGTGCAGTGTATCGCCAAAATGCGCCCCGCGTGCGCGGGAAAGACGGCGACACAGACGGGGTGTGTGGTGGTCTCCGGCCGTGGCATCATCGACGCGATGGATCCCGAGGAGCTACGGCGCGAAGGTGTTCGCTTCATTGAATGGTTGGCCGACTTTCACGAGCGGGTAGCGTCACTCCCCGTGCGCAGTCAAAATCGTCCCGGAGATGTTAGGGCGCAGTTGCCCCCGTCGGCGCCGCAAGGTCCAGAGTCCTACGCCGAGATTCTCTCAGACGTTGAACGGATCATCGAGCCCGGGCTCACGCATTGGCAGTCTCCCAATTTTTTTGCCTATTTCCCGGCGAATATCTCGGCGCCGTCCGTGTTTGGAGAGTTGATGAGCGCGGGGTTTGGTGTTCAGGGGATGCTGTGGACGACGAGTCCGGCGTGCACAGAGTTGGAGACACATATGCTCGATTGGATGCAGGAGGCGCTGGGTCTCCCCACGCACTTCAATTCCAACGGCGAAGGCGGCGGCGTCATCCAAGACTCTGCGAGCAGCGCCACGCTCTGTGCGATGCTGGCGGCCCGCGAGCGGGCCACAGAGGGGGAGAGCAACACCCGCGGGTTGTTTGGCGTCGCCCCGCTGGTGGCCTACGGCACCGAGCACGCGCACTCTTCGCTCGAGAAGGCGGCGCGTATTTGCGGCGTCGGGAGCTCACAGCTGCATCTCGTTGAGGTGGACGACGAGCTCGCCATGCGGCCTGAGGATCTGGCTCGGAGGGTTCGTGAGGACATCGCGGCCGGCCTGCGACCGTTCTTTGTAAACGCGGTCGTCGGGACCACGTCTACCAACGCCATCGACCCACTCCCTGGCGTGGCGCAGGTGTGCCGAGAGCATGGAATCTGGTTCCACGTGGACGCCGCCATGAGCGGTATCGCCGCCCTCTGCCCTGAGTTTCGCAAGATCCACGACGGGGTCGAGGGAGCCGACAGCTACACCGTGAACGCCCACAAATGGATGCTGACAAATTTTGACTGCAATCTGTTTTGGGTGCGGTCGAGGGCTGCGCTCACGGGAGCGCTCGGCTTGTTGCCGGAGTATCTCAACAACCGGGCCAGCGCGAGCGGTGAGGTCATTGACTACCGTGACTGGCAGATCCCCCTCGGGCGTCGATTTCGGGCCCTCAAGCTGTGGTTCGTCTTGCGGCGTTTCGGACTCCAAGGGCTACAAGCCATGGTGCGCGGTCACGTCGCGTTGGCCCGGGAGTTTGCGGGCTGGGTGTCCGCTCACCCCGATTTCGAGTTGAGCTTCGACGCGCCCCTTAATCTCGTCTGCTTTCGACACCTCGGCTCGGACGACTTCAACCAGCGCTTGCTAGAGACGGTCAATGACAGCGGGAAGCTGTATCTCACACACACAAAGATCGACGGCGTGAGGCTCTTGCGGATGTCTATCGGTGGTGCCAACACAAACCGCGCGCATGTGGAGCGCGCGTGGTCTGTCCTTCTCGAGACCGCCTCGCAGTTGCGGGGGGCCCACAAGAGCGCTTGAGCGCGCGGCCCGGCTAATTTCGTTCGCGTCGGGCCCACGCCGGCTTGCGAAGAGAATTGAGCGCGGCGTCGAGCTGCGGGGCGGACCGTTCGATGAGGGTGAGCATCGCCTGGGCGAGCGTCGCTGGGTCGACGTCGTTGGGCCGCACCTCGAGGCGTCCACGGTTCTTGGACCATGTAGGGTCCCACACCACGGTCGCCGCGGGAAAGATGTCGGAGAGTTCTTCGGTCAAGGGGATCAACACATTCGCGAGCGGTCGCACGAAGTCATTTTCGAGATTGATCGCGAGGGCGTTGGTGCCGTTGTCCTCAACGAAGGCGTAGTGAAGATGCCTGGGCCAACCGTCGCGTGCGAGGCAGGCGCATCGGCCGTCTTCGAAGACACGGAGCTGCTCGGGCTTGCGCTCCAGCAGGGCGGCGAGGGCGGCGAGCGTCCGTTGGTGTACGCGGTGCGTGGCGCCGTCCGACTCGGAAGCATCGTCTGCGGGCGAAGGCGGGGGCGAAGGCGGGGTCTCGTCCGTGGTCGTCACGCGCGCGGCTCGGGTGTAGCGACTTGGTGGCGGAGGCGGTGTGTCTCTTGGGACTCGATTTGCAGATTCGGGAGAGGTTTGTTCTGAAGTGAGGCCTTCCATGATGATTCTCGGAACGATCACGTGTGTGTCGCTGTCGTCGGAGAATCTGGAGATCTCGATGAGTCGGATACGAATGGGCGTGACCTCATGGAGGAAGCGCAGGCTGTTGGAGAGCGTGTCGGAGCACTCATCCATGGCGATCAGAAAGTTGATACGGCGATGTTCGAGGGCCTGCGAGCATCTCGATCGGAGCTCCACGGCTGTGTATTGACTTGACCTCGCCTGTTGCTCGATGGCGCGAAACAGCTGCCCATCCGCGAGGTGGTCGAGATCTGAGATGCTGCACGAGGCCAAGGCTGCGCTCGACGCGACGATTTGACCCGACAGCGTGTGGGAAGACTGTTCGCGCGCGAGCGCGCTCAAGATGAAGGTGAGCATGCCCTCACTCGAGAGGGCGAGCGCGCCCAACGAGCCCACGCCCGGGAGCACAAACATCTTTTTGATGATTCGAAAGCTTGTCTCGCCTTCGGAGAAAACGGTGTCTGCGAAGTCGAGACAACAGTCCCCAAGTTCGACCGCCGTCTGAAATCGCGCGGGTCGAAGCCGCTGGATTCGGGCCGCTTGTCCGAGATTTCCCACCTGCCGCTATCCTACGAACTGCGGTGAGATCCCTCGACTTTCTCGCGATTTTTTCAATTGATGACGTCGCACTAAACCCGTCGGCCGAAGTGGCAATCGGCGTGTCTCACTTTGGATCACCGCGTCGGAAAAACCGGCGTTGTCGTCTTCGATTTCGTGGGGGTCGTGGGGCGCGTCCGGCCAGCCAGAGTCCGAGTCCAACCGCGCCAAGACTGACCAGGCCGGTGAGCGCCCCCCATAGCCAGTACGGACCGACGAGCGATGAGGCGATGACCGCGACGTCGGAGGGCATGGTCCCCGAGCCTGTGGTGGCGACATCTGTGAAAAGATAGTCGGCGCGAGAGAGCACCGACAAGGCGAGCTGTGTGGCGAAGAAAGCGGTGGCCCCTTGCGCTTGGGAGGGCGTCGCCTTGCGAACGATCCACGCCGCGAGCGCGAGGAGCATGGCGGCGAAGATGAACGTCGTGAGTCCACGGAGAACCGTGACACCCAAGAGGAGGAGCGTCACGGCGAGCATGGCCCATGCCGCCCGGGACCACGAGCTCTTTCGTGCCGCGAAAAATCCCATCGCCGCAGCGAAGGAGGGTCCGACCAGTCCGCCCATGGCGATGGCGGCTTGAGCGAGACGCCCCGGCGCGCCGGTGTGCTGCGCGACCCCCGAAGCGTCTGGGAACACTCGCAAGCTTTGGAAGTCTGCGCCGACCAGCATGGCGACGAGACCGTGCCCAAGCTCATGCACGAAAGAACTCAACAAGATGAGCGGCCACGCGAGGAGGCGGCCGAAGGGGATTATGTACAAAACAACGGTGGCGAATGCGCTCCACGCCAGCCACCGGCGGACGTCGCGATGGGGCGCGCTGCGGGTGCCAAGGTCTTTCATCGCCACCAGGGTGTACCTCCGGCTGGCCGCGCGCATTCCCAGGCGTGGTTCAGCGGCTGTACCGGCGCATCAGGCCAGATTTCAACGAATCGCTGCGTACCGGTCGGTGGCGGCGCCGAGGGCGCGAGGCGGTTGGATCGCGTGGGAGGAGCGTGGTAAGTCCGCGTCACCAAGGAACCGAGCATGGCCAATCCTACCGCAGTATTTGAAACTTCCGAGGGCACCTTCAAGGCCGAGATTTTCTCGTCCGAGATGCCCATCACCGCCAACAACTTTTTAGAGCTCGTCAAACGAGGATTCTACGATGGTTTGCACTTCCACCGCGTCATCCCAGGCTTCATGTGCCAGTTCGGGTGCGAGCATGCCAAAGAGCCCAACAGCCCGCGGGCAGGCACGGGCGGCTCCCCTCTCGGTCGCGTGCAAGACGAGCACCCAGAGGGCGCGAAGTTCTCCAATGAGCCCGGCACCTTCTCCATGGCCAACACCGGGGCGCCCAACAGCGGCGGCGCGCAGTTCTTCATTAACACCGCGCACAATGACTTCCTCGACTGGTGGACACCCGGTCAATCCAAGCACCCGGTCTTCGGCAAGATCACCGAGGGCATGGAGGTCGTGTCCGCCATCGAGAAACTCGGATCTCGCAGCGGCGCTGTCTCCAAGCCTGTGCAGATGAAGTCCGTCGTCATCGAAGACTAGGGTCGGCAGCAAAACCACAACTGGGGCGATGTCGGCGAGAGCTGCGTCGCCCCTTTTTTCATGTCTCCTGCACCTCCCGTGAGGCGTTAGTAGGCGGGCTCGAAATGAACGTGGACCTTCGCGCCTTCGTTGACTTCGCCGGGCGGCATGCTCTGGCCGACGGCGAGGCCGCTCCCCGTGGCCACGAGCTTGACGCGGGTCTTCTCGGCGGCGTTGAGCGCTTGCGCGATCGTGAGGCCGGTGAAGTCGGGCAGGCCCGTCGTAAACGGGGCGGGTCGTCGTCCAGGCAGCCGTGGCTCCACGTCCACGTCGGCAAAGAATCCCTCGCTGAGGCGGGGATCGTCGCTGTCGAGCGCAACGCTGTCTGGGACGAGGGTGAGCCTGTCCTCGTCGGCGACGCTGAGGTGGTTCATGATGGAGGCGCCGAGGCGGCGGAAGGCAGGCGCGGCGACCTGGTTGCCGTAGTGGCCGCCCTCTGGGTTGTCGACGGAAACGAGAATCACGACCTCGGGGCTCTCCGCCGGCAAGGCCCCGACGAAGCTTGCGTAGTATTGATCCTCGAAGTACCCGCCTTGGGGGTTCGCTTTTTGGGCGGTGGAGGTCTTACCAGCCACGCGGAACCCGTCGATTCGGGCGTTCTTTCCGGTGCCTTTTTTGGTGTGCACGACCGCGGTGAGCATATCGAGGGTGGTGCGCGCGGTGTTCTCGCTAACGATGCGCTCGCGCTCGGGCGAGTGGGTCCACACCGGCTTGCCGGCAGCGTTGATGATCTGCGTGACGAGGGTAGGCTCGTTATATAGACCTCCGTTGGCGAGGGTCGCGAACGCGGCGGCCACTTGGAGCGGACTGGCGCTCATCCCTTGTCCGAAGGAGATATTTGCGGCTTGGATATCAGACCACTTCTCCCAGTCCGCCAGCAGACCCTTCGCGGCGCCGGGCAGCTGCACCTGCGGTCGTCGTCCAAAGTGAAACTTTCTCGCCCAGCGGTGGAGCGCCTCTTTACCGAGTCGCTCGTAGATTTTTGTGGTGCAGATGTTGCTCGAGGTGGCGAGCACCTCGGTCACGGTGAGGTACTCCGAACGCTTGGTGTCTCGGATGGAGTGCTGCGGCGTGTACTGCCAGCGACCGTTGTGGCAAAAAAACGTCTCGTCCTTACGGATCACGCCTTGCTCAAGCGCCGCCGCCACCGTGATCGCCTTGAGCGTCGAGCCAGGCTCGTAGGCGGACTGAACCGCGAGGTTGCGGGTCTGGTTGACGCTGCCGATCTTGTGGTTTGGATCGAAGGTGGGGCGGTTGGCGAGGGCGAGGATTTCACCTGTCTTCGGTTCGAGGACGATGATGCTCGCCCCCACGGGACGCCATTTGGCGACCAAGGCGTTGAGCTCGCGCTCGGCCATGGATTGAATGGCCGTGTCGATGGTGAGGACGACGTCGTTGCCTCGGGAGAGCGCAGGATCGGGGTGACCCTCCACCAGCAGTTGTTTGCCCCGCCCGCGGTGGGATGCGTAGAAGGCGGGGCTCGTGGTGTCACGGCCCTTGAGGGCGTCGTTGGTCGCGAGCTCGACGCCGAGGTTTCCAACCCCTCGGTTGTCGACCCGTCCGAGCAGGTGGGCGGCGAGGTGGCCGCGGGGGTAGATGCGCTCTGGTTTTTGTTCCAGCCGAATTCCAGGGAGTTTGAGGGCACGGAGTTGACGGGCCTCTTGTGGAGCGACCTTCAGTCGGAGCATCCGGTAGGCCTTGTCGCGAGAGAGTTCACTTCGCACGTAGTCGGCGTCGAGATCCGGGAAGATATTTAGCAGGTGGGAGAGCACCTCTGCCTCGCGGTTTTGACCGCGGATTTGCCGGGGGTTGAGCACGACTCGGAAGCTCTGGTTATTGACGGCCAAGGAGACATAGTTGCGATCGAGGATGTCTCCGCGACCGGCGGTGAGGCGAAACGTCCGGAGCTGCTGTCGGTTCCCTTGTTGCAGGTACTGATCGTGTTGAAGCACCGCGACGTCGAACGCCCTCCAACCCAGGCCTAGCATCGCAAGTGACAAACCCGCGGCGACCACACGGGTGCGGCGACGTACGGCGTGGCCGGAGGTACGCATTGGACGTAGCGCGGCCCGGGCCGCCTCGCGCGTGCGCTCCCACAGCGGAATCTTTCGGTTCATGGTTGCGCGCGTCCTTTCGGGTCAAGCTTGATGCGTTGACGTCTGCTCGGGTCTAGCGGGACCATGCCGAGCAAGGAGCTAGCCTGCTCTTTGACGCGCTCCGGTCTTCGCAGATACGCCCGTTCGGTCTTCAGCCGGCGCAGTCGTTGGAGGAGCTGACTTCGCTGGTCGGAGAGGAGCTTGATTTCCTCGCCGATCTCGAGGACACGGGTTTGAGACTCGACACGCGCGAGGCCGACCCACGTCATGATCGCGATGAGCGCGACGAAGGTGAACGTCGCACCGGCCCCCATGAAGGGGTGAGAGAGGCGCGGTGCGGCTGCCGTGGCGGGGTCGAGATCTGTCATGCTTCAACTCGTTCGAGGACGCGGAGCCTCGCGGAGCGCGAGCGAGGGTTGGACGCTCGCTCTTCGTCGGTCGCCATCCGGCCCTTGCGGAAGGTTTTGGCGATTCGGAAGGGAGCCTTGGGACGTTCGTGGTCTGGAATCGGAACGCCGTGGGGCAGGGCAGGGTTCTCGCAGAGACTCCGGAACGCTCGCTTGATTCGTCGGTCTTCAAGAGAATGAAAGCTGATGATGGCGAGGCGCCCACCTAGTTGGAGGCGTTCGGGAGCGTCGTGGAGCATGGTGTCGAGCTCGTCGAACTCGCTGTTCACCATGATGCGCAGGGCCTGAAAGGTCTTGGTCGCCGGGTGGATGCGCGCGCCGAGATGACGTCGTTGACGCGCCGACATGGCCTCGGTGACGACGCTGGCGAGCTCGCTTGTGTCGCTCGGGCGCTGGGCCACGATGGCGCTGGCGATCCTGCGGGCATCAGGTTCCTCACCGAATTCGCGGAGGATCCTGGTGAGCTGCTCCGTGGAGAGTTCGGCCAGTCGAGCAGACAGGGGCTGGCCGCGGCTCGGATCCATTCGCATGTCCAAGGGGCCGTTGCTGCGAAAAGAGAAGCCCCGCTCTCCGGTGTCGAGTTGATGAGACGACACGCCGAGGTCGGCCAAAATGGCGTCCACGCGCGAGATACCGATGGCGTCTAGCTCGCGGTGCATCTGGGAGAACGGCGCGTGCACAAAGATAACCTCGCATGGCGCGTCCTTGAGCCGCTCGCGCGCCGCCGCGAGCGCGCGAGCATCTCGATCGAAGGCGACGACAGTTTGGGGCTGAAGCACCCGCAAGAGCGCGCGGGTGTGGCCTGCGCCGCCGCAGGTGAGGTCCAGCAAAATGCCGGAGCTTGCGCGCGGGCGGTCCACATCGAGTGGGGCCGAGAGCGCCTCGCATACGGCGTCGACCAACACCGGGCTGTGCGAGAACGTCGACACCCTTCGTCAGTGCCAGTCGCAGCCCGATTCGTCAAAAAAGCCGCGAGGTTGCGGTCTTCTTCACGGTGAATCCGCCACGAACACCAGACGGCGCCAATTGCGCATCTATACTGTAGTGATTTCAAGTACTTAAGTCATATTCGGTTGACCGTCCATGTCTCGATAGGTAGGTTGCGCCCCCCGGACGCGTCCTGCGGCGCGCGGGCTCCAAAGTTCGATGCCTATCGTCCCGTATCAAGATCTTCATGACGCCTCGGAGCTCCTTTGGGAGAAGCTTCAGATGCTCTCGCCTAGTCAACAGCAGCTGTTTCAAGAGCGCTTGATGATGTCGTGGATATTCCACGACTTCGCGCTGGAAGGCTCCGTGTTGACCATCGCGGAGATTAAGGCGGCCATTGACGATGAGATCATCAGCGCGCCCTCGCTGATTCCGTCCTATCACCACATCATCGCGCTGCGAGATGGAATTCGCAGAATCGTCGAGGCGCGCGGGAAGAAGCAATTTCCCCTCAACCTCGACTGGCTCAAGAAGCTCCACCAGATCTTGTTGCCCGCGGATCGCAAGGATCAAACGCAATATCGGAAAGACAACCCGATCCATCGATTGTACTTCCACGATTTGGCCCAGGCGGACAAGATCAGCTACCAGATGCGGAAGCTTACGGACTGGTTTCGCACCGATGAGTGCAAGTACGCCAGCCCCATCGAGATCGGCTGCAAGGTTCACCGCGACGTGATCCGTATCTTCCCTTGGCCCGACATCAGCGGCCGCGTGGCGCGGTTGGCGATGAACCACGTGCTCATCAATCACGGATTTTGGCCCGCATTGATTCACCATGTTGATCGGCAGCACTACTACGAGGCGCTCAAGTCCGAACAAAACGAGATCGAGACGCTCGTGGCGGGGGGCGTCGAAGGCGGGCTGAAGGCGGCCAACAAGCTCTACCAGGGCATCGTGGACTCCACGCGCCGGTTCTAGCGGCGCGAGACCACTGGTCCGGTATAGTGCGAAGGCGTACAAGTGCCCAAGCGCGGGAGGTCGTGAGACCGTGTGCGCGCGTGTCGAGTCCTTCGTGGAGCCTCTTGAACAAATCAAGCGTCGCTGGCCCGAGATCGCGGCCGCGCTCGCCTGCGCGCGACCCGGGCGAACCTGGGGGCTGACCCAGACGCCGGTGCCGACGCTGCGGGTGGGCGAGATCAACATCACCAGCTGCTATGATCGTGAGCGTGAGGCCGCCTTGCAGGCGTCGCGGATTCCTGAGGCGAGCGAGGAGGCGTGGGTGTACGGAGTCGCGCTCGGTGATCTGCAGCGGGTGCTGCTATCGCGGCCCGCGCTGCAGCGGTTGCACGTGGTGATCATGAGTCGCGCGGTCGCGCGCAAGAGCTTTGAGGTCGTGGACCATCCGTGGCTCGCAGATCCTCGGGTCACGTTGCATTACGGCTCGGTCGATAATGTGCGGGAGCCGTTTGTGTGTGCGCCGGCGTCTGTGTGGACTGCAGAGAGGGACTGCCAGTCCCTGCGTGACCGCCTGCTGACCGCCCTCGCGGCGCCGATGATTCGGGCCTTCGAGGCGCGGCAAGCGGCGAGCATTAAGCGCGCGCTCGCGGCGAACGTAGCGCGTCTCGCGGCGGATCCCGACGTTGAGACGCTGCAGGGCAGGCACGCCGGCGCAGAGTGCTATGTGATCGCGGCCGGCCCCACATTTGACGAGGTCGTGGAGTGGCTTCGCCCGAGGGTCGCCGAGGGGGTCGTGGTCGCGGTGAACACCGCAGTGTTGCCCTTGCTGCGCCAGGGAATTGTCCCCGACTATGTAGTGGCGGTGGACCCCGCAGAAGCGCTAGTGAAGCACTTTGAGGGGATCCCGACGCCGCGTGCGCTGGCGGATGTCCCGCTGGTCTACGCCCCGGGGCTTCACCCGCGGGTTTTGGCCGCGTGGCCCGGCACCTTCGTGAAGGCGAACCTCTCGGTGCCTATCTATCGGGAGCTGTGCCCGCACAACCCGAGGGGGGTGCTCTTCGCGTCCGGGACGGTCACGCACGCCGCCGTCGATCTCGGCGTGTGGATGGGAGCGCGGCGGCTGTGTCTCGTCGCGGCAGACTTTTGTTTTCCACATTCGAGGAGCCATGCCTCCGGGGTCTCTACCGCGCTGCCCGTAACGGGTCCTAAGATTTTTACCACCGACGGGAGCGGTCGATCGGTCCCGAGCACGCTTAACTTGGTCGGATACCGCGATGAACTGGTTCGCTATTTGGGGCGCGTGGAGGGCGTTGAGTTTGTCCGCGTGGGCCGGCGTGGCGCCGCCATCGAGGGCGTTGAGTTTGTGGAGGGGGCACCGTGAGCGCGCAGCTCCTCCGACAACTTGGGGTGGCCGCGACGCAATTTCGTCTCGGCGAGGTGTCGATGGCGTCGGAGACGATGATCTCCGTGGTCGATGAGATTCAGGCGTATTTGACGGCCTACGCGGACCAGGACAGAGCGCGGGAGTTCATGCCGGCGCTTGAAATGATCGTCGACGCGCAACAGCGGGGTGATTTCTTACTCGTCGCGGATCTCCTCGAGTACGAGGTTGGGCCCCTCGTGACCGCAGCGAGCGGACCTCAGGGACCAAAGAGCGCGTGAACATCGAGTTCACCCCGTGGCGTCTGGCAGCGTGCGTTCCGGGTGACGCGCGCGATGAGGCGCTCTTCGATCCGGGCGTGTTCAGCGACGCCCTCGCTTGAGAGGCGGGGGAGCGTGGTCGCGGGTGTGGTCATCTCCACGGCGTGCGTGGTGGTGAGGTAGCGGCCGACCGCGGTCAGGGCGCTCGCTCGTTTGGCGAGGGCGCTGCGGAGGATCTTGAGTCGTTGTCGAGCCACGGTGAATTCCTCAGGGGTCTCCTCAACCGTCCGTACATGGATCTCGGGGAGGCGCGCGAGGCGGAGGCCGAGCTCTGAATCGGCGCGGACCAGCTCAAAATCGACCTCGCGGTCGAGCTCCCAAAGAGGATCTTGTGGACCGGTCGACGCGTCGATGTCGAGGGCGCCCGCGAGTTCCACGAGCTCGGCCGAGAGCAGCGTCAACAGGTCGTCGCGTCCACACGTGAGGACTGAGAGGATCAACTCGAGTTCGCTCAACGAGGGCATGACGCGCAGTCCGAGGCGTTAGGGAAGCGACGGGTCGAGGAGGACTTGGGAGGTTCGAATGGCTTGGAACTCAATCTCCTCGAAGACTCCCGAGCTTCGCGCCGAGCTGGTGATTCTTCTCGCGGTCACTTTGACAGGCGGCGTTGGCGGGAGCTTGAGGCCGTCGAGGTCTCGGAGCGTCAGCGTGAGGGCGGAGCTGTCCTCCACCACACACACGACCTGCAGTCCCTCGCCGGTCGCGTCGACAAAGTCGAGCTCGAATTCCAGGGCCCCCTGCGCGTTGTCGTTCCATCGCACATGAAGCGTGGTCAGCGCTTCATCGAGTTCGGCGCGGAGATCGATGGGGGGCGGGAAGACGAGCGGTTCGGAAATCTCGTTGAGGTCGCTGTCGGACAGGGCGTCGATGTGAAGCAGCGCCGAGAAGGTGCCGTCGGGTGAGGGGGTGCCGAGTTGCAAGGACGCGTCGCGTTGGCGATAGGAGACCCCGGCGAACACGGGGGGCAAGTCGGGCACGAGGACGAGGTCGAATGGGATCCGCTGCTCGTTGGCTTCGAGGGAGATATTTCCAACGTCGAGGAGCATGACCTCGGCCGGGGCGGCGGTGGAATCACTCAGGGACGAAGTGACGCTCAGCGCGTCTGCGCGAACACAGGTGCCGGGAGAGAATCGCTGGATGGCCCGTCGAGGGATTCCGCTGAGCGCCCGGACGTGCGGCTCGCTGCCGCCGGCGTACTCGAGGAACGTCCCGAAGGACGAGACGCGAGCGTCGGTGGCTTCGATCGCGGTTGGATCTTGCTCGGAAGAATCCGTGATCGTCACCGAGACGAGGGCCAAAAATTCCGGAGAGGGGAGGTCGGAGACCATGTCCACCTCACCCCACGGACCTGGTCGAGGCCCCTCCTGGCACGAGATGGCCAGCATCGAGAGCATCGCGAAGCTGCGCGAAAGCCGTCTGCGGCGAGGATTCATGCTGCACACGTGGTACCCCTTCCGCGTCCCCTTGTCACCAAAATGGCCGAAAACGAGCCAAAACAACCCCGCGGGCGGACCCTGGGCGGAACGCGCGCCGGCGTCGCAGCAGCATGGACCGCGGGGCTGGGTGGGATTAGAGTCTCGACCCGATGGCCACGGTGACCCCCGAAGAAATTCGTGAGCTTGCAACGCTCGCTCGATTGTCTCTCGACGATCAAGAGGTTGAACAATTTCGCGCCCAGCTCGCAGACATCCTCGGTTATATCGGGACGCTGCGCGAGGTCGACGTGTCGGGCGTGCCCGAGTTTTTGAGTGAGCGACAAGAAGAATCTTCGCTGCGAGAGGACGCTGCGGGTCCGCAGTTTTCAAGTGAGACCGCGCTCTCGAACGCACCCAACACCCGCGGACGACTGGTGGTCGTTCCCAAGTTCAAGGAAGATTAGGCGGACATGTCTTCGATACTAGATTGGACAGCGCTTGAACTCTCCAAGGCCATTCGCGCCGGAGATGTAACCGCGGCGGACGCGACCGAAGCCTACCTCGCTCGCATCGAAGCGGTCGAGCCTAAGATCAACGCGTACCTGCGGGTCACGGCAAAGGCGGCGCGCGCCACCGCGGAATCGGTGGACAAGAAACGTAAGGCGGGAAAGACGCTCGGTCCACTCGCGGGGGTCCCCTTGGCGCTCAAAGACATCTTCGTCACTGAGGGAATCGAGACCACGTGCGGGTCCAAGATTTTGGAGGGGTGGACGCCTCCCTACGATGGCACCCACGCGCGGCGACTTCGCGACGCCGACAGCGTGATGCTTGGCAAGGTCAGCATGGACGAATTCGCGATGGGCTCGTCCAACGAGAATGGCCCGTACCCGCCGGTGCGAAACCCATGGGATACAGACTTTGTGCCCGGAGGATCCTCGGGCGGCTCGGTGGCGGCGGTGGCGGCCCGCACGGCGCTCTGTACGTTGGGCACCGACACGGGGGGATCGATTCGGCAGCCGGCGAGCCTCTGCAACGTGGTGGGGCTCAAACCCACCTACGGCCGGGTGTCTCGACACGGCATGATCGCGTTCGCGTCGAGCCTCGACCAAGCGGGCCCCGTGACGAGGACCGTGCGCGACGCGGCCCTGGTGCTGGGGGCAATCGCGGGGAAAGACGAGATGGACGCGACGACCCTCGATGCGCCCGTCGAGGACTACCTCTCGGCCTGCGATCAAGGCGTCGCGGGGCTTCGCATCGGCGTTCATCGCAAAGCGATGGAGCTCGAAGGGCTCGACGAGGATGTACGCGCCGCCTTTACGCGCGCTCTCGAGGAGTACAAGGAGCTCGGGGCGACGCTCGTCGACGTCGAGCTTCCACACTTTGATCACGCCGTCGCGACCTACTACATCCTCTGCACGGCGGAGGCCTCGAGTAACCTCGCGCGGTACGACGGCGTCCGCTACGGCGCCCGGGTCGAGGCGCCCTCGCTGTTGAAGATGTACAACGCGACACGCGAGGCGGGGTTTGGCGCCGAGGTGAAGCGACGCATCATGTTGGGCACCTTCGTGTTGCGGGCCTCCTCTTACGAGGAGTACTACGGGCGCGCGATGAAGGTACGAACCTTGATCAAGCGCGACTACCAGGCCGCGTTCAGCCAATGTGACCTCATCGCGAGCCCCACCTCACCGGTGCCGGGATTCCGGATCGGAGAGCGGATCGCAGACCCGCTCTCCATGTACCTGTCTGACGTATTTACCATCGGCGCGAACTTGGCTGGGCTTCCTGGGATCTCCATCCCCGGCGGCTTCTCAAGCGCGGCGAAGCCTCTTCCCATCGGCTTGCAGCTTGTGGGGCCAACGCTGGGAGAGAGCCGATTGTTCTCTGCGGCGGCGGCCTACGAGGCGAACACGGGCTGGCACAACAAGGTGGCTGAACTCTAGAGGAGATTTGTGATGCCCGTCCAAGATTGGAAACCTGTGATCGGCCTTGAGATTCACTGTCAGCTCAAGACCAAAACGAAAATGTTCACCAGCTGCGGCTACCGAGCGGGCGAAGATCCGAACACGCAGACGGACGCCTACACGCTGGGGCTCCCGGGGACGCTCCCGCGGCCCAACAAGACCGCGGTGGAGTACGGACTGCGGCTCGGGCTGGCCCTCGAATGTGAGCTGCACAAAGAGAGCCGCTTCGCGCGCAAGCACTACTTTTACCCAGATCTTCCCAAGGGGTATCAGATCACCCAATCCGACCATCCATACGCTACGGGTGGCACGGTGCGGTTCCCGGATCCGACCGATCACGGGAAGGCATTGACTGTGCGCCTCGTTCGTATTCACTTCGAAGAAGACGCAGGCAAGAACCTGCACTTGGTGGGTGACGACGTGAGCTTGGTCGACTACAACCGCGCGGGGGCCCCCTTGCTGGAGATCGTGAGCGAGCCCGACATTCGCTCCGCGGCGGAGGCATCAGCCTATATGCGCGAGCTTCGAACGGTCATTCGCTACCTCGACATCTCGGACGCGAACATGGAGGAGGGGACGATGCGTTGCGATGCGAACGTCTCGATTCGTCGGGATGACGACGCTCCATACGGGACACGCTGCGAGATCAAGAACCTCAACTCCTTCAAGTTCCTTGAGCAAGCGATTAACGCGGAGATTCGTCGTCAGGTAGATCTGCTGGAGGGTGGCGGCACGGTGATCCAGTCGACCATGAGCTACGACCCCGGGCGCGATCAAACCAAGGTGATGCGAACCAAGGAGGAGGCCGCGGACTACCGCTACTTCCCCGAGCCGGACATGCCGCCCCTGGAGATCAGCCAAGCGTGGATCGATAGCGTCCGCGCGACGCTACCCGAACTTCCACACGCGCGACGAGAGCGCTACGGTGCGCTCGGACTCTCGATCTACGACGCCGGGGTGCTCACAGCGGAAGGAGCCCTCGCCGACTTCTTTGACGCCGTGCTGGCGGCCAAGGCGCCCGCCAAGAAGGCCTGCAACTGGGTCACGGTGGAGCTTTTGGGCCGGTTGAACGGTGACCAACGCAGCATCGAGCAGAGCCCCGTGAGCCCCGAACATGTCGCGGAATTGATCGGTCTGATCGACGGTGGGACGATCTCCGGCCGCTCCGCGAAGGAGGTCTTCGACAAGGTGTATGCCGAATCGATGTCTCCGCGAGCGATCGTAGAGCGCGATGGTTACGCGCAGGTCTCGGATGCGGGAGCGCTCGACGCGGCGATCGATGAGGTGCTGGCCGCGCATCCCAAGCAGCTTGAGCAATATGCAGGTGGCAAGGTGGCGCTCAAGGGCTTCTTCGTCGGTCAGGTGATGAAGAAGACGCGAGGGCAGGCCAACCCGCAAATGGTCCAAGAACTCCTGGCGGCGAAGCTCCCACCGGTCGATGCGAGTTAGGAGACGGTCTGTGAATGCGAGGAGGCAGGAGGTCAGGGCCCTGGAACAATCAGACGGGGGCAAGGTGCTGCGTCTGCTCGATCAGCGGCGTCTCCCCGGTGAAGAGATTTGGCACGAGCTGAGCGAGATTGAGCCGCTCGCCGAGGCGATCGAGACCCTCACGGTGAGAGGGGCGCCCGCCATCGGATGCGCGGCGGCGGCGGGTCTGGCCGCGGCGAGCTTTGGATTCTCTGCGGAGCGGGGTGGATTTGACGCGCAGGTTCGTCAGGCGATTGAGCGACTAGCGAGGACTCGCCCGACCGCGGTGAACTTATTTGTCGCGCTCGAAGAGCTCCGTTGCGTCCTCGATGACGCCGATCCTTCGTGTCCGGTAGACGAGCTTCGTCAGCGGTTGGTGACCGCGGCGCAGGTCCATATCGAGAAGGACGTCGCGATGAATCGCGAGATCGGTGCTCACGGCGCGGCGCTCTTGCCGACTGGAGGCGTGCTCACCCATTGCAACACTGGCGCGCTCGCGACCGGAGGGATCGGCACCGCGCTTGGGGTGATTCGGACGGCTCACGAGCGGGGCACCGCGCTCCGCGTCTTCGTGGATGAGACGCGGCCGCTGCTTCAGGGGGCCCGTCTCACCGCGTGGGAGTTGACGCAACAGGGTATTCCATCGACCTTGATTGCAGACAATATGGCGGGTGCGATGATGGCCCAAGGGAAGATCGCCGCGGCCATCGTGGGGGCGGATCGGATCACCCGTCGGGGCGACGTGGCGAACAAAATAGGGACCTACAGCGTGGCGGTGCTTTGTCATCACCACAACATCCCTTTCTTTGTGGCGGCCCCGTGGACGACGATCGACCTCTCCCTCGAGGACGGAGCCGACATTCCCATCGAGCAGCGTCCTGCGGATGAGGTGCGCATTCACGGCGGGACATTGATGACACCGGCCAGCATGGATGTGGAGAACCCCGCATTCGACGTCACGCCCGCCGAGTTGATCACAGCGATCATCACAGATCGTGGCGCCGTGGCGCCCCCTCAGCTGCTCGATCTTCAATCCACCTAGAGCCGCTCTCTCGAGAATTCCGAGGGTCGCAGTGGACACGCGCGGGTAGAGGCCGCTAGCATCGTCGCATGCGAATGAAGCTCCGAGTCTTCCCACTGGTACTTTGCGCGCTGTTCGGCGTGATGCTCTCTTGCGCAGACGACGGGGAGGAGCTTGAGGCCGACAAGCTAGGCGTAGGTGCGGCGTGTGGAGTCACCGAAGACTGCCCCGTGGTCGAGCAGACGAATGCAGAGGGGGAAACGGAGGAGGTACAGTTGCAGTGTCTCGATTCGTTCAAGGGGGGATACTGCGGGATCGCCGACTGCGGAGCGGATGCGGACTGCCCTGACGGTGCTCGATGCGTCGCACACACGGATGGGACAAACTACTGCTTTCGCAGCTGCGTTGATAAGTCCGAGTGCAATGTGAATCGAGACGCAGACGCGCTAGCCAATTGCTCCGCAAATATTAACTTTGTAGATGACGGCGGTGGGAAGGCATGCGTGCCGCCCTCGGCGTAGTTGGTGTCGAGCCGCGTTCGACCCTGCGAGATGCGTGGCGCGCCGTGGGGGGAGCCCCCGCCGGGAGGCGACCGGGGACGCAGGAGGTGTTGGGCAAGTGACCCGCGTCCGCAGGCTCGACCTAGCCGGGCGCACCGCTTCGTATCGGGTGGTCGTGCGGAGCGCGGAGGCCATGAGCGGGCTTCTCGGAATCGCGCAGCGCACGTTTCACGGGCAGCGGTTGGAGGTCGCGCGCGACCTCCCGTACACGTCTACTGGACATCCACAACAGCGACTCGACGTCTACATGCCAACGGAGGGGTCGACGGAGCCGCGCGGCGCGGTGGTCTACTTTCATGGTGGTGCGTTTCAGTACCTGTCCCGCCGAACACACGCCCACATCGCGACCCGTTTCGCGCTTGAGGGGCATGTGGTGTTCAACGTGGAGTACCGTCTCGCGCCGCTTTATCCCTCCC
>JBDQGY010000010.1:0-35045 GCA_040265175.1 Nannocystaceae bacterium
CATCCCCGTCGATCGCCGCAAGCGCACTCCACGAGACATCGTGATCTTTGCGGTGGAGGGGTTTCGGGGGGATGAACTCGCGCCCGAGCGGCTCGCCTCGGGTGACTTCCCCGCGTTGGCTCAATTCCGAAAGGAGTCGCTGTCGTTTGGTGTGGCGTACGCGCCTGGCGCCGCCGCCGTACCGAGCCACGCCGCCTTGCAGTCATCGGTGGTCCCCGCGGCCCATCTCACTGCGATGGGTACCTTCGTCGCGCAGGCCTGGACGGTGTTGGCGGAGGTGCTTGAGCGCGCGGGCTACGGGACACAGATGGTTACCGCAAACCCCTACGTGTCTCAGGCTCGTGGGCTCGTGCAAGGGATGGGACGCGTGGAGACGCTCACCGCGGGGCCGGTCCGAGGAAATACCGCGACCCACGTCGTCTCCGCGGCTCTCCCCGAAGAGGGGACGAGAAAGTTCCCGGGGCTGACCTATATGGTCATGAACGATCCGCAGGCGCCCTACGATCCACCCAAGGCGTTTCTCCAGGGTCTGTCAGCGCCCGAGGGCGCTCCAGCGCAGCATCTTACCCATATGTGGGTGGGGAGAGTGCGGCGGGGACGAGACGTGTCTCACCAAGAGCGTCGGTACGTCCGAAGCCTCTACCGTGGGGAGCTGCAGCTGGTGGATGTCGCGCTCGGCAACACCCTTGAGTCGTTGGCAGCCGGTGAGCGGCTGCGGGACGCGATCGTGGTGGTCGTGGGCATTCATGGAGAGGAAGTCCTCGAGCATGGCGGGGCGGGTCACGGTCTTCGCCTCTTCGAGGAGAGCTTGAGGGTACCGCTGCTTATCTGGGCGCCCGAGCTGTTGGCGCCTGGGGAGGTCTCCGTCCCCGTGGATCTTCTCGACCTCGCGCCTACGTTGCTCGATCTCGTGGGGATCGAGGCGCCGGCGGACTGGCAAGGTCGCTCGTGGGTCAGCGTGATCGATGATCCTCAGCCGCCCCCGCAGGTCGCGGCGGCGTCGCTCGGCGACGGGAGTTTTATGATCCGCGCACATGACCTCAAGCTTCTCGTGGGGCCCTCGGTTGGCCGTGACGGCCTGCGGCTCTATGACTTGGCGACAGACCCGAGTGAGCAACGTCCGATGGATGCGGGGGGCGGGATCGGGATGCGGATGATGCGCACGGCCGCGACATGGCATCAGCTTGAATTTGGTCGCTGGAAGCGTCTCCGGTGGGGAACCGCGGTGAACCTGTTGCCCGCGTTCGCGCTCGACCACGGAATGTAGTAACAAGCGCGGCTATGTCATCGCCCACCTCCGAGCTCCTCTCCAAGATCGATGCTTTGGCCACGTCCCAGGACGTCAGCGGACTCGCGGCGTTCGAAGACCACGCCGACAAGAAGGTTCGAAAAGCGGCCAAAAAAGCGCTGCATGTGTTGAAAACTAAGGGCGTCGCGATGCCGGAGCGTTCCAAGGAGGCGACGTGGTCCGCCGGCGGCCTCGATTCGCTTCGCGGAGACCTCAGCGATCGTGCCATGGTCGATATTCGCTCCGCCCCGGGTGCGACGCGCTTGATCTTGAGCCGAGCGGAGCCCGAGGAGGGGGCCTCGTTGATGATCGCGCTCGTTGGACCGGATGGACGGCTCCTCGACTTCTCGTCCGGCTACCAAACGGACGGACAACGTGGGCGAATGTTACGAGATTGGGACCGTGGTTTTGAGGGGCGGGTGATCCCGGTGGAGTATGTCAAAGCTCGCATCGGCTGGTCGCGCCGCCGCACCATCGAGCTTGGATACAGCGTGCCCCAGGGATTTGACGAGGTCCAAGAGCGCATGGGAACGCTGCCCGATGAGGCGCCTGTGTCGCCGGTGGAGGCGCTCCTTGAGGGCGTGGACGCTGGCGAGGTGGCAGAGGTGGACGCCCTCGTGGCCGCGGGCGCGCCTCGGTGGCCGATTATGTTTGAGGCGAACGGTCTCATCGAGAAGCTGAACGCCGCAGCGGGCCAGCGAAAGGACGGGGAAGAGGAGGCCGAGATGAGTGAGGATGACCGCCGCGCGATCTACCTCGACGCTGTCCGTGATGACGAGCGCGTTCGCGAGGGGATCCTCGGTCCGATCTTGTCGCGTTTTGAGGATGCGGCCTTGTCTTTGTGGCTTGAGGGGCATCCAGGGGAGGCGTCGCGGCTCGGCCAGATGATCTCTGAGGCGAAGAAGTCAGACGCCTGCGAGACGCTCGACTGGGCGGCAGATTTGGTGCAGATGCAGGTGGCCGCGCTCGCGATGCAGCAGATGCAGCGCATGGGACCGACGGGCCCCTAGCCGCTTTCGGGCGTGGTTTGGCCAGTGGCGATGCTTCGACACTGCGTAATGGGATCGGAGACGAGGTCGATCAGGAGCTGTTGGCCGAGTCGTGACTTTTGAAGCCTCGCCTTGAGGTCGGGCCCCGAGACGCCGTCCATGAGGCACGCAGCCCCGAGGATCCCTGCCACATCCCCGGAGACAAGGTAGGCCACCCGAAGGTCTCCCACGGCGATGCGCCGCGCGGTCTCGGACGGGGTGAAGTTCTCGTTGGAGAGTTGATGACAGCACTGCTCCAGGATCTTTCGTGCTTTGCGGGGGAGGGAACGATTGAGGAGCGAGGTCAGCGAACTCAGTCGTTCGGGATCTGGGTCGGCGGTGATGGCGTTGAACACGCCCACCGATTCGAACGCCGCGGCGAGGAGAAGATCGAGCTCTACACGATCGAGGGAACGAACTTGGCTGGCGCCCAGGGCGTGCCGGGCGAGCGCGACGGCGGCGAGCCCTCGCCAGTCCTGCTCATTGCCTTGCATCCACAGGTTCTCTCCGAACTGAACGATGGGTTGTTTTCCAGGCAGCACCGTGACCACGTTGGACGCGATGGTCGACGCGACGGTGGGCGCGGCCAGACCCACGGATGGACACCACTGCTGAAGGACCGGGGTCAACACCGCCGGCTTCACATTGAAGGGCATGGGAGAGGTTTTGCCGCGATCGAATTTGGGGAAGAACTCGGTGAGCCGCTCCATGGCGGGCTCGAGGCACGCGAGGAGGCGCGTGAGTTCGAGACTCTCTCCACGATGGAGAATCTTTGTGAGGATGGGAGGCTGCCGCGTGCGCGCAAGTCCTTCCGCCACCGCCGGCCGAAAGTGCTCCTCGGGGGGGGCGGTGAAGTTCGCGTCCACCGCGTGGAGCACCCCCTGGATCGTGTAGCCGAGCGGTCGAGACGCCGCCTTCGCCATATGGGTCAGGATCTGCAGATCTCGGGTGGAGACGTCTCCGATGGCAAACTTGCGCATCAGCGCGGTTCTCGCCGGGTGGAAGAACTCGCTGAGTCCCCCCATGTCGCCGAGCCGCTCGTGGAGTTTGATGAGAATCTGAGACGCCTCCCGATCCCCCGGATCGACGTTGAACGCGAGGCGCGTGGCGTCGATGGCGGCGGAGGTGTGGGCCTTGGAGCGCGCGAGGAGCCGGGCCCGTCGGAGATGGAGCGTCCGCTGCTCGGCAGGTTCGCGCTGCTGCTCGACAAGCTTTCGCAGGTAGATCTCTGCATCGAGCGGGCGCCCTCCTTGCTCAAGGACCTCCGCCATCAACGAGATCGCACGCGGGTTGTCCGGCGCTTGAGCGAGGAGCTGCTCGCCGTGATGGAGCGCCCGGTCGAGGGTGTCCCCGTTGTTCGCGAGGTGACGGGCGAGACCGAGCCGGAGCTCAAACCCCGCGGCGTCTCCCACGGGGAAGAGATTGAGCAGTTGTTCGGTGACCAGCGCTGCGGAATCGGTGTCGCCGATGTCTCGATACTCGCGGACGAGTCGCTCGAGCGCGACTTTACTGTCGGGCTTGGCGTCGGTCGCGGCCCGCAGCGCGCGGATACACTCATCGCTGTCTCGGCCGAACTCCGCGAGGATGAGACCGAGCTCATGTCGTAACTCCGCGTCGCCCAGGGTCCAAAAGAACTCGCGCAAGAGCTCTACCGCCGCGCCAGGGTCGTTGATGGATGAGATCAAACGCTCCAATAGGCGGAACGCATCGCGGTGATTTCCGTCTCGGTTGAAGATCTCACGGAGCAGCTTCACGGCTTGCTGGGGAGCAGCCTGGTCGTCGCTGTTGATGGCCGCGGAGACGCGCTGTTTCGCCTGATTGAGGAGCGCGTGGACGGAGGCGCGGACGACCTGGGTGCTGACGGGCCGTCGAACGGGTGGAGGACCATCTCGGCGTTCGGAGGTCCGGCCTAGGCCCGACTCTGCCGGGAAGTTCTTCGGGGCCGCCGTCAAGGAGGCGCGGTAGGCCCGTCGCGCGAGGGCGTAGTCGCCTGATTGTTCGAGCAGCTCGGCGCTCTCGAGATAGAAGATGGCGCGTTCCAAATCCGACTGGGCTCGGACGGCGCGAACAGAGACCGCGTCGTTGACGTTGGTGACCTTCTCCGATTCGAGGAGGAGTCGCTCCAGATGCCGTACGGCGAAGGCGTTGCCTGGGTCCCGGCCGAGGGCACGAACCACCGCGTCTGCCGCCAGCGCGGTGTCTTCGTCCTGCCCCGCGTTTTGGAGACTCTCGCATGCTTCGATGAGCATGGCGGCGCTCATCCCATTGTCATCGATGTTCTCCGCTGCGTTGAGGTAGAGCGACGGGAGAGAGTCGCGGTCGGAGACGTGCCGGAGCAGCGTCGCGTATTCTCGAGTGACCACCGGGTCATCTTGGAGTTGTTGAAGCGCCAACTCGTAGCTGCTCCGCGCCTCCGAGATTCCCTCGCTCGTGAGCGCGAGGACGCGTGCGCGCGACACGTGCAGCGCGGCCTGCTCCCCACCCGCCGTGACCTCGATGCGCTGTTCGAGATGAGTGACCAGGTTGTCGAAGTCGGAGGCGGCGACGAGGATTCGACGCGCTCGCTCCCAAGCGAGCGAGTGATGAGGCTGCTGTTGCAAGGCAGCTCGGTAGTGTTGCAAGGACGCCGCTTGGGCGGACGCTCGGGCGCTGGTGGAGGTGGCCGCCCGCGCGGTCGCCTCTGCGAACAGCCCGAGTTGGTAGGCCTGATCCGCTTGTAGCGCGGGCGTGGCTGGGGAGGGCTGCGCTCGGAGCAGGTCGTAGGACTCTGCGACGCGGTCCTCCGTTCGTAAAAGCTGGAGGAGGAAGGCCCGCGCGGCCGCGAAGTCAGGGTTGGTCTCGTACGCCTGCTTGGCGAACATGATAGCCCGGCCGGGATCGCCGAGCTCTTCGTAGCAGACGCGCGCCGCCTTCAACGCGAGCGCGGCGGGATCCGTGACCGGGTCGCTGACGGGATCGTAGAGTGTGAGCACTGCCTCAAAGTCGCCCGCTTCGCGATGAATTCGAGCGAGGGCTTGAATGGCCGGCGTATATCCAGGGGACGCCTTGAGGGCTCTGGAATAGGCGTCTTTCGCGTCGTTTCGACGGTTTAGCCCGTGCTCGAGCACCTCGCCGAGCTCGACGAGGGCCGTCGCTTTGGAGGCGCCCTCGGTCACCCGCTCGACCAACAGCTGGAGAGCGTCTTGAAGAACCGCGGTGCGACGATGGAGTCGGCTCAGCGCGACGAGCTGGTACAAGGACAAAAGATCATCCGGCGCGTGCTTCGCGATCTCTTGCAGCGACGAGATCGCCAACTCTGGATCGGCGAGCTCGCGTTGGGCCATCTCTGCGACCCGACGCAAGGTGACGAGGCGCTCGTGCTGGTGATCGCTCTCTTCCGCCTGCGCGAGATATGCCTCGGCGGCGCTCTGCCACCGGCGCAGCGCCTCGAAGCTCCTTCCCAGCGCGCGGAGACAGGCGGCGTTGTCACGGTCTTCGGCGGCGGCTTGGGCGTAGACCTCCGCTGCTCGGGAGAGATCGCCGCCCATATGCTCGTGGACCTCTCCGAGGCGCAGCAGCAGCGAGGCGCGATCAGTGCGGTTGGTCTGTACGCGACTCCACTCTTCCAGTAACGCGACGAGCGCGGGGAAATCGCCGGCGTCGCGATAGAGTCGCTCAAGCTGTTCTCTCGCCCAGTTGTCCTCGGGGAAGTGGAGGATGCAAAACCGAAGTTCGCGTTCCAGCCTGCTGCTGAGTTCGGCTCGAGTCGCCTCCGGCGCGCTCGTGAGGACGTCCGCGCGCAGCCGCTGGATCCAGGCGTGTTTGATAAGCACCGCGACCTCCCGAGGATCCTCGATCACCTCAACGGCCGCATCAAGGAGAGGGACGGCGAACAGCTCCTGCGCCGCGGTGCCGACAGTGAGCTCGCGCTCCATGTACATCGCGACCTCTGTCATCGGCCCGAGCCAATGGTTCTCAGTTTGGGAGGCGTCGGCGCTCTCTTGAAAGATCCGATTGATGAGGGTGAGCGGGGGCTTTGGTCCATCGAGACCGTTCAAAAACGCGAGGTGAATGGCGGTCGCTTTGGAGATGGGATCTTGGGTCCGCTCCGCGAGCTTTACATACAAGTCGCTCAACGCTTGACCACCTTCGGTGGCCGAGGTCGCTCGAATCAAACGTCGAAGGGCGGTCTCATCAGAGGGGAGGGCTCGATGCGCGGCCCGCAAATGCTCAAGCCGGTGCGAGGGGTCGTCGCTCACCTCCGCGAGGTCAAGGAACGACGCCGTCACGATGCCTTTCGTCGTCGCGGCGTCTCTCCGTCGACGGACGCGCGCGCCCGCTTGGACGGGGGTCGCGTAGATCAACGACAGATCCGCGGCGAGCACGGTCGCCACCGGGTGCTCAGGCGTGAGGTCCAAGGCGGCGTCGAGGGCCGCGAGCGCGCGGGTGGGGTTGTCGAGGGCGTAGAGACACTGCATCCCGAGTTCGATGAGCGCTGCGGTGCGCCGGCTTGGGGCGAGGGACTCGTCATTCGCCTCTCGCTTGAGTCGTTCCAGTTGACTCGTGATGTTGTCTTGATCATCGGGGAGCGCATCGAGGAGGATCTTGCCGACCTTCGAGGCGCTGGCCTCGATGGCGTCGCGGCCGGCGTCGGGTTGTCCGAGGCGCTGGATCAAGATGCGGCCGGCGTCACATCGCATCTCGTTGGCGAGTGATTCGCGACGCCCCTCTGCGTCACTCTCTTGGAGCAACTCGTTGGCGAGTTCCGACCAGTAGGTCGCATCCCAGTTCTCATCTTGGAGTGAGAGCAGCCCCGAGTGGACCCCGGAAGACAAGCCCCAAAGCAAGGGAGGCCGCTCGGCGAGACCAGGGGGCGTGTCTGCGTTCACGTGGGTGCGGAGCAGCTGGGTCATCGGAGGCGGAGCGCTTTCCTTGCTCATGGGGTCCCTCCTTCGAGGCCGTCGTGGACTACGCGATAGCCCCAGGCCTCCCGCAGGCGCAGATGCTCGTCCGCGAACAAAAAGTCGAGGAGTGCCTGTCCGCGAGGGGACGCGAGGGTGCCCGAGTCGAGGAACTCACGGAGGATCGGGCGGGGGTCGGCTGCGCACAAGATGGCCACCCGGTCTTCGGCACGGTCAAGCGCGATGGATATGCTCTGCGCGTTGAAGGCCTCGCGCGAGTTGATCACGGAGTCGACGACCTCTCTCCCCGCCTCTTCGAGGCTCCCGATATTGCCGAGAGTGCTGTCGTCGAACGAAGGAATTTTGGCGCCCTCGCAGGCGTCGTGAATGACGGAGGGCACCTCGACGTTGGCCGCGCGGAGGAGGCCCACCAGGTAGGCGACTCGTGCGGAGTCTGCGATCTCGCCGCGGATGTGCGCGCCGCCCACGGCCATCGTAAAGAGCGCGCGGCCCACATCTCCCCGGTGGCGCGGGGTGGAGGGGCTCGCGTGCGCAGTTGTACCGATGGTCCAGACATCCTTTTCGTTGGGCAGAAGATCGATACCTTCGGTTTTTGGATCCAAGTAGAGTTTGGGAACCGAGACGCCGAGCACCTCCGCGAGGTGTGTCACGACGAGCATCGCGCTGTTCGACGAAGGTAGCGGTGGCCCCGACGGTAGCTCCTTCGCGTCCGAGGTCGCGCCCGGAGGTGGGGGGGCGCAAAAACTGGCCTCGTGCAGCAGCTCGACCGCGGTGGAGTTGGAGACGTCGCTGATGAGACCATCGAGGCCTCGACTCCTCGCGACGACGGGGAGCGGCCAGGGGGCGAGCACGAGGTCGTCGCAGGTGAAGGGGAGGGAGTCCTCGGCGCCGGCTGCGGTGGCCAACACCTCGCGGAGCGCGGTCGCGAGGAAGACGCCGTCGGTCTGCCCCGAGATCTTGTAGAGCAGCGCGAGTCGAGCCACGACCTCGGTGGCCGCCGAATCCGCCGTGTTGAGAAAGTCGCGATCGCGGATGCGCGCGCGGTGCTGCGCGATGGCCCCCATGAGCGTCGCGTTGGCCTCTTGGGACTGGCCGGTGGTCTGGAGACGCTTATGGAGGTCTCGAATGGCACCGAGGTCGTCAGGCTCTGTCGCGACGACGCGACGGAGGAAGTCGATCGCGCGGGGGGCGTCGTCGAGGACGTCGGCGTAGATCCTCGCGAGTTGTCGGAGCGCCTGTGGGCGCTCGTTCCCGGGGAGCACTTCAAGCTTGCGTTCGAGCGCGGCCACCACCGCGACCTGATCGCCCTCCTCGTGGGCGAGGGCTTCTGCGGCGGAGAAGGAAACGAGGGGATAAAACCCACCCAAACCTGCCTCCATGAAGGCGTTGATAGCGGCCTTTCGGTTCTTTTGAGCACGCTCCGCTTCGCCAATGTAGTAGCAGATGGCCGCGGTTCGCTCGGGGGGAGCTCCCTCCAGCATGGTCCGCAGGGTCTCCACGGAGCGAGTCCAGTCACCGACTTGGGTGTAGAGGTTGGCGAGCTCGGGGGCGAGTGATGTGACGTCCGCGCCGCGCGAGAGGGCGAGCTGAAATACCTTGATCGAGGCCTCCGCGCCGATGGTCTCCAGGGAGATGCGCCCCGCGAGTTGAACGTCGGGGGCCGAGAGCCTCGACTCTGCCGCGAGGATATCGACGCGGCGCTCGATGGCCGCGGTCAGGTCTGGCGCTTGTTCGGGCCCGTGTTCGACGAGGGTTCTCATGAGCCACATCGCCGCCGCATCATTCCCCGGATCGTGCGAGAGCGCCTCGCCGAGCAGACGCCACACCTCGGGAGCCGGGGAGCCCTTGGCAGCCCGACGAAGCGCGAGGCGACCCGCGCGGACGAGCGCTCGACTCTTGTGACGGGGGGAAGAGGTGTGCTCCGCGATCCGTTCCTCCAGCGAGATCGCTCGGATGATCGCCGCGGTGCCATCTTGGCGAGATAAATCGCGGGCCTCTGTGTGGAGCGCGGGGAGATAGTCGGGCGCGTGGGTGCGCGCCCGCTTGAGGTGGACGAGCGCGTCGTCGTAGCGGCCGCGCCGCTCCATGATTTCGGCGGCGATATTCGCGAGGGACGCCGCCTCCACATCGGAGGATTTATCAGACGTGTCGAGCGCTTCTTGGGTGAGGGGCGAGGCCAGTTCCGACCGAAGGATCTTGATACGTTGACGACCACGGACCGCGACCACAAACTCCGGATCCTCATCGAGGATCCGCGCGAAGAGTGCGTCAGCCTCGTTCAGTTTTTTGGCCCGCTCCAGCGCACATCCTGCGAGGTAGGTTTGGGTGTGGACCTCCTTGCGATCGGGCTCCGCGGCCTCGTCGACGATCGCTGCGATCCGCGTACGCGCGGTGGCCTCTTGGATGTCCTTGCGGGAGTACAGCGCAGCGCGAGCGAGGCGCTGCTGGGTGACAAAGTCGTCGGGGCGCGCCTTCGCTACCGGCTCAAGATACTGCATGGCCACCTCGACGCGAGGGGTCAGTTCGGCGAGCTGAAGCGCGAGGGCCTCGCGCGCGTCGGGGCTTCGTTCCACGTCGAGCGCTGCTTCCGCGAGGGCGTGCAATTCGCGGCTGCGACCGAGCTTTTCGTAGAGCTGCAGCAACTTCGCGCGCGCGACTCCGAGTTCTGGCCAAAAAGACAGCGCGCGCGTCAGCAGCCGGCAGGCGGTCTCATCGTCGTCAAGGTGTCGGGAGTGAATGAGCGCGCTTTGATGCAGCAGCAGGGCGCGGCCCCGGGTAGACCGAGTGGAGAGAATATGCGCGTCCAGAATCGAGGTGAGCTTACGCCAATCGTTGAGTGACTCGGCGAGTCGCGAGGCCATATGGATGGCGGGGAGGTGCTCTGGCCATCGGCTCAGCAGCACGTCAAGGATGTCGAGGGCCTCCTCTGGCTTCCCTAGCTCGGTGGCGAGGAGCATGGAGATCTCGATGTTGAGCGTGGCACGGGAGTGCCGATCCGGCGCGTAAAGCAGCCGGCGCTGGAGTGACTCGATGAGTGCTGGATAGTCTTCTTGGCGCTTGAGGACGACGTGCAGCATCTCAAGAGCGGGGACGAAGTCATCGCGTGCTTCGAGCGCCTGCTCGAAGCACGCGCGGGCCCGGTCGATGTCGTCCGCCTCGAGGTGCAGCTCTCCGCAGCGGTGGAGCAGCTTCGCCTTTCGCGATGGGCTCTCGGTGAGGCTGGCTTCGCGCGTGGTGATCTTGAGCAGTTCTTGGGTGCGACCCTGCTTGGCCATGAGCCGCGCGAGGGACTGGAGCGCGATCAAGTGATCGGGCTGACTTTTGAGCAGCGCGACGAGGTGTTTGGACGCGACCTTGTTGTCTCCGAGTTGGGTGGAGAGCTGGCCGGAGAGGGCGTGAAGAAAGCTCCTGCGCGCGGGATCGCTGGTGGACTCAAGCTCTCGCTCGTAGAATTTGAGGAGCCCTGGGGTATCCGACTGGACGTGAAGAAGTCTCTCGATGGCGTCTTTTGGGGGACGAAATTCCGGCGCGAATTCGACGGCCTTCTCATAGGCGCGCAGGGCGGCCTCTGGGCGCGACAGATGTCGCTCGAGGACTTGTCCAACCCGGAGGTGCGCCAAGGAGACCTCTTTGCGGGTCAGCCCTCGGCCGGTCGCTGTCTGCGCCTGGTGCTCGAGCACCTCCAGCAGTTGGGCGTAGCGACGTTCGGAGAAAAGAAGCCGCGCCGCTTCCTCGAGGGCCGGTAGATGATCGGGGTTCTCCCGCAGCGCGCGGAGCAGTGCGGAGATACCCACGTCGATCCGCGCCGTGCGTCGCGTCGCGAGTTTACCCGCTTGGTAGAACGCCTCCGCGCGCGCGGTGGAGTCGTCGGGGTGCAGCAACGCCGCGATTCGGATGGAGGCGTCGACGGCGGTCTCGTAGGCACCCGCCGCGATCGCGTGGTCGCGGAGGCTGTTCCACAGGCTGAGGTTGTCGTCGTGTTCAAAAGCTGCCGCACGGGTGAGGGCCACCGCGTGTTTCTTTTCGCCGGACTCCCGAAGTACCGCGGACGCGCGCGCCATGAGCAGGGCGCGTCCGTGGGGACTCAGGTGCTCGGCGGCGTGGTCGAGGGCCTGAATCGCGCCCGAGTCGTCCCCAATAATCTCGCTGGCGCGCATGAGGTCGGTGGCGAGCACCAGGTGTCCGGGGGATGTGTCGAGGCTCGCACGCAAAAGATCAGCGGCGAGGTTGCTGTTGCCGCCGCGGTGCAGTTCTAGGAGCGCGAGCTCGTGAAGGAGGGGCGCGAGGGGCCGACCATCGCTGAGGAAGTCGAGCTGGTGCTCGAGGTTCTGGGTAAGCCCGGGGAGGTCGCCGCGAGACAAATATAGGCGCTCGGCCGCTCGGAGCGAGGGGAGGTCTCCCCCGGAGGCGTTGAGGGCGGCGCGGTAGCACTCGAGCGCCGCCTCAAGGTCACCAAATTGTGCTTCGACGATCAGGCCCCGCTCTCGATACAGCGCCGCCGCTTCCTTCGGGTGTCGCGTGGCGCGGATCTCAGCGTCGATAAACTCCACCAAGCCCCGGACATCGCGGCGTGTTCGATGGAGCGTGGACATCAGCCGCATGGCGGGACGAAGTTCGGGCGCGGCCTTCAGCGCTTGACGCAAGAGCCGCTCCGCCTCTCGGTGTTTCCCCAACAAGAGATTCCACCGGCCGGCGGCCCACGAGAGGATAGCGATCCGCTCCTTCTCGGTAGGAGGCGTTCCCGCGAGTGCCCTCATGGTCTCTTGCAAGGGCATTTCGACCGAAGTCGCCATCGGACTGAAGTTTACACGGTCTTTGCGGGGGCTAGTTGGCCTCTGTGCCCGCGAGGACCGAAACATAGTCGGCCAACTCATATTTGCGGGGTTCGCGACCTTCTGACGCGCATTTTTGGGCGAGCAGCTCGAGCAGCAGGCGGAGGGTCTCGAATCTTCCGGTGAGGCTGAAGTACTCGCGACTGGTGACCTGTGGGCGGTTCTCTAAGGCTTTGGCGAGCCATTGGGTGTCCGAGAGCCGCGCAGAGTCTGGCGCCCCGGGGGCCGGCTCGCTGGGGACAGAGTCGTTCGGATGAAAGTCTGGGTCCAACGGGCCGCCGTCGGGAAGCCGGGGATCGTTTTCGATAATTTCCTCACCTAAGAGCACCTCGAAGGCTTGGTCGATCGGGGAGAAGTGCAAGAACTGCGGCTCAAGCAGGAGCCTCAGTCGTCGAGGGTCGCTGCCGTCGCTGACCCAGCGCGCGCCAATTTCTTTGCGGACCACCTCGCCGAAATAGGCGCCCGCCTCGGCGGCGACGATCTTCAAAATAGGACGTCGCGTCTCTCCGCGGAGCGTGTGCAGGTAATGGTCGACCCACGCGAGCGACGTTTCACTGTCGTCCACTGAAAAATCGAGGGCGCGTTTGAGGTGATCGCTGAAGGAGGCGTGCAAATCTCGCACGAGTGCAGGGCTGTCCGCGGAGGGGTCGTCGGGCGCCGTAGGGGTGAGGTCCTCGTTCGACATTCGGAAGATCTTTACACTGTGAATGGCGGAGCGCTATGGTTATCTGCCGTGGTCATGGAAAATCATTCGCTCAGTCACGACGTGATGGCGTCGTATTTGTGTGAGTGTGGGGCGCTGTTTAAGGCGCGCCGCTGGGCGTGGATCGACGTGGTGCTCGACGGCGCTCGCGCGGCGAGGGTTCGAGACGAGGGGCCGTTCGAAGGGCGCTGCCCGACTTGCGGAGAACCCGCGTCCGGGCAGGCGCCCTGGGTCGCGTGTGATGAGGAGGCCGAGTGCGCGTGGCTGGTCTTGCCGGCGGAACGTCGCGGCGAGGTCATGGAGGCGCTGCGGTGGCATCACACACTGATGGAGGCCTGCGAAGGCGCGCTGCCGGGATGGCTGTTGAGTCCCTGGCCCCGGGCAGATCTTGAGCGCGGCGGGTTGTCGCCCTGGGAGCGCGGTGGACACTCTGGCACCTACGTGGGTGTCGCTGGCAGAGACTACGCGAACGCAGGAGACGGCGCCGTGGGGGCGGGGGTCCCCGTGCAGGTGGGGGGAGAGCTGTCCGGCGTGACCCAGGAGGGGGAACTGTCGTCGCATGTTGGACTGGTCGTGCTCTCCGAGGGGAGCCACGTCTCTTTGCACGTGACCATGGACGACGAAGATCGCGCCCACTGGGGGACGGCCGCGCTGTCCGTGCGCCCCGTTCACCTTCGAGAGCTGGGCTACCCGATCCTCGGAGTCCGGGTGTTGGCCTCCTACTTGGGGCGTGTTTCGGTGATCGACGGGGTTGTGGATCCAGCCTCGGAGCAGGCCGCTGGAATTGTCGAGCGCCTTTGTGAAGAGGTCAGCGTTCGGGTGGAGATTGAGGGCGAGTCCCCCGGGGCGGCCTCAGTGGTTCGCGGGGTCTCGGCGCCAGGATTGCAACGGAACGCAGCCTTGTGTTTTGAGTCGGCGCGGGCTGTGCTGGCGGCGGGGAATTACGCACCGTTGGCGTGGGAGGACGCGGTGGAGGAACTCGCGGCGCGGACCGTGCCCGAGCGCCTCCAGCCGGCGGCCGTTCAAATTGGGGCGGGCGACTACCAGTACATTATCTCGGCCACCGAGAGTTGGGGGGCGCTCGAGCATTTGGAGGCGGTCTCAAGCACCGCCAACCTCGCGCACTTGCTTGAGGTGGACGGGATGCCTGTCGGAGAATTTGAGCAGTTGCGCCATCGGATTTTGGCGCACTCCATCGTGTTTGGTATCTGCTCTCCCCGACGCTTTTGGCGGCGGGTCATCGCGTCGGGTCTGTGTGAGAGTCCCGCGGCGTACGTGAGCGCGCTGGTGGAGGCCCGCTGCGTCACAACGCTCGACGCGGACGCGAGAGAGGGGCTCGCTCTCGACGCCGCGGCCGAGACCGAATCATGGCGTCGATTGCTCGCGTTTTGCGAGGCGCGAGGACTGGAGGCTCCCGACGAGGTGTATCAGGCGCTCGGGGAGGGGCGCCCGGCCGCGGCGTCGAGTCCGAAAGCCGTGGCAGGAGTGCTCGGGGAGCAGAACGCTTCGTTCCATGTGGTCTCGGGACTCCGGGATCGCACGCGCCGGGTGCAGATCGCGTCGGATCTCCTCCTCGGGTATGACGAGCGCGACGTAAAAGTGTTGGTTGAGCACCTCGACGCGTTCTCCGACGACGAGTTGATCCGCCTGCTTCCTCCGATGGTGGTCGCGACCAGTGCCCACAGCAGCGCCTTGCTTGAGGGGCTCGACGCCGAGAATTCGAGCCTCCGACAGAGTGTGGTGTTGGCGTTCGGGGAGGCGGGGAGCCCCAGCGCTGCCCCCGCCATCTGCGGGATGTTGTTCGAGGATCCCAGCGCGGCGTGGCGGGACGCGGCGAAGGCGCTCGGGCAGATCGGGCCCAGCGCGGTGGAGGAGGTGGCTCGACGAGTCACAGCGACGACGCCGAAACATACAGGAGAGAGAGCCGCACTCGCGTTTCGAGAGGCGGGACAGCGGCACGGCGTGGAGCTCATCGCCGATCTTTGCGCACATGAGCACACTCTCGTCCGTGCAGCGGCCAGCACAGCGCTTGCCACGCTGGGTGAGGAGAGCGAGCCCCTAGACCCGTCGGACCCGGTCTCTCGCTTCTCTCAGCGCGCGCGGTTGCGTCTTGCCTCAACTGAGGGCATGAAGGTAGCGCCCGATCCGACCCAAGTGCTCACAATCTCAGATTTGGAGATCATTTAATGCGCTACGGAATTTTTAGTGACACGCACGCGAACCTTGCCGCACTCGAGACGGTGTTGCGTCATCTCGAAGGTGAGAAGGTTGACGCGCTGGCGTGCCTTGGAGACACGGTGGGCTACGGGCCACAGCCGGAGGAATGCTGCCAGCTCATCCGCACCAACGCGCAATTCATCATCTTGGGGAATCACGACGCGGCGGTCGCGGGCCGGATGGACTACGCTTACTACTATCAAGCGGCGAGGGACGCCCTCGATTACCACGCCTCAGTGATTTCGGAGGAGAGTCTCGAATGGCTCAAGTCGTTGCCGTACAAGCTCGAAGACGGGGACACGCATTTTTGCCACGGCTCCCCCGTTGATCTCGAAGAATTTGAGTACATCTTCAACGTGGAGCAGGCGAGCACGTGTTTGCCAATTCTGGAGAAGATGGGCACCGCGACGTTCATCGGCCACTCGCATCTTTGTCGCTCTTTCGCGCTCGCGCCATCACGGGCACACGAGGTCCTCACCGGTGAGTTCCCGATTCGAGAGGGCTTCAAGTACATCATCTCTGTCGGATCGGTGGGGCAACCGCGCGACCAAGATCCGCGCGCCAGCTACACCATCTATGACACCGACGCGCAGACCTTTGAGTTTAAGAGGGTCGAGTACGACGTGAGCAAAACCGCCAGCCTCGTATTTCAAGACGGTCGCCTCGCGGACTCATTCGGCGCCCGCTTGCTCCAAGGGGTGTAAGAGGACCGAGGGCGGGTCGCGGGAGAGGCGTCGAGCCTCGGCGGCGAGGATGTGGGGCGGCTAGCGTCGGTACCTGCGGTTGGGCCCCTCGCTCGGCGCGGCGGTGTGGGGCATCGTGGCGCTGTACTGTTCGTGGCGGTTGGCCACCGCCAGCGTCGCCTCGTGGTGTTCCAGGGGCGGGGAGAACAAAAATCCCTGCGCCTCGTTGCACGACAGGCTCCGCAGCAGATCACGCTGCTCTGGAGTCTCGACGCCCTCCGCGACGACGTTGAGTGAGAGAGTGTGCGCCAAGGAGATAATGGTGGGGACGATCGCTCCGGGACGCTCTGTTTTGCCAAGCATGTCCACGAAGGACTTGTCGATTTTGAGTCCGCTGGCGGGGAATTCGTGGAGGTAGGTGAGCGAGGAGTAGCCTGTTCCGAAGTCGTCAATGAGAAGTCGGACCCCGAGTGCGCGAAGCTCTCCGAGCACCTTCTTCGCGTCTTCCGTGTCCTCGATGAGCATGGTCTCCGTGATCTCAAGCTTGAGGCAGTGGGCAGGGATCTTCGATCTCTCCAGCGCTGACGCCACGTCGTCGACGATGGTGGAGGACACCACCTGCGCGGTCGAAAGATTTACACTGATCGCCAAGGGATCCGGGGAGGGGTATCGCTCCAGCCACACCGCGAGTTGGCAGCAGGCCCGCTCCAGCACCATCTTCCCGATGGGCACAATGAGACCTGTGTCTTCTGCGACTGTCACGAACTCATCCGGCATCACCACGCCCCGCACGGGGTGTCTCCACCGAACGAGCGCCTCGAAGCCGCTCATGACAGAGGAGGAGAGGTTGATAATGGGCTGGTAGTAGACCTCAAGCTCATCTCGGTCGACGGCTTGTCGAAGCTCCGTTTGGAGCCGCAGCGCCGTCATGGCCTGTTTGCGCATGTCCGGTCGGAAGACGACGCAGCCCCCGCGTCGGTTGCGTTTTGCCTCGGTGAGCGCGATGCCGACGTCTCGCAGCACCTCGGAGGCGCGCTCGTATCCCATGGCGCTGGAGGTCACGCCCGCGCTGACGGAGGTGAAGACCTCTTGCCCGTCAATGATGAACGGGCGGTTGAGTCCGTCTTGAATGATGGCGCTGAGCTGCTCCGCGTCCTCCACAGTGGCGTCACCCCGCATGAGGATCGCAAACTCGTCGCCACCGTATCGACACACCAGGTGGTTCGACGCGACGTTCCCGAGCAATCGCTCGCCAAGCTGACTCAAAATACGGTCACCGGAGTCGAGGCCGATGGATTCGTTGACGACCTTGAATCCGTCGACGTTCAAAAACAGGAGCACGAACTCAGGGTGGGGGACCTGCCGGAGCGCCTCGATCGCCTCTGAGAGGCTCTCCATGAGCCACATGCGGCTCGCGAGGCCGGTGGTGGCGTCTGTCTGCAGCAGCGACTCAGAGGACTTTCGACGGGTGATGTCGGTGAGAGATCCCGCCACCTCCGTGACCTGGCCCAGGTCGTTGCGTTCGGCGATGGCGCGGGTCACCACCCACCTCCAGCGTCCGTTGCGGTGACGGATGCGGTGCTCAAACACGTGCCCGGGGGACAACCCCTCAAGGTGCGCGTCGAGGTTTGCGCGCAGTCCGTCGATGTCGTCAGGGTGGACCCGGTCGAGCCACTCATCGATCGAACAGCTGGCCGCCCCGCTCGCGCTGAGTCCGAGGAGCGTCCGCCAACGATCCGAGAATTCGCAGACGTCACGCCGGACGTCCCAGCACCAGATGCCGTCGCTACACGAGAGCGCGGTGTGACTGTACCGCGCCTGGCTGCGCGCGAGGTCGCGGGCGAAGGCGGTGCGCTCGATCGCCAGCTCGAGGATCGATTCCATGGTGTCAGCGGTGACAGCGTCCACCGGTACACGCACCGCGCCATGCGGCAGGTTCCAGCCTGGCGCGTCGCTGTCCACGGCTACCAAGACCACGCGTCGCAGGAGGTTGGTGCCGCGCTCGGTGAACAAGGTCGCGAAGCCGCTGAGATCCGTGCGACCGTCGACCACGAAGATGTCGTGCGTGTCGCGGAGGACCTCCATGCCCACGCTCGCGATCTCGGTCGCGTGGGTGATCACGCAGGGGTGCCGGCTGAGCCCGAGGAACGACTCAAGCAGCGCGGGCGCGGTGGCCTTGTCGACCGCGAAGAGGACCTTTAATGTCTCACCGTCTCGCTGTTCATGTACCGACTCCTTCGCCTTCTTGGGGAGCTCAGCAAGTTTCGGCGTAGAGGATGTCATAGTGAATTCGATGCGAGCGTGATCGCGGCCGTCGCGATGCCGTCATGCGACGACTGTAGCACGACGGCGCGCACGGTTAGGGAGCGGCCGCGCTTCGTGATGAGGGGACCGCCGCGTGACGGAGTGTAGGGTTGGCGCTAGCGTGCTGCGAAGCTTCGCGCGACGGGCCAGAGTCCTCGCTGTCCGAGGTGGAGTCGTGAGCCGGGCTCGCGAAATTCGCCGCGGGCGTGGGCGAGTTCCGCGGCGAGCGATCGAGCAGGCGAAGAGGCGCTCGCGCGGCGGCTGCGGCCTGCGCGCCCGTGATATAGCCCTTGCGACGCATGCGACGAATATGTCGGCGGAGCGTCTCGTGCCACGCCTCATCCACGTTCCCCGCGCGCCATTTTCGGCTGTAGCCCGACGGCGCAGGGGCGAGCGAGGCGAGGTGAATTCGCTCGATCAGGTTGAGGTCCTCAGGGGAGCGTCCAAAATAAAACTCCGCGGCCTCTTTGACCCCGTAAATTCCGGGGCCGAGCTCGATGATGTTGATGTAGATCTCGAGGATTCGATCCTTCGTGAGGTGAGCCTCAAGTTCCCGCGTGAGCAACGCCTCTTGGATCTTGCGGCCCAAGGAGCGATCGATGCCGAGCCACAGGTTCCTCGCGGTCTGTTGGGAGATGGTGCTGGCTCCACGGGAGAACCGGCCCTCGGTGAGGTTGTGCCACACGGCGCGTCGAATTTGCTCTCGATCGAAGCCGCGGTGACGCCGGAAGTTCAAGTCTTCGAGAGCGATGAACGCCTGGGCCTGAGAGCGGACTTTGGCCAACGCGACGAAGTCGTCATGGGAGGTGTCGAAGACTCTCCGACGCAAGTTTCGGTCTCCGTCGTGAAAACGATGGACGTATGGGCGAGCGAGTGCCTCCACGTCAATGGCGGGAGGCAGGGCGGTCACGGTACAGGCATCTTCGACGGGGATGTCGAAGGCCAAGACGCCGGGGTCGGGTTGCGGGATGCCTGTGCGTGCTTCGATCTCTTGCACGCGGGTCAAGGCCGCTCGGTCCACGTGCAGCCGTGCGTGTCCACCGACCCGTCCTTCGAGGGTGGTGCTGCCGATAACCTGGGACATGGCGTCGGGGATGGCGTCGAGGAGGTCGCTGCAGGGAGCCTCGTCAAGTTCGATGTCGAGCATGATCGCCTCCGCGTTCGTCTCCCCCTCCAGCCGCAAGCGGATGTCGTCGTGCGCGAGGGCGAGGCTGACCGCGCGTGCGCCATCGCGAAGCGTGAGGGTGCCGGTGGCCTCCCAGCCCGTCCACGTGACGGGATCACGCGCGAGGGCGCGGTGTTGAACGGTCAGTCCATCCGCGGAGAATTGGTCGAAGCGCATGGAGGCTTCGTTATCTCGCAACTCCACGTACACGGCGCCGTCGAGCGCAGTGGAATCAAGATTGAGTTGGAGCCGAGGCTCCAGCTTCTGCGCGAGCTCGGCGAGCCCTGGAGGAATATGGAACCCCGCGCTCTTGATGGCGACGCTCCGTGGGGAGGAGAATTGGAGGCTCATCCGGCCACCGGTGGCGTCCGTGAGCAGGGTCCGCACGCGCTGTCCGCGAGCGCGACCGTTGATGACCAAGGGGGCGCCGGCGACCATGACCTCCCCCTGCACGTTGGTGCCTGCTTCCCGGGTCGACGTTACGAGCAGTGAGGACGACCGCGCGACGGCATCGAGTCCGACGCGGGCGTGTCCAACGACGCGCCCGCGCGCCTCTCCTTGGGGATCGACCTTCGCGTCCACGCGCTGGGCATGGAGCGAGGCGTGCGATCCGAGGGAGACGGAGAGTTCGCCCTCGACAGAGCCATAGACGGGTCGACCGATGCGAGCGGCGATTCGTCGGGCCGGCGCGAGGACGCGGCCGAGCGCTCGGGACTCCGCGTTGGCAGAGGTGTCGGGAGTTTCACCGGAGGCGGAGTGTTGCTCACGGTCATGAGGGGCCGTCTTCGCGGCTTTCTCTTCGTGATATTTGGCGACTGCGCGCGGGGTGTTGTCGATGGGAACGAGCGCGCCGGTCATGCCGCGGCCCTCAAGCCAGAGGCCCTTCATGCCGTCAATGTGGACCCGGAGCGTGTCGAGCGTGAGTTCGTGTGCGCCTCGATGGACTCGCATGGAGCGGACCCACAGCCCGTCGGGACGGAGGCCCACGTGCGCGGCGGAGACGCAGGCGTCACCGTCCTCGATGCATACGCCGAGTTCAAGTCGAGAGGCCGCAGACGTCTCCGCCGCCGCCGACGTCGCGACCACACCGAGCCCCAAGAGCCATGCGAAGATCGTACGGTGGGGCGTGGTGCGCATGGCGGTCAGTGGAGGGCGACTTGAGAGAATGGAGTCTGCTCGAGTGTCGGTCGGGTCACGTGTAGCGAGTCGAGGGCGGCGCCGATGAAGTCGGTAAATCGAATGCCCTCGGCGCGCAGCATCCGTTGGAGCGCTCCGTCCGCGTGAAACGGCGGGAGCGGCTCGACTTCGATGATGGTCTCATTTCCGTCGGGATCCACGAGCAGGTCGACGCGGCAAGGCGCGTCGGAGAGTCCGAGCACCTCCGCGGCGCGCACGGCGAGCCGCGCGATGCTGTCTTTGCGCCCTCGGTCGAGCTCTGCGGGGTAGGTGAATGAGCCGTGGGTCCGGGAGACGCTTGCCAGCCCCAGCACCTCATTGTCGAGCAAGATAACCTGAACTTCGGAACCGACGAGCGCGCGCTCGACGATGATGCTCTCGTCGATGGCCATGGCCTGGTCGATGGCCGCGTAGACCTCGCGCGGCGACTCCACCCGCGAGACACCGATGCCGTGGGCGCCTCGTCGCGGCTTGATGATGCAGGGCCATCCGAGCATGCCGAGGGCGCGGGCGTCGGCATCTTGACCGGACACGAGGTCGACGGAGGTGGGGACTGGGAGATTATGAAACGCCAAGGCCTTCCGAGATCGCGACTTATCGAACGCGAGGCTCGCGGAGGACACGTCAGGCCCATACACGGGAATTCCGCGCAGTTGGAGCGCGGCTTGGACCCCACCCTGGGTGCCGAGTCGGCCGTGGAGGCACAAAAATGCCGCATCGAGCGGACCTGCGCGAAGCGCGAGATCTAGGTTTTCGTCCACGTAGAGCATGCGAGGCCGGTGTCCGAGCGCGCTCAGGGCCTCCGCCACGGCGACACCTGAGGCGAGATCGCATCCGGAGGTGTCGATGCGAGTGCGCTGAAGGTCGCGGGACACCAAAATTCCAACCGTGAGGGAGTCCATAGGTTCAGTCAGTATCAGGGCTTGAAAAATGGGGCCAAATTCTCTGATAATTCACAGGCTGGCGACGCGATCTGAGATGCGGACGCGACGTCGGTCACCGGAGCCTTTTTCGCAGGCGACATGTTCGAACGAGCTGCGTTCGTGCGAGACGATTCGCCCGGTGCATCCCATAACTCCCAACGGAACAAGATACAGATGACTTTTCTCGAAGCTGCAATCGAGGTGCTGCGTGATGCACCCGAACCGCTCCACTACTCCGCGATCGCGGAGCAAGCCGTGGCGCGAAAATTACTTTCCCATGTCGGGCGCGATCCCGAGGCCGCGATGCAAAAATGCCTGACGAGCGCTGTGCGTGCGGGGGACGAAGCCTTGCTCGCGCGATCGAAGCCCGCGCACTACCAGATCCGTGAGGGGGCAGATCTGCCCGCTCGCGCCGCACCTCCGGTGGTAGAGACCGTCGAGGCGGCCACGCCACCAAAGCGCGCCAAGCGAGCGCGGCGTGGGAAAAAACGGGACGCGGAGGTGGCCGAGTCGACAGAAGACGCGCCCACTTCGCCTGAGGCGGACGGGGTGAAGGCCAACGCTGCGGCGGTGGAGTTCGAGGCGCCAGAGGGTTCCGGGCTCGAAGGGGTGACGGATGTGGCGCTGGTGATGGCCAATGCGATGTCGCGGTTGGCCGAGGCGCGTCCAGAGCTCAAGCAAGAATTCGAAGCGTCGCAGGCGCGGGCGCAGGGCGATGGACCCACGGTTGTTCACAAGGTGAAGGGACGAATCCGAAACGACCGGCAGCCGCGGGGCGGTGAGAACGAGGAGCGTGGAAACTCAAAACGCAAGCGCCGTCGCCGTCGCAAGTCCCGCAAAGCCGAGTGGGGGGTGACCGAGGCCGATCCGCGGCAGGTCAGCGAGGCGGAGGGGGATTTGCTGGGCAAGGCCGCGACCGCGCTCGAGGCCGCCGGCGCGCGCTCCGTTCATATCCGTCAACTCGCAGAGTCGCTTGCGAAGGAGGGACTGCTCGGCGGGGACATCTCGGAGATCGAGCGAAGCGTCACAGCGGAGATCCTCTCTGACGTGCATCGGCACGGCGCCAACTCTCGATTCATCGCGTGCGGTGAGGCCCGGTACGAGGCGCGAGGTGTGCGGCTTCCAGCGGCAGCATGGACCGCACAGAGGGCGCTTCGCAGCGCCCAGGCGGAGGTGGCCAAGCAGACAGAACTGCAGCTTCGCGCGTGGCTGACCGGACTCGGGCCCCGCGGGCTCGAGACCCTTGTTCGCATGTATCTTACGCGCGAGGGATACCGCGTACGCTCGACCATGGTACCCGCGCGAGGGATCTGTCGGATGGTGGTGGAGGATGGCGAGGGAGACGAAGAGCGTTACCTCGTGGTTGTGGCTCCCAAGAAGGCGACCTTTGAAGCGGGGGTGATGGAGTCTGAGGCCGAGCGAGCCAACTGCGTGGGCGTCCTCGCCTTCGTCATGGGAGACGCGGACGACGAGGTCTCGCTCGACAGCCGCGTGATCTCGGTGGGCGAGTTTTGTGGATGGATGATCCGCAACGGCGTGGGCGTTCAGCAACTGACCCTGGAGGCGCCCGTGCTCGAGGCGCGGGTGATCGAGTCGATTCGTGGCCTCGACACCTGAGCCGTTGGTGACTCGCTGGTGCGGGCGCATGTCCTTCGCCGAGTGCCTGCGTGAACAGCTTGAGACGAGAGAGGCGATCGTCTCGGGGGATGCGCCTGCGACCCTGTTGTTGGTGGAGCATCCCCCTACACTGACGTTGGGCCGCCGCGCCGATCCCTCGGATGTGCTGTGGAGCCGAGACGAGCTCGCGGCGCGTGGGCTTGAGGTGTGCGAGACACCGCGGGGCGGCGAGGCGACCTTGCACGCTCCGGGGCAGCTGGTCTGCTACCCCATCGTCTCCGTGGGACGTCAAATCCGGGCCCACATTGTTCGGCTGGCAGAAGTCACCATGGAGGTCTTGTCCGCGCACGGGGTCCCGCAGGCCGAGTTTCGGATGGCGACGCCGGGGGTCTTCACGCCCCGCGGCAAGATCGCGTCCATCGGAATTCATGTGAGCCGCGGCGTGACGGTGCAGGGAATATCGATCAACGTCGATGTCGACGAGACCTTGTTTCGCTCGCTCATCTCGTGTGGGTCACCCGACATGTCCCTCGTGAGTCTTCGAGACTTCGCGCCCGAGCGCACGCTCTCGCTGGAGTCGCTGTCGCGAGAGTGGGCAGACCGCTACGCGGAGGCGGCGGGCTACGACCTGCGAATGGGTTGAGGGGCCGCCGCCAGACATCGAGGTGGCATCTGCTAGAGTGACGTATGTGGAGGGGTTAACTCAGCGCCGACCACGGCGAGGCGCCGCTCGGGCGCGACTCCAGACGCTCTCATGGGCGCTCGCGCTCGCGCTGCTCAGCGCAGCAGGAGCATGTGGGGCCAAGCCGTCGGCCACGTCCACCGAGGACATCGTTGTGTCACTCGTTCGGGTAACCCGGGGGGCGCGTGGGGACCGGATGTCCGAGTCCCGAGTTGACGCGCTGACCGCGGCCTCTTTCGCGAAGGCGGGCCGTTTTCAACGGAGCGCCGCGCCCGGCGAGGGGCTCCCCGCCGCTGTTTGGTTCGACGTGGAGCACGGAGAGGGGGGCGCCCGGCGCGTCGAGCTTTCGCTGTCCATCGCCCGGGGGGATCGAGCGTCTATCAACGGCCACGGGGATGTGCTCGAGGCGATGGTGCAGGTGGATTCTCTCACCGGCGAGGGCCGCTCTGAGGACGACGCGGTCGCACAGGCCCTGTCTCTCGCGCTCGGGATTCTCGACGCGCAGGTCGCATTGGAGCGCGGTGAGGAGGCGAGGGTGCCGGCGCTGCTCCGCTCGGAGGACCCTCAGATTGTGCAGCTCGCCCTAACCTGGGTGCGCGAGCGACGGCGCGTGGAGTTCCTCCCGCTGGTGACGTCCGCGCTGGAACATTCACATCCTGACGTCGCGATCTCGGCGGTTGAAACCCTCGGAGTGCTCGGGGACAGCACCCACGTGCCGGCAATTTTGCGTCAGGCTCCGAGGCTCCAGATTGCGTCATCCTTTCGTCTCTACGAGACCCTTGGGCGCCTCGGAGGTCCGGACGCGGCAGCATTTTTGGAATTTGCCGGCCGGAACGAAGAGGACCCGGCGTTGCGATCCGCGGCCCGACGTGCGTTACACTTCCAGGGCCGCTCCGGGGAGCCCGGAGCTCGCGCGCCTGACCCCTCGACCGCCGCGGCTCGCGGACACTGGAGAACCCCATGACGACCTACGCCCTCTTGATGCTCTGGACCGGACTTTGTGGCTCTGACGAGGGGGCTACGCGCGTTGACGCCGTCTCCTCCGAGGTGCATCTCCACGCCCCCGCGACTCCAGCGACTCCAGCGACTCCAGCGACTCCAGCGACCCCAGCGACCCCAGCGACCCCAGCAACGCCTGCCAGCCCCGGAGCTCCAGCCACGGGTGACGATGGGTCCCCACCACAAGACCCCGCCTTTGGCGACCCCTTCGCGGCACCGGGGTCCGCGGGCGAGCCCTATCCCGCGCCCGCGCCCGCGCCCGCGCCCGCGCCCGCGTCTGAACCTGGCGCTTCGTCAGCCACAACCGCGGGGGGCACGTCTGCCCAGACGGCACCTCCACAGCAACCGAGCGCGGCGCAAGGGGGCGCTCGCGTGGGGGCGCCTCAACCGCTCCCGGCGCCACCGGCCGCCGCAGCCGCGTCGACGATCAAGGATCGTCCGTGGCGAGGGATGGGTTACTTCACAGCGTCACTCTCCCTCGCGGGACCCCTCGCAGGAGAGGCGCCCGCGAAAGGCAATGTGCTGTCTCTCGGCGGCGGGCTCGAGGCCGGCGTTCGGGTTCACGAGCTGTTTGCCGTGGGGATGGGGCTTCAGGCTCAACCCCACGCGTTCAACGAGTCGTACGTGGAGTTTGGAAATGATCTGTTAATCTTTGAGTCTCGACCGACCTTGGTGACCTGGGACTTTGTGGCGGCGCGCGTGTTCATCCCGGTGCGAGGTTCGGTCCAGCCCTTTGGGCTGGTGTCTGGTGGCATCGCTTCGTTTGAGCTTTTTCCAGTGGACTCCGACCGCATCGGGGGTCACGTTCGAGCCGGTGCGGGGATCGACTATTGGATGGCGCCCACGGTGAGTTTGGAGGTGGGCTTGGAGTACCGGGCCGTCTTCTTGTCCGAGACGGTGGGTCATATGGGACAGCTGCGCACCGGCGTGGTCGTCCACTGGTAGCCGGAGGGCGGCCACGTGCGGTTTCGACGGGGGCGGTCGCTGTGGTGACCTGACTCGGCGCTTTTTCGCGGGCACGGGGCATCGGCTGGATGTCTCAAACCCTACGATTCTGGATAAAACCGCGACTTGCAAGTGGGTTGCCCCCATGTGAAACTAAGTTGTCAGCAGTGATCAACTTAGTTAGCGACCTCCCAAACATTGCTGGCTACCATATTCATTCGGTTGCCGGTGAGGGAAATGAGACTGCGGTCTTCGTAGGGCACGGTGTTGGCGACGGTGGGAGCGAGCCGTCGAGGTCGCGAGAGACCTCCCTCGCATTCAAAGCCATTGCACCACAGCGGGTGCAGACGGTGGCGATGTCCATGGTGCTTTTGCGGGGGATCGTCAGCGCGCATCTCGGCATGCCTCGGGCGCTCGCGCGAGACGAGCATGGAGGGTGGTGGATGGTCAGCGACTATGTACAAGGGGCGCCCCTCGGTCCGGGGCCCGTGGAGCCTGGTCGCGCCTGCGAAGAGGCGTTGGGTGTGGCGCGGGCCCTGGCGGCGATTCACGACAGGGGGACCCACCATGGAGATGTGAGCGCTGGAAACGTGATCGCGACCGAGGACGGCGGGGTGCGATTGATCGACTTTGGATCCCTGGGGCAGCGAGGGACGGGGACGCCCGGATTTCTCGCCCCGGAGGTGTTGGCAGGCGGCGGGGGAGAGGCCGCCGACTGGTTCGCGCTCGGAGCGTTGATGTGCCTTCGGCTGACCGGGCAGGTGCCGTGGCTGCGGCCGGAGCAGGTCGCGAGCTACTCGGTGGATGATGTCCAGACGCGGGTGGAGGCCCTGGAGCGTTTAGGGTCGGCGGCGTGGCCTTCGGGGCTTGCTGCGCTGCTTGGAGACTTGTTGGATCCGCGACCGGAGGTGCGGCGCGGCAAAGGGGCGAAGGCATGCGCGCGGTTGCAGCGGATCCTCGACGGGGACGCGGAGGCGAGCTTCTCGGCGCCCCGATGGGCGATGCCCGCGCACATCCCATGGATCGGTGGGTCGCTCGCGGCCCCACGTTGCGCGCTCCGAGACGAAGCGGAGGGAAAGATCATCGTGCTCTCGGGACCCGCGGGCTCGGGGCGTACTCGCGCAGCGCGGGAGCTCGCTCTCCAGCACGAGGGACAGACGATGGCGCAGGTGCAGTGGCTCTGTGAAACGCCGGATCGCGGCGACGCAGTCACGGATTGTGGCCCGGAGCTTGAGCGGGTGCGACGCGTGTGGTGGGCGCCACGTGGAGACAGGGACGCGGTGGTCGTCACGGGTTTGGAAGCGTGCTCGGAGGCGGAGGCGCCCACGATCGCGCAGCGCTTGCTCGAGGGCGCGCCGCTCGCCTACGGCCACGTGGTGGTGGTGGCGAGCCTGGCGCTTGGAGAGGCTTTTTCGCAGTTCGAGAGCGCGCGCGTGATCCAGCACGTGCTTCGTCCGGTGGACCGAGCGTCGGCGCTCGCGCTCGTGGGGCAGGTGCGCGCGACGACGAGGGACGCGGCGGACTGGGCGGAGGCGCTGTTGGAGTCCACGGGAGGATGGGCGGGAGATTTTGTGACGTCGTTGTCGGAGGCGGCACGGCTCGACCTTAGGTCGCCTCGGGATCCGCGGGTCGGTGGACTCGCACAGATCAAGCATCCGCCGCTGTCGAAGGCTTTGGCGCGGGAGGTTGTGAGCTTGGAGTGGGGGGATGCTGGGGCCCGCGTGCCCGCCCACTGGTGCGAGGGGGGGCGCGTCGTGGAGTGGGTGCGTCGGGCCGCGCGCGAGCAATTGGGAGCGGGGGCGCGGCAGGACATGGCGCGCGAAGCTCTGCGATTGCGCGAGTCGGATCCGCAGGCGTCGATGACAAGGGCCGGGCGAATCGCCTCGCTCACCGCGGCTCTTGACGCGGAGGATGTCGGGGCCATCGTGACCCACGGGCTCACACACGCGCGTGGCGACGGGAACGTCGATATCCGGCTCTTGCGATGGGTGCTCGAGCGTGGGGGGGGCGACGTCCCAGACGCGTTGCTTGAGGTCTGCGCCGAGCAATGTGTTCGTGAGGGAGAGCCGCAGCGCGCGGTCAAGCTCTCCGCGGGGCGAGAGGCGCTGGCCGTGAGTCATGCCCGCGCGCTGCAACGGCAAGGGCGCCACACAGACGCGGTCGCCGTGTTGCGGCGTGCGACGTCAAAAGCGCGTGTGGGGGACGCGATGTGGCGTCGCGCCACGGCGCTGCGGTGGCGATTGACGGCGGGAGATGGCACGGAGGGAGAGCCGATGGAGGTGGTCCGTGCGGTCCTCGCAGACGTTGAGCATGGAGCGCCCCTTGGGGACGCCTCTCATGAACTTCGTCTCGCGACCGCCGAGCTGTTGCTGTGGGGCGCGCTGCTTGGACTGATGGCGGGAGACGACCGGGACGCCGCCGGATGGCTGCAGCGAAGTCGCGCGTGGATCGCCGGTATGGAGGGGCTTCGCGCGCTCGGTGTGGAGGCGCGCGCGCTCCAGCTTCAAGCCACAGCCGCCATCCAAACGGGGGCGATGAACGAGGCGGTGTGGCTGTTGGAGCAGGCGGGATCCGCGTTCGATGCAGCCGGTGAGACCGAGGGATTACGCGCCATCGATGGCACGCTCGCCTCTCTCGCCTGGGCCGTGGGAGCCCCGGCGATGGCGTTGGACCGTGGGCGACGGGCCTACAACGAGGCATTCGGAGAAGGAGACCTCGAGGCCTCCGCGACCATCTTGTTGGGTTTGTGGCGACCGCTCCTCGCGCTCGGACATGTTCAAGAGGCGCGCCGACGCGTGGAGCTGCTCCGCGCGGCCTGTGAAGCGCGAGGTGTAGAGGTGGCGCTCTTGCGCGTGCAGGCGGTGGAGATGTGGATGGAGGCGAGCCTTCGAGGCCCGGTGGCGCTGAGCAACTGGATCGCGCTGGGCACGGCGCACCAGCGCGCGTCCATGGGCGCCGAGGCGGCCGTGTTGGCCCTCGAGGGGGCGAGAACGTCACTGCGCGAGGAGAGCTCATCCGGCGATGGCGAGGAAGCCCTACGACTCGCGCTGGAGTGGGCTGGAGAGACGCCCGACGTCGAGCTGGCGTGGGCGTTGAGTCTGGCGAGGGCGGCGCTGCTTGGTCCGCGTGAGGGTCTCGCAACCATCAACGCGAGCGCGCTGCCCGAGGTGCCTTCGTTGTGGGCGTCCGGGCGGAGGATGCTGGCGGTGGAGGTGTTGTTCTCCCAGGCCTCGCTGGCGGCGCGGTGGGGGGCGCGGAAGGTGGCGCGGGCGCGGTGGCGCGCGGGCCGTGAGTATCTGGAGGCATGCATGAAAGAACTGACGAAACAAGAGCGAGAAACGATGGTGGAGCATCTGCAGCGGCGGGCAGGGATCGAGGATTCGCTGGAGCGAGCGTTTGGAGAGGAACTGCCGGCGCGCGAGGTGGGCCCACGCGACGTTCCCGGCGCCAAGGGAGCCCCCTCCGCATCCCCAAGGACCTCCGCACTCGAGGGTAGCGCGCGGGTAGAGCATCTTGAGTCCTTGCTGCGCTCGTATCGGCGGCTGTCGAGGGAAGATGACCTGCCGAGGGTGCTCGAGCAGGTCGTGGAGGCGATGATGGAGTTGACTGACGCGGAGCGAGGCACGGCGATGGTGCGCAAAGCGGACGGCGAATCGGTCGAGGTGAGTCGCGAGATTGAGGGTGAGCAGGGGGCGAAGGCCTACTCCGACTCGATCGTGCGCCGCGTGATGGACACGGGTGAGCCTGTTCTTAGCGTCGATGCAGCCAGCGACGCGCGCTTCGAGGCGGCGGGCTCCATCGCACATCTAAACCTCCGCTCTGTGCTCGCGGTACCGCTCTCGTTTCGCGGCAGAGTGATGGGCGCGGTCTACGTTGATCACCGCCTGAGGCGGGGCGCCTTCACCACGGAAGACCTCGCGGAGGTGGAGGAGTTCGCGAGCTTGGCTGCGCTATCGGTCGCCCACTCCGTGAGCTTGGCGAGGCTGGAGGACAAGGCGCGCCAACTCGATGAAGCCCGCGCGTCGTTGGAACGGCGCCTCGACGAATCCGAGGTAGAGATAGCGGGACTGCGCGCGCGGTCCAAAACCGCCACGCCCGGTCACGAGGAGGAGTTTTACGGCATCGTCTCCAAGAGCGCCTCCATGCGGGATGTCTTTCGTCTCGTGGAGCGAGTGGCGCGCACAGACATGCCCGTGGTGATCACGGGGGAGAGCGGCACCGGGAAAGAGCTGGTGGCGCGGGCGCTGCACGCGGCGAGTCCTCGTCGCTCGGGTCCCTTCGTCGCAGAGAATTGCGGCGCGGTCCCTGAGACGCTGCTTGAGAGCATTCTCTTTGGACACGCGAAGGGGGCGTTCACGGGGGCACACGCCGCCAGCCCGGGCCTGTTCGAAGCGGCAGACGGCGGGGTTATCTTTCTCGACGAAATCGGTGAGATGAGCCCCGCCATGCAGGCGAAGCTGCTGCGGGTGTTGCAGGAGGGGGAGGTGCGTCGTGTGGGGGAGCAGCGCGTCCGCGCGGTCTCCACGAGGGTGCTCGCCGCCACCCATCGCGATCTCGAGGCGATGGTGGAGGCCGGGACCTTCCGCCAGGATCTCTACTACCGGTTGTGCGTGGTCCGTCTGGAGCTGCCGCCCTTGAGGGCGCGTCGTGAGGACATCTCGTTGCTCGTCTCCCACTTTTTGAAGCGCTACGATGCCGAGGGGCTCACCGTGTCGGCGGCGGCGTCGCGTCGACTCGTGCACTATCCGTGGCCGGGGAACGTGCGAGAACTGGAAAACGAGGTGCAGCGCTGGATCGCCTTGTGCGAGAACGCGGTGACCCCCCGCGATCTGAGCCCTCATATTGAAGGACACGGGGAGGGCCACGGGCTCGATCCCGATGACCTCCGAATTCGTGCGCACACCGAGCATCTCGAGCGGACCCTCATTGAGCGGGCGCTCGATCGCACCGACGGCAACCTCACCCACGCGGCGAAGCTGCTAGGCCTGAGCCGGTATGGGCTCCAAAAGAAGATCAAGCGGCTCGATGAGCTTGCGCGGGACGGGGCTGAGGGGGCGCTGTGAGCTGCGCTCGCATGTCATCGCCGTCAACGGGGTTGGCGCTCGGCAGCCTGAGCGTGCGGAGCGTTGGCGGATCACGCCTCGGCGGTGGAGGAGGGGATTCCTCCATCTATCTAGGATCCTTTACAAAATCCCATCGTCTAGTCAGCGGGCGCAGCGGTACAGAGCTTGCTATCTTAGACAGCATGGAGATGTCGCGATCGTGACGCTGCGGCGAGCCCTGCGAGGGTGCAGCAGGCTAGGAGCGGCCCTCGCGGTCGTCTCCATCGCGGGATGTACAAACGCCTTTCTTCCCGACAATCCGCCCTCCGTGCGCGGAATTACCGTGCCGCTCCCCCCGCCGAGCTTTAGCGAGGCGACCGAGGTCAGCGTCACCATTGACGGCCAAATCTCGGGAGCGCCCTCGAACGGCGGGTTCGTGCTCTTGTACGAGACCGTGTCCGACGACGGCCGCTTCGAATACCCTGACGACGCGGGGGGATTTCTCTTTGAGGACGTGACCGTAGGGCTCCCCAACAACTGCCTCCAGCTGAGCGAATATGACGGCGATGCGGACGAGTTCGGCACGGTCGTCGCCATGAAGGTCGTCGTGGCGACGGACGAGGCCTGCATGGACACGCTCTGCTCGGCTCAAGATTCGCTCGGCGCGTGCGTCTGCCTTGAGGCGTGGGGCGTGGGCTGCTAGCGCCGACGGCTAGCGCGGGCGTTCGTTACCCCCAGCACCAATCGAACGCCCCGCCCGTCCGCGGAGGGCAGCAAGACGAACGAGAGGACCCCCGAAGGCGTCCTCTCGTCTTCCTACCTTGAGGTGATGTCTCTACTCGTCGTCGAGCGCAAGCTCGTCGTCGTCGTCGAGCGCAAGCTCGTCGTCGTCGTCGGAGATGACCTCTTCGGTCTCCTCGAGGGCATCCGGCTCCGCCGCAGGCGCTGCCTCGGTCAGCGGCGCCTCCGTTGGATCGGGATTGCTCGTGGTCGCCGATGCGTTCAACGGGGTCACGTTTGTCGGCCGGCCTACGCGTGTTCGCTTGGCGCGCGGCGGCAAGTAGAAGGTGAGCCCGAGGGTTGTCGAGACGTTGTGAGTCCACACGCGATCGCTGTTGTTGACCACCGGGAGGGGGTCTTCCACCGTCGCGTTCAAGCCCACGATGTTCTGCTTCACCATGATGTCTTGGACCTCAAGGTTCAAGGACATCCAATCTGTCATGAACAGGTGAAGACCTGCGCCGAAGCTCGGACCAATCCGGATCCCCGTGTCGGCTTTGACCGGGTGGAGCAGACACTCGTTATTGGTGGTGCCGTCTGCCAGCTCGCAGTAGTTGGACTCTCCAGAGCTGTCGACGCCGTCCGGGTCCTCGTAGTTGGCGATCTCGTAGACCTTCGAGGTGCTCTCCACATTCGGGTACCGCTTGTTCCACGCGGTCATGCCGAGTCCACCGAAGAGGTAGAGGTCGTACTCGGTGAAGATGGAGCTGAACATCCCCAGTTTTCCCGCGAGGGGCGTAAACGTCAGGTCCGCGCTCGCTTGCCACCGAAGCTCGGTGAGCCCCGCCTTGAAGTCACGCAACAGGGCGGCGGGGTTCTTTTGGTCGTTGGGGTTGCGGCACTCGAAGCCGACCTGACATCCCTCGGGAGCGGCAACATCGTTGACGACGCCCACGGGCAAGGCGCCCGTGTTTTCTTCGTTGCCGCGCAGGTCCTTGAGCACGGCGCTCTCGACTCCAAGTACGGCGTAGGCGCCGGTGACTCGAACACCGAGGAAGTCGAGGAAGTCGAAGCGAAGCTCTGCGCCCGCGAGCCCTTGGTGGACATAGGGCTGCGACAAGGTGACGCCCGCGCGGGGGGTCACCTGGAAGCGGAGCTTTCGCAGCTCGATTTTGTTCTCAACGATGGGTTTTTTCTCAAGTACACCCGGCTTCTTGGCGTGGGCTTGGGAGGGCGCGAGCGCCACCGTGCAAGCCACGACGAGAGACGAGGCGACGAGACTGAACTTTGTCGTATTGCGCATGGTCGTATTCGTCACTTAGCGGCGGGTGGAGTACTGGAAGGTGGGGGGGATGTAGAAGCTGACACCGATGTACAGCAAGGAGTTGAAGGTCAGCTTGCTGAGGGCGTTCTCTTTTGCGCCCTCGGCCGTGAACACTCCCGCACCGACCGCGTCTTTCGGCGTCCGGTTGGCGGGCTCATATTTGTCGGAGTAGACGAAGTTGCGGACCGAGAAGTTGAAGGACATCCACTTCAGGCCGCTGACATAAAAACGGCTGCCGATGGCGAAGTTACCTTGGCCTCGGTAGTTGGTGAACGGGTCGTGAATCGCCTCGTAGCGCGGAAGCGTACGGGTCGAGACGACGCCGCCTCCCGCTTGGATGTAGGCCTCCCAGTGGAGCAAAAAGCGGTTGAACAGCGCGACCTTGCCGTACATCATCTCGTAGAGCAGGGTGCCGCTGGCTTCCCAGAGGACCTCGTTCGCCGTGAGGAGCAAGCTCGTCTGGTACCGGATGCGGTCGTAGGCCGGGGTCTTGCGTCCAAAGAAAGCCGCGCCGGTAACGCCGACCGCGAAACGGTTGGTGATCCAATAGTCGAGCTCGGCGCCGACCGCGTAGTGCTTCACGAACGGGTCGTTGATGCTCAGCGCGAAGACGGGCTGAAGCTCGAAGCGGCGGATGGTCTTTCCATTCTCGTCTTTGTAGACGTTGAGGAACGACTGGCGCTGCGTCACCGTGATCAACTTCTCGTCGAGCTTCTCCTGCTCTTCCGGCGAGATGGTCGCGACGTTCAAGGAGTCGCCCGCGCCCGCATCGGTATCCGCGAGCGGGTCCGTCGATGCTGAGAGAGGATCGTCTCCGCCGCCTCCAAAGGGATCGAGCGAACCTTCGGGCGTCGCCTCAGGCTCCGCCTCCATTTCGTCGTCGTCGAGGACCAACTCGTCGTCGTCGTCGTCGGCCGGGGGCTCGGCGATTCGCTGGTCGGTGGTTGCGGTCTCGCCTGACGCATACGTGACGGCCGGAGCAGTCAGTAGGCAGCAGGCCGCGAGCAGAGCGGGGAGGCCAGTTAGATGTCTTCGCATTCTCACCTCAGGGGGCGTTCGTGTGGTTCGCGGTAGTAACGTCGGTCGGCGTAGACGTGGGTCGAAGCCGATTCAATGACAAGGAAGGGATTGGTGAAACTCAGCGGTGCGCAGGGGCCTGCAGTGCAGTGCCTTTCTCCCTGGGCCGGCGGACACTAACACAAGGAATCACGCGGTCACAACAGGGGATCAAGGACCGCAAAACAACGGATCTGAGCCACGGGAAGCCATCTAGTGCCAATATGGGGGAGGATGAACCGTTCCACCGCCGGCGCGCGTGCGCGCTCGGATGTGACGATCCCGGCCATCTATCGGGAGCACGTCCACGATCGAGGGCTGCCCCGCATACACGGATTTCACGCCATAAAAGCGCCGAGGGGCGTTGGCGCCCCGGAGGCGGCGGTGAAAACTCGCTGCGAACAACCCGAGGGCGTTCAGTCATCTCCGCGCGCAAACAGGGCGTCCGCAAAGGTTTCGGGGGCAAATACCCGGAGGTCTTCGATTCCCTCGCCGATGCCGATGTAGCGGATGGGCACCTGGAGCTCGTCGCAGACCCCGAGGACCACGCCGCCCTTGGCGGTGCCGTCAAGCTTTGTGAGGACGAGCCCGGTGAATTCCATGGTCTCCTTGAACAACGTCGCCTGCGACAGCGCGTTTTGCCCGATCGTCGCGTCGAGCACCAAAAAGGTGTCGTGGGGCCATCGTTCGGTCGATTGACCTTGCGACATGGCCTTGCCGGCCGATCTCCGAATCTTGGCCAGCTCATCCATCAACTCCTTCTTCGTGTGGAGCCGGCCTGCGGTGTCGCACAAGACCACGTCGTGCCCCTCGGCCCGGGCGTGGGCGATCCCATCGAAGATGACAGAAGACGGGTCGGCTCCCTCTTTGCCGAAGTGAATGTCGCAGCCGACGCGGCGGGCCCACACGTCGAGCTGCTCGCGGGCGGCAGCCCGGAAGGTGTCTCCAGCGACCAGGAGCACGCGACGCCCCTCCGCCACGTGTCGCGACGCGAGTTTTCCGAGGGTCGTGGTCTTGCCGACACCGTTGACGCCGATCATCAACAGCACGTACGGCGGGTCGTCCACGGGGACCGAGATCGGCGCGTGTGCCTGTTCGGGCGCGCGCAAAATGTCGAGCGCAGCGGTGTGGATGACGCCCCACACGGCGTCGGGATCTGCGACCTCGTCGCGGTCGAGCGCGTCGGTGACCCCGTCGAGGAGTTTCTGGGCCGTCTTGGCGCCGATGTCCGCGGTGAACAAGACCTCTTCGATATCGTCCTTGAGGTCGTCGGAGACCTTGGGTCGACCCCGCACCAACTCTGCGAGCCTCGCGACGAACCCCTTGCGGGTCCGCGACAGCCCTTTGCGGACCCTTTGTTGCTCGTCTTCGGGGTCGCGGGCGGGCCTGGGTTTTGCTTGGGGCAACTCCACCGGGACAGGCGCGGCGAGGGGCGCGGGC
>JBDQGY010000011.1:0-34831 GCA_040265175.1 Nannocystaceae bacterium
CTCACTCACTCACTCACTCACTCACTCACTCACTCACTCACTCACTCACTCACTCACTCAATCACGCGACGCCCATACGCACTCACTCACTCACTCACACACTCACTCACTCACTCACTCACTCACTCGCTCTCTCTCCCTTCCCCCGCGGCGGGGAACTCTCCCTACAGCACTACCTCTCCGAGCGTGAACCGCAGGTGAACACAAAGGGCCCACGTGTCGGTGCGAGCCCACCTCAACCGCGCCTCCATGGAGCGCGAATATGCACCTTTCACGGCCCCTGCATCGCGGCCCGGTGGCCCCACGAGATCGCGTGGGACACCTGCGGATACGGCCGTCACGTCCGACACAACATGAGTCGAGCAACACGCGCGAAATTTGCGGAATTACAGCGTTTTTTCTGAAGAAAAAACACCAGATTATCTCAAGGTCATCCAAAGATAGCCGATGCACAGCGGGTAGGAATGCGCCCGTTTTCTGGCGCTCAACACCCGACCATGCCAGCCATCACTTTTAGCGGCCTCGCCAGTGGACTCGACACCGACAGCATCATCAGCGCGCTCGTCGGCGTCGAACGAATTCCCTTGCAGGCCCTCGAGGCAGAGAATCGTGATCTTCAATCGAAGAGCTCGATCATCGACTCGCTGTCCAGCTCGCTCAGCGATCTAAGCACCAAGGCAGACGCCCTCGGGACGATCAGTGATTTCCTCTCGTATACCGGCACGTCTAGCAACGACAGCGCCGTAGCGATCACCACGAGCGGTGACTCCATTCCTGGTAGCTACGAGGTATCCGTCACGGACATCGCCTACGCCCAGCGGACCTATTCCAGCGGTGTCGCGGACAAGGACGCCGCCCTCAGCGTCGCGGATCAGACGTTTGACATCACCATCGGCGCCACCACGACCTCGTTGACGATCGCCGCGAACTCCTCGCTCCAGGATGTTGCCGACGCGATTAACTCCTCGGAAGCAGACGTCACCGCGGGCATCTTCTACGACGGATCCAACTACTACCTGCAGGTGGTCGGAGACGAGACGGGTGCCGCGAACGAAATTACATTCGCCGATTCGGGGCTCGGCCTCGACATGACAAACACGGTTCAGGCGGCGCAGGACGCCACGTTCACCGTGGACGGATTCACGGTCAGCAGCGCCACGAATACAGTTTCGGATGTCCTCCCCGGCACCACTCTTGAGCTCAAGGCCACCACCACCTCCGCAGCCACCTTGACCATTCAGTCGGACTCGGAGGCCGTCAAAACGAAGATTGACGACTTCGTGAAGAGCTACAACTCGGTGTTCTCCATCATCAACGCCCAGCTTGGTGAGGGAAAAGGCAACGAAACTCTCAGCGGTGACTCCACCGTTCGTAGCATCGAGACCCAACTTCAGCGGATGATCGGCCAGTCGATCCCTGGCTTGTCCGGGGTGGGTGGAGCCGACGCGGTCCTCTCCCAGCTGGGCATCGAGACCCAAAAAGACGGCACGATACTGCTCAACTCGACAGACCTGGACGAGGCGCTGAACACCGACTTTCGCGGTGCGGGCCGGGTCTTTGCCGGCGATGAAGCGGCCGGAATTGACGGTTTTTCTGCGCTGTTCGCGGACTTAATCGATGGGTTTACCAACAGCGCCGACGGACTTTTGACGATCCGCAAGGACGGGATCAACACCGTCATCGAGGACAACGAAGACCGAATGGTGGAGCAACAAGCCTATCTAGACCGGTTTGAAGAGGGTCTAAGGGCTCAGTACACCGCTCTCGAGTCGACCATGGCCATGCTGAAGAACCAGCAGAACTATTTGGCACAATTTCTGCTCTCTCAATAAGCCATGTCGCAACTCGCCACAGCCCGAAAATATAAGGCCGCTCAGATCGAGACAGCCTCACCGGGGCAGATCCTCGTCGCGCTCTACGACGGGTGCATTCGGTTTTGCCGTGCCGCCCAAGTCCATATCGAGGCCGGTGATGTCGCCGCCAAGGGGAAGATGATCTCCAAGGCCGTCGCCATCCTCGGAGAGCTCCGGAGCACCCTCGACCACGAGGTCGCTCCGGAACTGTGTGACTCCCTTGAACGGCTCTACATCTTCTTTCAAGAGCAGCTCTCGCTCGCGAATATCAAGATGGACCCGGCCCTCATCGATCCGGTCATCAAGCTCATGGGCGATCTACGTGGAGCCTGGGGCACCGCTGTCGCCGAAGTCGAGAACTCCGGGGCGTGACCGACTGGGGTCAGCTTCTCGCCGAGTTGCGCGATCTCACCGCCGACATCGTTCGTGATGCGCGGAGTGGGCAGGCGTCGGCCAGCGACATCGAACGCCGAATCGCGGATCGAGAACACCTCTTTAACGCCCTCAACGCGCTTGAGAGCCCCCTCCCAAAGTCGATGCAGCCGCTCGTGACAGAGCTCTTGAACCTCGACCGAGCCCTCTCCACCTGGTGCGAGAACACCCAACAAAAGGTCGCGCTAGGGCTCGTAAAACGCAAACGCTCCCCCCAAGTCTACGCAGACAACAACGCAAAGATCATCACCCACTCCGCCTAAGGACCGTCATGCGTATCTCTCCATCTAATCTTGAAGAACTCTCGGCTGTCGCCCAGTTATTTCCGACATCCAAAGCAGCGAACGACGCCGGCGTGTCTCCTGCGACGGAGGCATCCGGACGATGCGTCGAACTCAATAAGCTCCTCGACCGCGTATGTGAGCACGCCGCGACGAACACCGGTCGGTCCTTGTCCGTGCTCCTCACGCCGCTCGAGTCTGCACTCGAACTTCAAGGAGACGATGAGGTCTTCGCCTTTGTCGTCTCCGGACTTCTCGCCGCCAGTCACCGCGACCGCGGCTCGGGTCCCACGAATCGGCTCGGCCTCTTGGCGAGCCAGACCTGCGATGAGTTCATTCTGAGCATCCACAGCGAGCATCCCCTCGCCGCGAGCGTCGTGCAGGCCGTGACCTCCGAGAGCGGCGACGGAGACCCCACCATCGCCCACTGTAAGCGGCTTGTGGAGGGGGCTGGAGGTCGCCTCCAGCTCGTAAAAGACCCGAGTTCCCCCGGTCTCGCCTTGCACCTGCCCATCGAACCGATCTCCAGCAGCGAGGACGCTGCCACCTCTGACAATCCTCCCCGCGGCATGAACGCCGCGGTGCTAGCCTGCTAGCCCCCTCCCCCCGAAAGGACCCTCATCATGCCAACTCAAGAGCAAATCCAGGCTGCCCAACAAGCGAGCGAGAGCGCGCTCCCCTTTGCCGAACTCCTCGCCACCCGTCTCACGGACATCGCAGATGGCCTGCGACGAGGTGACGATGCTCCCGCTCTTTCCAGTCTCGGCGAATCTACTGGAGACATCGAGAGCTTTTTAACCTACCTCACGCTCGTGAGTGAGATCGTTGACGCCGAGGGCCCCGTGTCTACACGGGTTGTCGAATATGTCGGGTCGATCGCCAAGCAAGTAGAGTCCTTAGAGGAGCCTCTCACCAATCTTGATCTCGTCGAGGTCGCGGACACGATCGAACTGGACCTCGTTCGCAATCTCGAAGGATACCCAGACATCCACAAGATCCTCTGCACGCACCTCGACGGCGCGAACTAAGCGTTCCACACGCGCGAGGGGGACCGTAGCGGCGCCCCTACACGTTGCGCCGCGTGATGGCATACCCACCATTCGTGGCGAGGACGGCGTATTGAGGGTGCCGGCCAAACCAGACCTCTGCCCGACTCCGTGACTGCAACCCGACGAGACAGCGCCATGCGCCCTCGGCGGTTGCCGCGTCGGAGTGCACAAGCACGGTGGAGCCGGCCTCGATTTGCCGACCGATCCAGCTAAGCCATGGCGACGGGTCCTCCACGTCCAGGCACAAAACCCTGCCCGGTGCGCGCCCACGACTCGCCTCGACAAACGTAGCCTTGTCGTCGCCATCCTTCAGCGTGAGCACCTCCACACCGGACGCCTCGAAGACACCGCCCCCCAACAGATGGCACAGCGATCCGTTGGGCAGCGGCTCGACCAAGCTCGCCACAGTCGTGCCCTCTCCAAGCTCAGACCATCTCGCATCCGCGTCGGTCCTCATCGCTTCGTACGACCCCGTGTCGTGGATGATGGCGTCGGGTCGGTCATCCACAGGCGCGTCGCTCGGTTTCTCCTCTGCGGAGCCCATCTCTTCACCCAACCACTCCTCCATGGCGGCCGGCGTGACCTCCGCCGCGGGCCTCCCGGACTCCGAGACCTCACGGGCCAACTCCGGCGTCGTCGCGCCGTCGACCGAGTCGAGCGTCGTCTCCGTGTCTCCACGCTCGAACTCGTTGTCGTCAAAGTCGAAGGGACTTCGGGTGTCATCCAAGACATCTTCGTCATCTTCGAGCGCGCCGCTGGAGTTCGCTTGCGTCACGGGTGAACTGCCGCCGAAGTCCGCGAAGGGATCTTCAATCTCAAATTCATCATCGAGGTCATCTTCGATCAAAAACGGATCGAGCCCCGCGCTCGCGGAGGACGCCACAGTTGCATTGGCTTCGTCGCTCGTGCCCGCCGACCCCTTGTCCGAGACGGAGTTATCAGTCAACGTCTGTCGCGATCTCTCTGCCGCAGCAGTCGCGGCGATGGTGCCGTCCGCCGCGGTCGCCTGCTCATCGTCATCGAGGGACTCAGATTTATCCGAGTCAACATCCCAATCTGGCTGCTCGTAGACACCGGAGGAGGACTCCTCGGCATCTCCCGCGTCCGCGACCTCCTGAAACGGATCCGAGACATCGATCGCTCCGTCAGCCCCATTCTTCCCATTTTCGCCGAGTGGAATCGCGAAGCCGCCTCCAGAATCTGCGGGCGTCTCAATAAAGACCGCGGGAGTGGAGGCGCCCACGCGGCGTACCAGTTTTGACTCACTCGCCAGAGCCGGACCCCGCATCCGGACGCGAAGCCCCGTGGTGGTCGATTCGATCAGCACATGCCAGCGACCCGACGGACGCTCCACGGGGAACTGAATGATATTTCCGACCGCCAAGTCCACTTGCTGCTCTGAGGTAAGCACGGCGGTCAGCGCCCCCACCAGGGTCCCCTCTTCGAGCGGGTTCCCGAGCGGTTCGTATCCTTGCAGGGTACGCGCCATCACGGGGCTGCCCACCTCCAGCAATCCCTCGTGCCCCCCGACCTCTCGGATCTCGTCAATGTAGCTGAAAAGATTCGCCATGCGTCTGCGGGGAGAGTATCAAAACCTCCCACGAAGACGGAGTGATGCCTGTAGAAACGTCTCAGGACACGTCAGGCGGCCCTGTCGCGCCGACGGCGGGACTGAGGAGTTCGTCGCACGCTCACGTTGTAGCGCTGCTATGGACGCGCTTCTCGGTCATGCCAGTCGGCCACGGCTTTCTCAAGTCGGTCTTTTAAGACCGTCACGTCGAGCGGCTTGACCATGTAGGTGATAGCCCCGGCGGCCATGCAAGAGATGACATGCGGACGCGTGGGCTCTGACGCCGCGACGATCACGGGCGCCTCAATGTCACGGGCGCCGCGAATCGCAGCGAGCGCGGGGAGGCCCCCCGACGGCGACGCGTCTGCATCTACCATCACGACGCCACACTGCCCGTCCCTCGCGTACCGCCGGACATCGAAGATGTTGCGGGCGACGTTGATCTCGAGCCCGGTCTCCTCGAGGGTCTTTGTCCAAGTCTCTTGCTCGCGATCTACCGCGAGCAACAACACGATGGAGTCGCAAACCGCGCGAAACCCATCTTTGGTCGCCTCCCGCAGCGCCTCAAGCTCTTCCGCCGAGAGTTCGAATCCATCGGTCGCCCCTTGCCCTTCCTCCTCCCCGGTCAACATCCGCTCAGGGATGATGACTTGAAATTTCCCCTCATGAAGCGAGCCCACCTTGAGCTTGCCGGTCGCACGCGCCATCGCCTGATCTTGATAGGACGCGAGCTCTGGGTTCTCCCCCACGACGCCCTGGACAAACCGCGCATGAAACCCCTCACCGAGCACCTCTTTCAAGGTCTCATTGATAACAGAGGACATCTGATTGACGCACTCTCCCATGGCGTCATAGTCATCCTCGGTCATCTCCTTGCGGACCATTTTTTCTCGGATGGCTTTCTCTTGCATCATCACGAGAAGTCCGCCGAACGCGATCGACAACTCCACATCAAACACCAAAAACAGGTGCGCTTCGTGGGGTCCCTCCACGTGCAAAGACGCGACGTACTGGTTGGAGTGATCCACCCACTCCTCGACCAGCTTCATCTTCGAAATGGTGACGTCCTCGCCGAGCACATCGGAACTCAGCTTGGGCAGCCGCCCCCACAACCCCTCCGCGAATTCTCTGGCTCGCGCGAGCGTCTCCTCGTTCACCGCGCCGCCTCCCGGCGACGTGCCTCACCCCCGCGGTCCCGAAACGGGCCGCTCACTCCGTGCGTCGTCGGTTTCATACTCACCCCTCTATCTTTCTCGTCTTCGTCCTCGGCTGCAAGAAAGTTCGCATTCCTGCCACGCTTCGCGTGTATCCCAGCCCAGATTGCTTCCAACCGACCCAAGGAGCGCCTGCCGCTGCGCTGAGGCCACGGTTGATCCCCACCATCCCCGCGTTGATCTGGTCCGCCACGCCCTCTGGATCGTCTTCTTCCCCTCCCCAGACACTCGCCCCGAGGCCATATACGGAGGCGTTGGCCCTCCCTAGAGCGTCCTCTACATCTCGAAATGTGGACACCGCCACCACGGGACCAAAAGTCTCCTCGCGAGCGAGCCGCATCTCCTCCGTGACGCCCGTGACCACCGCGGGGCTGAGGAAGTATCCGGGGTCCCATGTCTTGGGCTCTTGGACGAACACGCCGCCGCGGGCCCGCGCGTCGTCGAGATGTTCCAGCACCAGGCGTCGCTGGGCATCACTCGACATGGGTCCCATCGTGACCCCTTCGGTCCGGGGATCTCCAACCGTCACCTTCGCCACTTCCTCACGGACGATCGCCATGAACTCGTCGTGGACAGCTTCATCCACGAACACGCGCTCGACTGCCACGCAGACCTGACCCGAGTTGCGCACAGACTCACGTACGGCGTGCCCGGCCGCCGCGTGGAGGTCCGCGCCGCGCATGACGATCATCGGATCTTTGCCACCGAGCTCGAGTACGAGACGACACATGCGGTCGGCTGCGGCCTTCATGATTCGCTGCCCCGTGGCGACTGATCCCGTGAAGGCGATGATGTCCACCTCAGACGCCACCAAGGCCGCCCCGACATCCCCCTTCCCCTGCACGAGCTCGCAGACTCCGGCGGGCAGGTGGGCCCGAAGGATCTCGTGGTACCTCGCGCCCGTCCGCGGCGTGACCTCCGAAGGCTTGAAGACGATGGTGTTGCCGGTCAACAGCGCCGACACGATGAGGTTGTTGGGCGTGCTCACCGGATAGTTCCACGGCGCGATGACACCCGCGACTCCCATGGACCGCCACTGCACCGTGACCTCGAGCGCCCCCTCGCTGGAGACCTCGTCTACGCACGCTTGACGCGCGCGGTCGATGAGACCCTCCATCCGAGGCGCCACCGAGCGTAGCTCGCCCCTCGCTTGCTCAAGAGGCTTGCCCATCTCCGCCGTCATCGTCTGCGCAATCTCTTCCAGCACCTCTGGGTCGGAGAGCGCCTGTGAAAACGCGCGCAACGCTGTCGCTCGTTCGTCGAACGGGGTCGCCGCCCACGCGCTCGCGGCCGCCCTCGCCCGCGCCACCGCGGCTTCAAGCTCACTCGGGGAGGTGCAAGGGACCGGCGGCAAGGCCGCACCGGTCGAGGGGTCCACACTTTGAATGGTCCGAACGTTCATCTCGCTGTCGGGCGACATGGCCAGAGTGTAGTCGATCTGTCGTCGCTGGGGCTGTCCCGCAACTGCCCCTCGAACGGGCTACCTGACGGCCTCGATGTGCACCTCGACGCCCGCATTGTGCAAGGTCAGAAGCGCGTCGCCTGTGTTCGGGAGCGGACGCGGACGTCCAAACTGGAGCCGATCTCCATCCATCCGGGTCCCATTTTGGCTGCGCATGTCGGCAGCCCACGCCTTCCCTTGATGCAGATACAACGACACGTGGACGCGGCTCAGCTCCGAGCTGTCGATCACATACTGGCAGCGATCGTGCCGACCAATGACCACGGGGCCGTCCGTCAGTTCGAACGACTCCACGCCTCCTGGACCTTCGAGACGCACCGCGAACCGCTCGATCTTAGGGAACACGCGCGCGGGACAAAGCGGCGGGCCCATGACGCCGTCTTTGATCGCCGCCGCGTGAAAAGCCCCAGCGAACTCCACACAGCTCGAGTACCGTTGCGACGCCTTCGGGCTCAAAATCCTCTTCATCACACCATCCAAGGCTGGCGTCGGCACCGGCGTCGGGTCCTGACCGCGAGTGAGCATGCCCTTCGTGAGCCCCAGCGGCGCAACGATTCCTCGCTCTTGATTGCGCACAAGCGTGATCAAATCCGCCCCGTCAAACGGTTTGCGACCGCAGAGCATGTCGTACGCCGTGACGCCCAAGGCGTATCGGTCGGTGGCCGGGCCCACGCGCTTCGCGTCGTTGAGCTGCTCCACGCTCATATATTGCGGTGTGCCGAAGACGGAGCCCGTGGAGGTTGCGTCGTCGGCGAACAGCCACTTGGCGATCCCAAGATCGATGATCACGCTCTCCCAACCCGAGACGCCATCCCTCAGCAGGATATTCTCTGGCTTCAGGTCCCGATGCAAAACGCCGTTCTCATGCAAGAGATCCAAGCTCGCTCCCACCGAGGACAGCAGCCTGTGGGTCGACGCGACATCGCCGACAGGGATGAAGTCGAGGGGCTCCATGCCATCGATCAAGTCCATCGCCATCCACGTCCGCCCGTCCCGCGCGGTGTGCCACTCCCACACGTCAACAACCCCCTCAAACTCCCGTCCCGCCATCAAGGAGGCCTCCCGACGGAACCGGTGCGCCGCGTCGCTCTCGCCCTCCACGTTCGCGCGCAACCACTTCAATACGCCGAGGCGCCGGTGCTCAAGATCCACAGTCAAAAGCACGTCGCCGACCGCACCTTTACCGAGCGCTCGAATTGGGCGGTACCGATCGGCCGAACTCATACCTGCTCTTGTACCACCAGGTTCAAGGAGCGTCAGTGAATCCTAGCGAGAATCTGCCAACTCCTCGCGCGGGCGTATCCACCCCCACGCGCGCGCCTGCTATAACACCCAATGACGTGGCCCGTACTGAGACGAACGACCGCGCCCTGCGATGGATAGCCGCGCTTTTCGTCGCGGCGAGCGTGGTGACGGTGTGGACCTGGAGCGGACGCCTCAACGACGGCAACCTCCCCGTGGCCGGCGACGCATTTTATACGTACGCGGCTGCCCGCAGCCTCGCATGGGACGCAGACCTCGATCTGACCAATCAACTGATGGTCCTCGGCGACCGCTGGGGTCTCGGTCAAGCCCCCGCGGCGGATGGCACACGGCTCCCCGTACGGGAACTGGGGCCCGCGCTGCTTATGGTGCCGGGGTTGTGGCTCCATCACCTGGTCCACGCGCCGGTCCAGCAGGCGCCGCGATACGCCGCAATTGTCGGGAGCATGTGCCTGGGCGTTTGCCTGCTGCTGGTGGGCGCGGTCCTTCGACGCGTGTGCCCCGACAGTGCCCCTCGCGCGCGCATCGTCGCCACCATGTTTCCACTGGGGTTTGTGGTCCCTTTTTACAGCCTGGGCCACGTGGGCTACCCCCACGCCCTCGACGCCACGGTCTGCACGCTGATTTTCGGCGCCCTCGCGACGCGCCGTCACCCCGCCCTCGCAGGGCTCGCTATCGCCGCCGGCGTGCTCGTGCGCCTGCAAAACTTTTTGTGGTTGCTATGGCCGCTGCTCACATACCTCAAGGCGCCCGTCGATCAGCGCAAGAAGAAGCGAGGCGCCCTGCTCGTCACCGCGAGCGTCGCCTCGTTGGGGATCGGTCCACAGGCCTTTATGGGCCTCGCGCATCCTGGCTCCGCCACCGGGCCCATCCGATGGGGTCTCAACTTCTTCAATGTTGAGGGGCTCGCCGCAGATCTGTGGACCGTGGTCGCCGGACCCCACGGTCTGTGGTCGGCGACCCCGCTCGCGCTCCTCGCCTGTCTCGGTCTGGCCCTGGCGCTCCGTGATCGGTCGACACGGTCCTCGCCTCACGACGCAGACGCCTCGCCGTCGATCGCGCTGGCCGCGGCCGTTGTCACGCTCGCGCTCGTAGTGTTGATGGCGACGGTGCGAGACCCGGACTCCGGGCATGCGTTTGGCGCTCGGCGACTCGCGGGACTCACCCCCATTTTCGCGTTCGGAACGCTTCGATTCGTGGAGCACGCGACGGCCTCGGGGCCTCGCATCGGGAGATTCGTGGATCTCGCCGTGGGAGGACTCATTTTTGTGAACCTCGTCCGCACGATGGCCGCGATCACCGGGGCTCTACCGCTGGCCCCCTGAACTCCGCACCGCGCCGCCCGACGCCACCGCCTAGGTGCAGATCGTCTGCGGCCACGTGAACTGTCGCGCGTGCTCTGCGGAGGCCTCGCGCGTTTAATCCCCAAACCCCAAAAAACCGCGTCGGCACCTTGCACCCCGGGGATCGAGGGTGGATCCTTCATCCGCATGGCTTACCTCACCTCGTTGGCACCGCTCATTGCCGCCGCCAAGCCCGTGGACTTTAACGCGCTCGACAAGAGCTTTCTCGCCGGATGGCTCACCCTCCTCGTCTGCCTCGGGGTGCTTGGTTTCCTCATCAACCACGCAAAAACCCTGCGCCGCTTCATCCTGCGCGTGGAGGACCCGCGCCCCCTCGCCGTCGTGCGCATCGGCATCGGCATCTGCGTCATGGGCAACATCCTCGAGCTGTGGGAACACTACGAGTTTTTGTTCACCGACCAGGGCATCTTCCCAGACGAGGTGGCACGGCATGTGCGCGCGCGCAAGCAATTTGCGGGCTTCGGCGAGGGCATCGCGGCCGGCGAGCCCACCGGATTTTACGACCTCAAGGCCGTGTGGACCTGGCTCAAGGGCCCCAACTACTCCCTCCTGTTGCTGGAGAGTTCGCCGACCTTTTTTTGGATCCACTGGGGCGCGTTCATGGTCGCGACGACCATGATGATCGTCGGATACAAAACACGGTGGGCCAAGTGGGCCTCCTGGTTTTTGTTCAACTCGATCATCATGCGCAACGCGCTGTTTTGGGAGGGCACTGAGAACGTCTATCGCACCATCTTTGTGTACGTGTGTGTCTCCAACTGCGGCGCCGCCTACAGCGTCGACAACTGGCTTCGACGACGACGACTTCGAAGGGAGGGTCGCCTCAGCGAACCTGGTGGCCCCGGGAACGGCGCGGGGGTGGCCCCCAGCGACGAACACCCCGGCGGACTCGAACCTTTTTACCGCGCGGTGCCGTTTTGGCCCCGGCTCCTCATCATGATGCAGCTGTGCGTGATGTACCTGTGCACCGGCGTGCTCAAAAATGGCGGGGTCTGGATGCGCGGGGACGCGATGTACTACGCGTTCAACCTCGACCACTTCTATCGTATGCCCCCGCAGCTGCTCTCGTCGTGGCTGGGCGTCAATCTGTTTCGCGTCAACACCCACGTCACGCACTACTGGGAGTCGTGCTTCTCGCTCGTGTTCGTGGGGCTCGTCATCCGGTGGATCCGCATGGAGCGCCCCAACCCGGGGCTGTCGCCGCGGCAGTCGAAACTCGCCAAGCTCTCTCTCGCGGTCGGCTACCTGGCATTTTGGGGGCTCGTCCTCTGGCTGATCCCCGCCCGTTACAAGCCGGGAAAAAACGGCGTGTCCGTCGCCACAGTCGTCTCCTTAACGGCCGTCGGCGCGACGCTCGTGTCCGGGCTCGGCTACGTGATGTTCCGAACTCTGGCCTCCAACTCCCGCAAACTTGAGGCGCAGGTCCCCGGCATCACCTGTGTGAGCCTGCGGCTCGCCAGCCTCAAGGCCTGGATCTCTGGCATGGCGCCGCGCTCCAAAAAATCCGGTGTCTCAACGCTCCCGCGCCCCGTGCTCCCCCTTGAGTTTGTCAGCAACATCCTCATGGGCCGCACCCTCTGGCTAGGGCTCGGCCTGGTGTTCCACGGGCACCTCATCTTGCTGATGAATATTGGGTGGTTCTCGCCGGTCGTGCTGGCGGCCTATGCGGGGTTCTTTAACGGTGAAGAGATCGGGCGTGTCATCGATCGCGTCACCTTGCCCCTCGCCCGCAAGCTCGGCTGGTCCTCCCGTACCCGCCCCATCGCGAGCCCTGACCCCCTCGTTTGCTGCCGCCGTCACGCGGACAACCTGCGGCTCCCACCGCGGGCCATCTGGGCGGTGCTCGCCGCCATGTTGGTAGGCATCTTCTGGCACGCCTCCACCATGGCTGCCTTCGCCCCCGCCGCGACCAAGGCGCTGCGGGCCGTGGATCCAAAGTTCACGGCCCCCGAGCAATGGACCCAAACCACCACCGCGGTCCACGCCGGTTGGACCGTGCTGTACTGCTTCACCATGGTGATGACCGTGGCGATCCGACAAGCGTACGGGTGGCGCGTTCGGGCGTGGGCGTACCCCGTCTTCGTCTTGCTCGTGGCCGGCATGGGCGCGCTGCGCATCTACGAGGTCCTCGAGCTTGGCTGGGGCATCCCGCTCACGCTCGCGCTGATCACGGCCGCCAGCATCGGCGCCCCCGCCGCCGAGTGCGCCCCGCTGCCCACCCATGACGCCATCACGGGGCGCCCGCGGGTGGGTTGGAACGCCGGACCCATCACCCGCGCCCTCACAGGATTTTTGGTCTGTTTTCACATCATGGCCATCGCCAACTGGGTCTACCCGAGCGGCGACGCTTACAACCGCTTCCGGGCTCCGGCGCACCAGACAGTGTCCCCCTGGGTGCGCACCACCCAGACGACCCAAGGGTGGTCCATGTTTGCGCCCAACCCCCCTCGCCGCAACGTGTTCATGCAGGTGATCGTCACGGAGAAAAACGGCGAGTCCTGGGACCTGCAGACCGACGTGTACGCGTGCTTCTTGCCCGGGGCGACCCAAGAGACCTGCGACGCGACCTACCCGACGCCGTGGGTCTTTTACAGCCGGACACGCAAGATGAACCGCCGCGTCGTGGGCAGTGAGGGCGGCAAGGGATCTTGGTACCAAAAGTGGCACGCGCGCTACGTGTGTCGAGAGTGGGCGCGCGACCACGACGGTCAACTCCCCGAGAAGGTGCAGCTCGTCAAGGTGAGCTACCCGATCCCCTCCCCCGTTCGCGTGTGGCGACAAGGTCCGTACGATCCAAAGACCCACTACCTCAAACACAAACGCCACACCGTGGTTCACACCGTCAAATGTGCGAGCGAACAGATGGGACAGCTCTCCCCGGAACTCTCCGACCGGTATGGCATCGCAGAGGACGCGCGGCCCCGCTTCCGCTCCTTCCCGCGTAAGACCTGTCGAGCGTGGGAGCGACGCCTGCGCAAAGAGGCCAAAGAGCGCGGTGAAGAGGTCGAAGACGACGACCCTCGCTTCGTCCGCTGTCTGCCCAAGGACGACGCGGACGCCGCGGACGCCGCGGCCACCAAGGCAACCTCCACACGCGGACTCGGCAGAACGCCGAAAACTAGCGGCGCTCGGCCAACACTTTCTGCCCCCCCCTCAAGCCCATCAGCCAAACCCCGGATCATCGGCGCACCGTCCCCGGCCGCGCCGCCCTCAGACGCTACGGCTGCGCCGACGAGCGAGCCCTCGCCGGCCACGCGCGCAAAGGTCCCCACGGACCGCCGCTGATCTCCACGAGCCTTTGCGGACCCCGACGGTCACGGCCGCCCGCGGCTAACGAGCCGACCCACCGCGCGCCCACGAGCCCTCGACGGGCGCTTGGACCGGAGAGAATCCATCGTCTCGCCACGCGTAGCGGGTGCGGTGAAAGGTGCGCTCGCTCAACTCGAACAACGCGAACCCACCCTCGCGTCCTGGCCGCTCATCAATGCTGGTCCCCGAGGGCACACCAAAGATGGGGACCTCCCCGTCCGGTCCCTCGAGGGTGGTGTGCATGTCCTTGTGTTCGTGTCCGTGCAATATCAACTCCGCCCCACAACGCGCCACCACCGCCGCGAAGCTAGCTCGGTCACGCAGGTCATGCTTGGGTTTGGAGGCACCCTCCGCCGGCGGATGGTGAATCAGCACCACCCGCGTGCGCCCCTCGGCGGCACACTCAGTGAGCACCAACTCCAGCGCCGAAAGCTGCGCGGCGCCCAGCTCTCCCGTCGCGTCCATCGGCGGTGTGGGGACCGCCGTGCTCACCCCGATGAGCGCGAGGCCCTCATGCGAGCGATCCACAAAGGGGTACGCCGCCTCGGTCGGGCGCTCGCCCTCCATAAACTCCCCGAAATGGGTCTCGAAAAGCCCCTTCGCGTGGGCGCTCCTCACGTACGCGTCGTGGTTGCCAGGGATCACCGTGACGGGCAGCGAGGTCTCCTGGAGAGCGCGCGCCGCGTTGCGAAACTCGGACGGCAGCGAGAGGTTTGTGAGGTCCCCGGTAACCACCAATCGATCCACCTTGAGGGACTCGGCCGCGCGCTTGATGGCCTCAAAGCGCCTGTCGTCGTGGTAGCGGCGGCGCTTCATCACCAGATTCGCGGCGCCGGTGATGCGCTTGTTGAACAACTCATGGGGCCAGGTCCCAGAGAGATCGAGGAGATGGATGTCGCTGCAATGGACGAATCGCACGGTCTTTGCGTGAATACCAAGCCTCCGGGGCCGTGAGCCATTTCCCGCACACAACGGCGCCCAATTTCGCGGAGAGCGCGCGATAGCGCCCGACGAGGTCCCCCCTCGCGACCAAGAGGTGACCCCGACGCGCCGGCTGGTCTATGTTCCTCCCCAATGACCAGCCTGCTCGACCGAGGAAGAAGCCACACCTGCGGTGCGCTCCGAGACACCGACGTAGGCACCCGCGTGGTGCTCTACGGATGGGTGAACAACTACCGCGACCACGGGGGTCGTCGCTTTATCGATCTGCGCGACCGCGACGGACTCACGCAGGTGACGTTCGGTCCAGACATCGCCCAAGCCGCCCACGACCGCGCGCAGCTGGTGCGCAACGAGTGGTGCCTCGGCGTCAGCGGCATGGTCGTCGCACGCGGCGGCAACGCCAACGACAAGCTCCCCACCGGAGCCATCGAGGTGGAGGTGGACGAGATCGAGGTGTTCTCCGAGGCCGCCACCCCCCCGTTCAATGTCTCCGACGACGACCGCCTCGACACCTCTGAGAACGTGCGACTCAAATACCGCTACCTCGACCTACGGCGCCCGTCGCTGCAGCGCAACTTCATCTTGCGCGCCAAGCTCGGCACCGAGACCCGCGCGTTCATGAGCGGCGAGGGTTTCTTGGAGCTCGAGACCCCCTACATGGTCAAGTACACCCCCGGCGGCGCCCGCAACTTCTTGGTGCCCAGTCGGCTAAACCCAGGGGCCTTCTACGCGCTCGCTGAGTCGCCGCAAATCTTTAAGCAGCTCTTCATGGTGTCGGGCCTCGACCGGTACTTTCAGATCACCCGCTGCTTCCGTGACGAGGACCTGCGTAACGATCGCCAGCCGGAGTTCACGCAAATCGATGTGGAGATGAGCTTCGCGACCCCGGAGCGAATCTTCGCCCCGATGGAGAAACTCATGACCCACCTGTGGCGCTCCTTGCTCGACGTGGAGCTGCCCGAGGCCTTTCCCCGCATGACGTGGGACGAGGCCATGGCCCGCTACGGCTCCGACAAGCCCGACACCCGCTTCGGCCTCGAGCTCCTCGACATCACCGACCTCAAGGAGGGCTGCGGCTTCAAGGTGTTCGAGTCGGCACCCATGGTCAAGGGCCTCTGCGTCCCGGCGGACAAGGCCGGCGGCCTGTCCCGCAGCCAACTCGACAAGCTCACCGACTTCGCCAAAAAACGCGAATCGGGCGGCGCCAAGGGCCTGGCCTGGGCCAAGATCAAAGAGGATGGGACCTGGCAGGCCCCCTTCGCAAAGACCCTCACCGAAGACACCATGCGCGCCATGAACGAGCGCATGGGCGCCACACCTGGCTGCGTCCTGCTGTTTGTGGCCGACGACTTCGAGACAACGCACACGGTGCTTTGCAACCTCCGCGTTTTGCTGCGCGACCAACTCTCCCTCCTCGACGAAAAAAGCCCAGCGTGGTCCTTTTTGTGGGTGACTGACTTTCCGCTGTTCGAGAAAAACGAACAAGGTCAGTTTGTCTCCTCCCACCACCCCTTCACCCACCCCCACGAGGCGCACCTCGACATCCTCAGCAGCGACCCCGCGAAGGTGCGCGCCAAGGCCTACGATCTCGGGCTCAACGGCAACGAGGTCGGCGGCGGCTCCATCCGTATCCACCGCTCCGACGTGCAGGCCAAGGTCTTTGAGGCGTTGGGCCTGTCCGAGGAGGAGGCCGAGGCCAAGTTTGGCTTTTTGCTCGAGGCGTTCCGCTACGGCGCGCCTCCCCACGGAGGGATCGCCTTGGGCCTCGATCGCCTGGCCATGCTCATGTGCGGTGCGAACAGCCTGCGCGACGTGATCGCCTTTCCCAAGACCCAAAAGGGACAAGACCTCATGACCCAATGCCCGACGCCGGCCGATGACCCACAACTCGAAGAGCTGTACCTTCGTCATCGTCCTCTGCCCAGCGCCCAGACACCGCCCTCCGAAGAATGACCGACGACGCCTCCGTGAAGCCCAGCCCTCCCTCGGCCCCTGCGTCGCGGAAGATGTGGACGCGCGTGATGGTGGCGCTGCTGGGTGGCGTCTTCTTCCGCGCCGGCGTGGCCAACTGGGACTTTTGGTGGGTCGGCTTTGTCGAGTGGGTGCCGTGGCTGTGGGCCATCGACGGGCTGCGACCGCGTCGCGCCTTCGCCGTGGGCTACCTCTCTGGCATCTTGGCGATCTTCATGGGCTACTTTTGGATGACGTCGCTCATGACAACCTTTGCGGGCCTCCCCTTGCCCGCGGCCATTGGGGTCCACCTGTTGTTCTCCGCGTGGCAAGGCGTACAGATGGCCGCGGCCGCCGCCTGCCTCAACGCGGTGCGCGCCCGGGCCAACCTCCGATTGTGGTGGTTGCTCCCGCCGATCTGGGGTTTTTTCGAGCTGCTCATCCCCTCCATCTTCCCAACCTTTATGTCCCTCGCGTGGGCCTACCATCCCCGGCTCATTCAAATTGCCGAGGTCGGGGGGGCCGCCTCGGTCAGCATGCTCATGTGTGCCATGAGCGCCGCGTTGTACGAAGCGTGGATGGATTTGCGGGCGGGTCAGCGACGTCCCGCCGCTCGGGCCGCCGCCGTCTTCGGCGCCCTCGTGGTGCTCACGCCCACCCTGGGCGCGTGGCGCATGCGCCAGATCCAAGACCAGCAAGACACTGCGCCACACCTAAAAATCGGCGTGGTGCAGGGCAACTTCGGCATCAAGACCTACTCCACCGGTCGACTCAAGCAGCGGCTGCTCAAAGAGCTTCAGCGCATGACCGCGACGCTTGAGGAGCAAGGGGCCGCCGTCGCGCTCTGGGGAGAGACCGCGTACCCCTACTCCGCCTTCGCGCGCGACGCTACCAAGGACAAACCCGAGCGCGACCGGCGGAGAATCCGGAGGGGATTCACCATCCCGGTCATCGTCGGCATGATCACCCGGGATCGCACCCGCGAAAACCCGTATCCGTGGAACTCGGCCTGGCTGCTTCAAGACGACGGCAATCTCGGCGACCGCTACGACAAGGTGTTCCCCCTCATGTTCGGCGAGTCCGTACCCCTCGTCGATCCCGAGTGGTACCTAGAAAAAATCCCGAGCGCCTCGTACATGAACATTGGGACGGGCCCCGCCGTGATCGAGCACGATGGCTACCGGCTCGCCCCGCTGATCTGTTACGAGGACATCCTGCCTGCCTACGCGCAGGAGGTGTCGAAGCTCGGCGTGCACGCCTTCGTCAACCTCACCAACGACTCCTGGTTTGGAAAATCTGCCGAGCAGCCTGAGCACCTTGGCCTGGCCATCTTCCGCACCGTGGAACACCGCAAGGCGCTGCTGCGATCGGTTAACGCGGGGATCAGCGTGTACGTCTCGCCGAGCGGCGAAGTCATCAACCGCACCGAAGTCACGGACTCGGACAACGACGGCTACACCGGCGCCGACGGCTTCGTCGCCGACGTACCCATGATGGATCCTGAACATCGAACCATCTTCGGGGTGCTCGGCGTCGGAGGCTTCGCGGGTGTCTGCCTCGCCTGGATTCTGGCGTGCCTCGCGTGGCCCCACCGACGCGGGCGCCGACGCCAAAGTGCCGGCCTTGACGCCACAGTGAGCTGAGCTGCGATTGAGCGCGCCTCGACGCGCCGAGCGAGCTCTCCCATGATCACGCTTCCCGCGCGCGCCGATCACATCGTCCGTCACAGACCCACCCGGATCTTTTTTTTCCCGTCCAACGGCGAGCGGTGCCACCGTCGACGCACGGAGGCGCGAACTCCCTTGCACATGTCATCCCCGGCGATCATAGTGAGGAGGTAACAACCATTCACCAAGGAGCGACCGTCATGGCAACATCGAAGCCCGGCCGCCGAAGCCGGAGTGCCCTGCGCGAACGCTTCCAGGCCCGAATTCCCAACTGGTACCACCCCGCGATGCATATCGGCTTCAGCGTAGGCGTCTCGCTCGTGTTGCTCTACCTGTTCGCGTTCCGGGCGATGTCCGTCGGCGTGCGTCCGTGGGTGTGGGTGCTCGGCCTCCTCGCTTTTTTAGGCACCAATGTCGCCGAGTATGTCTTCCATCGATATCCAATGCACCATCGCCCGCGGCGTAAACGCCCGCTATGGGATCGATTCTTTCATCACCACACCCTCAGTCATCACCGCTACTTCGACGATCGTCACCTTGAGGTCCGAAAGCTCCGCGAGCTGTTCTTCGTGATGACCACCACCCACGCCACGGCCGTCTCCGCCCTCGGGCTCGTGGCCACCTACACCGCGCTCCGATTCACCGCAGGTGTGGACGTCGCAGGGGTCGTGTGCGGTGGCATCGTCACCTACGGGCTGGCGCTCGAGATCATGCACCTCGCGTTTCACCTGCCGGCGCACTACCAGCGGGTGTGGCCCATGAACACGCGGCTGCATCGTAACCTGCGGCGCCATCATCGCGCCCACCATGATCCTCGTATGATGACCCGCTACAACTTTAACATCGTGTTCCCATTTACCGACTGGGTCGTGGGCACCTTGATGCCCCGGGAACAAGAACTCTCCTACGTGCCCACACCAGGGACCCCGAAACCCCTCGAGTCCGAGGTGTCGACCGCGCCCTGAGCCGGCCGCCGCCGTAAATCGATCTCGCCCGCTGGCAAAATCGGCGCAGAGCCCCTAGGTTCCCGACATGCCTGAGGGATATGTCGGAGAAGTCGCCGGGTTGGCGACCGCCGTGTGCTGGATGGTCAGCGCGCTGGCGTTCGAGTCCGCGGGCCGCCGTGTGGGCTCGTTGAGCCTCAACATCATCCGTCTCGTGCTCGGGCTTGGAATCCTCACCGGCTACGCCGCGATGACCCGGCCCACCGCGCTGCCCCTCGACGCCTCCGCCCACGCCTGGGGCTGGCTCTCCGTATCTGGCCTCATCGGGTTCGTGATCGGCGACTACTGCTTGTTCCGGGCGTTCGTTGAGATTGGACCGCGCTTGTCCTCCCTGCTCATGACCTCCACCCCGGTGTGGGCGGCGATGATCGGCCTGCTCATCCTCGGCGAGTCCATGACCGCGATGCAGCTTGGGGCGATGGCGCTCGTGGTCTCTGGCATCGCCTGGGCGGTGAGCGAACGACATCCCGAAGACACTCGCCCGCGACCCCACGCGAGGGGCGTCGCCTTCGCCCTGCTCGGTTCCATCGGCCAAGCTGCGGGGCTCATTCTAAGCAAGCTGGGCATGGGCGACTACGACCCCTTCGCGGCCACGCAGATCAGAGTCTTCGCCGGGATCCTGGGCTTCGCCGCGGTCTGCAGCTTCGCCGGATGGTGGCCGAAAGTCTTCGCCGCCCTCCGTGACCGAGGGGCCATGGTCGCCACGGGCGTCGGGGCGGTCTTCGGCCCCTTCCTCGGCGTGTCGTTGTCGCTCATCTCGGTGCAGCGAGCGAGCAACGCTGGGGTCGCGGCCACCTTGATGTCCGTCACCCCTGTCCTCCTCATCCCAGCGGTCATGCTGCGTGGAGAGCGAGTTGGCCCGGGCGGCATCCTCGGCACGCTCCTCGCGGTGGCCGGCAGCGCGCTGTTTTTCCTTTAGCGGGGCTAGCCCGCCGATTTTTTCGCGGCGGGCAACGCCTTCTTAATCGCGGACTGCACCTCGTCGGAGAGCGGATCCACCGGGGACTCGAACCGCGCGACCACGTAGCCGTCGGCGTTCACGAGGAACTTGGTGAAGTTCCACCGCACAGGCCCTTGAAACTCCTGGGGGCTCTGCTCGGTGAGCGCGCGATACAAGGGAATTATCCCCTCCCCCTTGGTGGTCACTTTGTCCATCATGGGGAATTCCACGCTGTACTTGCTGGCCACAAAGGAGGAGATTTCTTCGTTGGTGCCGGGCTCTTGACCGCCGTAGTCGTCGCTTGGGAAGCCAAGCACCACCAAGCCGTCGTCCTTGTATTTTCCGTACAACTCTTGGAGCTTCGCGTACTGCGGGGTGAAGCCGCACTGCGACGCGGTGTTCACGATGAGCAGGGCCTTCTTGTCATCGCCTTGATTGAAGTCAGAGAGCTTGACCGTCTTCCCCTCGATGTCAGTGACCTCGTGGTCGATGAGAGCCCCGCGCGCGTCCCCACCTGCCGTGGCTGCGTCGGCTGCGGCCGGTGACTTCGCCGCATCAGATTTTTGTTTCGCTGCGGCGTTCTCCGCCGCCTCTTTGGAGGCCGAAGGCGCGGCTTTTGGGGCGTCCTTGCTGCACGCCCCGAGGGTCACGGAGGTGAAGAGCGCGGTGGCGGAGAGCAGTGAGAGCATGGCGCGATGGAGCATGCGCGAAGGGTGACCCATCCGGCCCCATCCGCAAATCCCCAGGGCGCCACCCACGCCCTCTCCGGTCTTTTGCCGCCCCACACCTGCACACCGGGCGCTCTCATGCTGGAGCGCGCGCTCCTCACGCACGCCGCCAGCACCAGGGAGCGGCGCCAGCCTGCGCGGCGACTCCCCCGGGAGGCTCACGCGCCCGCGCGCAGCGACTCGAGCACCTTGGCGCCGCCGAGGCCCGCGAGGGAGGTCGCGAGCTCCTTGCCGAGCTTCGCCGCTTTCTCGGGCTCACCTGCTCGCGTCGCGATGAAACATGGTCGGCCACGAGGATCCACGATGACCCCCGCCACAGTCATGATCGTCTCGCTGCGCACCTCCGCATAGCAGCCCATGGGGACCTGGCAGCCTCCGTCGAGGGTCTCGAGGAAGGCGCGCTCCGCCGCCGTGGCGATCGAGGCCCAGCGATCATTCAAGGGAGCGAGCAACGAGCGTGTCCGTGCATCGTCTTCCCTGCACTCTACCCCAAGGATCCCTTGGCACGCCGCTGGGCAAAACCGTTCCACGTCGAGGTACTCGGTGATCCTGTCTTCGAGGCCTAGGCGGTGAAGTCCGGCCGCGGCGAGCACGACCGCGTCCACCTCAGCGTCCTCGAACTTCCGCAAGCGCGTCTGAACGTTCCCGCGGATGGGGACAATCTCCACATCGGGGTTGAGTCGACGGATCAGCGCGCTGCGACGAAGGGAGGAGGTTCCAATCTTCAGCCCCGCCGGGAGCCGACCGATGCGAATCCCCTCGGGGCCGCAGATGGCGTCTCGAGGGTCTTCGCGCTTCGGGGTGCACGCGATGACCAGGCCCTCCGGGAGCTTGGACGGGAGGTCCTTCATGCTGTGCACGGCGATGTCCACATCGCCCGACAAGAGTTTGTCCTCGATGGCGTTCACAAAAAGTCCCTTGCCTCCCACCTCGTTGAGAGGTCGGTCGAGGATCTTGTCCCCCTCCGTCACGACCTCCACGAGCTCGCACTTCACGGTGCCCTTCCAGCGTCGCTCCAGCGCATCTGCCACGTGCTGGGCCTGCCACAAGGCAAGCGGGCTTCGACGGGTGCCGACGCGAATCGTGGAGGCGTTAGGGGTAGAATCGTTCATCGAGGAGCGCGGTGACTAAGAGGGCGAGGCTAGAGGTCGTCGTCTGAAGTGGCCGCGTCGTCTGTCGAGGGCGCGCCCTGCTCGGAATATACAGGAAATATCTCCTCAACCGCGCGAACGAGATCGATTCGCCCGTGCTCCCCGGCCGCGCGAACCGTGCTGAGGGGGTGATGCAGTAACTTACGGACGAGCCCGTGCCCGAGCGCCTCCACCACCGCGCGTGTCTCGTCCGACAGGGGCCCAAGTTTGGCCAACGCCCGGTCCACCTCGCGCTCACGCACCCCGCGCCCGTACTCCTCGAGCGCCTTGAGCAGCGGGGTTACAGACCGGGACCGTGTCCAGCGCAAAAACGCCTCCACCTCCTCGTCGATCAGCGACTCCGCTTTCTCCACCTCCCCCACCCGCGCTGAGAGATTTTCGCGAACGATCTCCTGAAGATCATCGACGTTGTAGAGATAGACCTGGGACATCCGCCCCACCGCCGGATCCACATCTCTAGGCACGGCCATGTCCACCAAAAATAAGGGCGCACCTCTCCGCGCCCGCATGACGTCTTTGATCATCGCCGCGTCGATCACGTAGCCCGCCGCTCCCGTGCCAGAGACCACGACGTCGGCCTCCACCAACGCGTCTCGAAGATCGCTCCACGGTCGTGAAGACCCCGCCACCTCCGCGGCGAGCCGCGCACCCCGCTCTTCGCTACGGTTCACCACAGTGGTCGACTCGGCCCCGGACGCTCGCAGGTGCAGCCCCGCCTGTCGGCACATCACCCCCGCGCCCACGAGCAGCACGCGCTGCGAGGCCGAGTCACCGAAGATGCTGCGCGCGAGGTCCACCGAGACCGAGGCCACGCTCGCCGCGCCGCGCGACAACAGCGTCTCACTGCGCACTCGTTTGGCCCCATGGAACGCCATCGTCATGCAGCGATCGAGCACGGAGCCCAAGGTGCCCGCGTCACGGGCCACCTGGTAGGCCTCTTTGACCTGCCCGAGAATTTGCGGCTCCCCGATCACGATGGACTCAAGACTCGCCGCCACTCGAAAAATGTGTCGCGCCGCTTGGCCCTGATGACGGGAGAACGCGTGCGCGCGCACGCTGGCAAACTCCACCCCCCGCATGCGCGCGAGGGCGCTCGCCGCCTGGGCAGACGCGTCGTCTCGGGTATGGACCCCGTACAGCTCCGTGCGGTTGCAGGTGGACAGCAACATCGCCTCCTCACGCCCCACGTCGCGCACGAGGCTGCTCACGCTCGCCCGCACCTCGTCTTGCGGCACCGCCAGCCGCTCCCGCACGTCAATGGGCGTGGTGGTGTGATTAAAACCGACAACGAGGAGGCTCATAGGCGCACCCCGTAGGAGATGACGATGGTGATCATGGCCGCCAGACCGACCAGGGTAAACGTGGCCGCGGCCCGCCCCCTCAGTCCCCAGGCGAAGCGCGAGATGAGGACCGCGAGACTCGCTACCACCGCCACACCCGCCGCCACCAGCTCCGCGTAGCGACGACCAAAGTCTGCGTCGGAGTCCCCCCCCGACAACACCATGACCCCCGTGACGACCGCCAATGAAAACACGGGGGCGACAAAGGCCATGAGTCCGTACTGCAGCCGCTCCAAGCTTTGCAGCGACTGTCCGCCGCGCGTCGGCATGGAACGCCGGCGTCGCAGCCGCCCGTCGAGCCCGAGGTATAAGCCCGCGACCGCGGAGGCCAGGACAAAACCCACGAGCCCGAGGGTCGCGAGCCCCACATGCACGCTGAGCAGCCGCCCAAACTCCTCACCATGAGGCTCGGCGCCGGGCCCCATCACCACGCCCAGCGTGAGCCCTAGCAGTCCCGCCGGCGCGAGCATCCCGCCCACCCCACGGATCGGGCCGCGCAGGGCGGCGAAGATGAGATAGACGATCAGCGCGCCCCAAAGGCCGGCGCTGAGCACGAGAAAAATGGAGCGAAACGGATGCGCCCCCTGCAAGCACTGCGTCCCGATGGTCGCGAGGTGGGCCACCGCCGCCACCCAGAGCACACGCCGCCCGATGGGGCGGCCGCCGCCGGCGGCGGCCGCGAGCCCGGGTGCGAACGACGCGGTCGCGTAGAGCACCGCGGAGAGGATAAACAAGGGGAGCATGCGATCTCCGGTCGGCGGGAGCCTAGCCCACTTGGCCAACTTCGAGCGCGGAAACCAGCTTGCCCCACCGGAAGCTGTCGAGATCGGCCACGGCGCCCGTGTCCTCCACTGGAATCGCGACGAACCCGGGCTTCACGGTGTAGGCGTTGTCGCCGAGGACTACCGAGGTGTCAAAATGGTCGGCGCCCATATTTGCCAACTCCTCTGCGCTCTTGACCGCACCCACGATGTCGTAGGGGTCATTGGTGGAGCCGTCCACGCGCTCAAAGTAAACGGCCGGGCTGATGTACATGGCGAGCTCGGGATACCCGACCATGCGGATAAAATCGCCTTGAAGAAATATTTGCTGCTGGCTCTCCCAAAGGTCGATTTGGCTCTGGGCGACGAAAATGCGCTGCATGCCATGAGATTAGTCGCTGTGCGCCCCGCGCGACAAGAGGTGAACGTCAAGGCTTGCGCAGTGGCCATATCGTGCCCATAGTGGCGGCGCTGCGGCGCGAGGCGGGTTGTCCGCGACGGCCCGGGCAAGAACAGAGAGACGATCATGCTGAACAATACGACCGACGCGACCTTCCAAACTGACGTGAAAGATGCCAGCGGCACCGTGGTGGTGGACCTGTGGGCTGAGTGGTGTGGACCCTGCAAAGCCATGACCCCCCTGCTTGAGGCGGTCGCGACCGACCTCGAAGGCAAGGTGAGCATCTACAAACTCGACATCCAAGCCAACCCGTCGACGCCCGGCGCGTACGGCGTCACCAGCATCCCCACCATCCTCGTCTTCAAGGACGGAGAGGTGATCGATCGCATGGTCGGGAACCCCGGGAGCAAGGGCAAGCTCAAGGACTTCATCGGCAAGCACGTCTAGCCGCCCTGGCCACGCCGCCACATGGTGCGGCTCTACGAACAATGCCGACGCTCCCTGCTTTGGATGCGTCGGCATTTTTTTGTGCCGCGTCTCGGCAGCGAGGACGGCGGCGCTTAGAAGCTAAATCCTGCGCCGACCCCGTAGGTGCCTCGTCCCGGGCTCACGATCGGCGAGACTTGCAGGTTGGAGATGTTCAACTCTTTCTCACGCTGAAGATAGTCGCGCGCCGCGTTGCGATCTTGGATCACTGTGAGAACGAGGAGCCCGCCGATGAGCGCGGTAGCGCCGAGCGCAATGTCCCCGGCGATCGCCAAGTTGCGCACGCGCTGACCGGTGGCGGCGACCTCCTTGGCGAGCTCCGAGTACTGCGTGGACGTAGCCGGGTTGGTCGCCACGAAGCCCGAGTCGTCGAGCGCCGTCGACGCGTCGGACCATTTGGAGCGGGCCGCCAAGGCGCCGCCGTACAGCCCGGCCGTCGCGGCCGCGCCGATGAGCGTCAGGCTCATCACCGCGTAGCCACGGGGCTGCCAGTATCCCCAAAACGAGCCCCGCTTGCAGGCCGGCCGCAGGTCACGCTCCACCTCGACGGTGCCGTCGGGCAACTCTAGTTCTTTGTCTTCTCGCGGGCCTTCGCGACAGATGTCATCAAAGTCTTTCTTGAGGTCCACGGTCTGCGCGCCCGCGTCGAGGCTGCGGTTAAAGACCACCAGCGAGGCCTCTTCCGCCTCTTTGAGCTTGGCGGCCTCCGCCGCGGCCTCCTCCGCGGTCTTCGTCGGCTCGTCGAGCTGCGCGATGATCGAAGCCTCGGCCTCGCTCATCTCGGGCCGGGGCACCTGGGCGTTCAACGCCGCGCTGCCAACCCTGGCCGCGAGGGTCTCCGACGCGATGAAATCGGCGTCGTCGAAAATGAAGCTGATCTCCGCGGCGACCTTCCCGTTCGCCACGTCGTAGAGCACGATCGTGCTCGCGGCTCCATTCTCACCGACGGTCCCGTACGCGTAGAACGCCAGATCTTTGCGAGTGTTCTTGACGAGATATTTGGAGATCTTCGCCTGGCAAGCCTCATCCACCGTCCTGCACTTCACCTTTTTCGCGGCCTGCGACACGGAGCGCTTCACCGCCGTGACGGAATAGCCGGCCGCCTCAAGCCCTTCGAGGGCCTTGTAGCGGAGCATGTCGGCGATGACGCTGTTGCCCTCGAACGTGAGCAGCGCGATATCACCGCCGGCTTGGACCTCTGGGGTCGCAGCAGCAGCGTCGTCCGAGGTGGGCGCCGTTTCCTCCGCCGGCGCCGCGAAGGCGCTGTGCAGCGGGAGACAAGTGGTCGCGCCAATGGTCAAACTGAGGGCCCCCGAAAGGAGACGGGTCGTGGCGCGGGGAGAGGACGGTAGGTGGCTTCGCATGATGGGTACGACGGCGATGGACCGTGGGCCGGGATGATAGCGGTCCGCCTCCCCTGGCTCAACTCACGCGCCCCCGCCTCAACACACGGGGGGCTGCACCAAACGCCAACACGCCGACACCGGCCCCTCCTCTCCCCGTCACGGCCCGTCTACGGGGCCTCAGGCGCGACCGCGTCCTCCGTCGGTGCGGGGCCACATCCGGCCACCACCCAACCTCCGCCGGTTTTTCGGTAATCGCGCACCCGGGAAGCGATCTCTCGTGCCCCGTGAGACGCCGCGCGCCGCCGACATCGCGGACCAAGATCCCCAACCTCTGTCGCTGACACGCAGAGTCGCAGCCCCACCGTCGCCAGCGTGGATGTTATCCTCCCTCCATGTCTGGGGACGAAGGCCGCCACGACGCGCTCCCGCTGCTGCCGCTGCGCAACACTGTGCTGCTGCCCGGGGTGACGCTGCCCATCGAGCTTGGGCGCCCTACATCGGTGGCCGCCGTGCGGACCGCCAACGGCATCACCGCCGGAGAGCCCGGGCATAACCTGGTGCTCGTCGCAGGCCAGCGCGATGCCATGGTCGAGTCCCCGCAGCTCGAAGACCTCCATGAGATCGGGGTGATCGGTCGCCTCGTACAAGTGTTCCACGGCCTCCCCGGTCGCATCACCGTGTTCGTGCACGGGCTCGAGCGCGTGCGGCTCACGTCACTCACCCGCGGTTCGGAGCACTCCTTCGTGGGCTCCGAACCGTTCGCAGAATTTATCGACGAACCAAACCTCGCCTACGCGCTCGCCGGGTCGTTGCAAGACCTCGTCCGTCGACACGACGACCATCTCGACTCGGAGCAATCGAGTCGTCAGCGCCACGAGTCGCTGCAACGGCTGATGGACGAGCGCAACCCCGGGAAGGTGGCCGACATGGCTGCTACCCACGTCGACCTCGACCCCGAGTCGCGCGTGAGCTTGCTGTACGAACAGAGCGTCAACGAACGCTTGCGGCAGACGCTTGAGTTTATCAGCGCGCACGTCAATCGACTTGAGGTGCAACGCGACGTCGACGAGCAGGTGCGAGACACCATGTCGCAGCATGAGCGCGAGGCCATGCTCCGTCACAAAATGCGCGCGATCCAATATGAGCTCGACAACGAGAGCACCGACTGGCTCGACGAGCTTAAGCTCCGTCTCGACGCGCGTGAGCTCGCCGAGGAGGCGGAGACCCACGTGAATCGCGAGCTCGCGCGCCTTGAGCAGATGAACCCCCAAAGCAGCGAGGCCATGGTCGTCCGCACCTATCTCGAATGGGTCGCCGACCTCCCGTGGGGCGCCCGCGATGCCACCGAGGATATCCACGACATCGACCGCGCCCGCGCCCAGCTTCAAGCAGATCACCACGGGCTCGATCGGGTCAAGCGCCGGGTGGTGGAGTACCTCTCCGTGCTCACGCTCGCGCCCAACAAACGCGGCCCCGTGCTGTGCTTCCACGGCCCCCCGGGCACCGGCAAAACCTCCCTCGCGCGGAGTATCGCCGAGTCGCTCGGCCGAGAGTTTGTCCGCATCTCCTTGGGAGGTGTCCGCGACGCCTCTGAGGTGCGCGGACATCGGCGCACCTATGTCGGCGCTCTCCCCGGCCGCCTGACGCAAGCGATGAAACAAGCGGCGTCGTCCAACCCCGTCATACTCTTGGACGAGCTCGACAAGCTCGGCGGCGACGAGATGCGTGGCGATCCGGCCTCTGCCCTGCTCGAGGCCCTCGATCCCGAGCAAAACTCGGAGTTTGAGGATCACTACATCGCCCTGCCCTACGATCTGTCTCGCGTCATCTTCATCGCCACTGCCAACTACCTCGGCCAGATCCCCACGGTGCTCCGCGATCGTCTCGAGGTCATCGAGATCACAAGCTACACGGTGGAGGAGAAACTCTGCATCGCGCGTGACCACCTCATCCCCAAGCTGAAAGAAGACCACGGGCTCGGAGGGCGGTCTCTCGAACTCACGCGCGAGGCGCTGATCGATCTCACCACCCGGTACACGCGCGAGTCCGGCGTCCGCGATTTGAAGCGCGCCATCGCCTCCGTGATGCGGGACACCGCCATGCGCATCACCGAGCGAAAGAGCGTCCCCGAACTCTTCGACCGCGATCACATCCGCGACGTCCTCGGACCGCCCAAGTATTTTGAAGAGCTGGCCGACAAGTCACCGCAGGTGGGCGTGGTCACCGGCTTGGGGTGGACCCCCACCGGCGGACGTCTGCTGTTCGTAGAGGTCACCTCCACCTGGGGCAAGGGCAAACTCCGCCTCACGGGCCGCCTCGGGGACGTGATGAAGGAGTCGGCCCAGGCCGCGCTGAGCCACGTCCGCAGCTGCGCCGAGTCCTTCGACATCGACCGCGATTTCATGAAAGACCACGACCTGCACGTGCACCTGCCATCGGCGGGGATTCCCAAGGACGGGCCGAGCGCGGGCGTCGCCTTGATCTCCGGGTACGTCTCCGCCATGACCGGACGGCCAGTTCGCCACGACATCGCCATGACGGGAGAGGTGACCTTGCGCGGGCAAGTGCTCCCCGTGGGTGGCATCCGCGAGAAGGTGCTGGCCGCCCACCGCGCCGGCATCCGCGACGTGATCTTGCCCGAGCGCAACCGCAAAGATGAACCAGAGATTCCCGAGCGCGCCCGCGAGGACCTGCGGCTCCACTACGTCTCCAACATTGACGCGGTGCTCGACCTCGTCCTCATCGACGTGGACGAGGCTTCCGCAGCGCAGTAGCCCGCCCCGTGACGGCGGCGCCGTCGACGTGGCGCTCGCCCAGTCGCAGCCCTAGATCTCTTCGAACATGTAGGGGCGCAGCACCTGCAGACGATCGCGAGGGTCGGACCCGTCGAGGTACCACAGCGCGCACGCCATGGAACTCAACAGCGAGTTTCCATCTTGGGGCGTGAAGCAAAACCCGGTGACGGTGCGCCCATCTTCGGACACGTGGAGCGTGTCCGGAGGCAGCACAGTCTCGTTGAGAATACGGCCGTAGAAACCGTGGTCACGCCCGAAGGAGAACACCAAGGTCGACGAGCGCTTCTCGGTCAACGCGACGCGGGGGTTCTCGCGAAGCTGGCTGATGAGCTGCTCTTTGGTGGTGCTGTGATCGAGATCGATGGAGAAGTGCAGCACGTGCATGTACTGCGTGGGGAGCTTCACGGCGCTCGAGAAGAGCTTGATGTCCTTGCCCACGGTTTGAAACACGCGCCACGCGTCGTGAGCGTGGTGGGTGCCGAAGCGCGGATCGGCGTGCGTACCGACCTCCGGCGAGGGGATGAAGCTGTCCGCTTGGGAGATGTCGGTCGCGCGACGCAGGCACAAGAATCGCCCGTTGGTCACGCCCATGTCTTTCCCGGGCGCGGCACCGAGGGTCTTGAGCAACACGCAGATGTTGTGGGTGTTGCACGAGACGATTTGCACGAAGCGTTCGTCGAGGTTGAGAGACTCGTCGTTGATTCCGCGCGCGTAGGGCTGACCGAAGCCGAGCTCACTCCCCTGCGCCATGAACACCTTCGGGCCGCTCGTCTCGACGTATTGCGGCTTGAGCTTGTTGCCTACCGGGGTGCAGTCAATGACGACGGAGGCGCGCTCGAGGGCTTCTTGGGTCGTATAAGAAATCTTGTGCCCGAGCGCCTCGAACTTCTTCACGCTCTGCTCGTCGGTGCAAAGGGTGGCGCCCTTGCGCACCATGGCGTGCACCTTGGCGCGCTCGTCCACGAGCGGCGTGCGCTTGTGGAAGGTCACCTCGTCAATGCCGAACTCTTTTTTGAAGTGGGAGAAGAGACCGATGAGCGGCTCCCCGATCGTGCCAGTGCCGACGATATGGACGATTCGCTTGGACATGTCCGGCTTATCGCCGAGCACCCGCTGCGCGGTCAAGACTCCGCAAGCGGCTTGCCCGCCCAACGCGGCGACCGCCGCAACTCATGCACCGTGAGTCCGGCCCACCGAACGCCGCCGCAGGAAGGCCGCGCAGGGCCGCTGGCGTGGACCGCGAACGAGCGCTCCACGCGCAAGTCTTCGGGTGTTGCTTCTCACAGACCGAGGAGTTCTCGGGCCGATCCCACCACGGCCACCGTCGGCAGGCACATGCGCGCGCCTTGGCTCCGAGCGTGCGCACGGATCTCTTCGGTGGGGTCGTCGTGGACGGCCACCACCACCGGAGAGTGGCGGGACTTGGCCAGCTTGGAGATCGCGTCGGTCCCCTCCACCCCGGGTGTGGAGATGGCCACGATCACGTGCATCGGTGGCGCGGTCTTCGCCATGAGCAGCCCGTCTTCGGCGGTCTGGGCGGTCAACACCTCGATCCCGTCATCGTTCGCCACAAGCTCGTCGCGAACGCGCGAGCGAAAGTCGGCGTTTTGCGCCACCACCAACACCCGCGTGGGCGAGGAGTCCTCACCCGAGCCGTTTGGATTCGCGTCCTCATCAATCTTAAACGCCTCGGCGAGTTTGCTCCGGACCTCCATGACATCGAGGGGTTTCTTGAGACACGCCACGGCGCCTGCGGCGAGAATTCGCTCCATGTTGGCCTCCGTATAATAGCCGGTCACAGCGATCACCTCGCTGTTGGCCGTGGAGGCGTCGGCCTTGAGGCGCTTGCAGACCTCAAAGCCATCCACGCCCGGCATCATGAGATCCAAAAAGATTAACTGCGGTCGAAAGGTCGCCACGAGTCGGCCCGCGTCGAAGGCGTCGCGCGCCACCTCCACGTCGAACTTGTGTGACAGGTCCTTGACCACATCCCCCACCAAGTCGAGCACGACCGGTTCGTCGTCGACCACCAAGATCCGCCCGACCTCATCTCCCGACCCGAGATCGAAGGGGATGTTGCGGTCGCGACACACCTTCTCTAGGTCCTCTCGGCGCACGCGGCGATGACCTCCCACCGTCTTGAACGCGGGGATCAAGCCATCCTCGATCCAGCGAATCACCGTTGTCGGCGTGACGCTGCAAATCTTAGCCACATCGTGGGTGGAGTAGGTGTCTTTGACCGCCGGTTGGCTCCTGGTACGACTCATGAATTCGAGGTTCCTTCGGTGCTCGCCGCCTCATCGGCCTCGGCGAGCGCGGGCAAGAGCACCGAAAATGTGGTGCCGTCCCCTGGGTTTGACTTGACGAGGATATCACCTCCGTGGTCCTGAATGATCCCGTAGGAGATGGCCAGCCCCAAGCCCGTGCCTTTTCCAATCTCTTTGGTGGAGAAGAATGGGTCAAAAATGCGCGGGATCACGTCGCTAGGGATACCCTGGCCCGAATCGGTCACTTGCAAGCTTGCCCGCCCATCGTCGGTGTGGCCCAGGACAATTTGGATGGCTCCTCCTCGGGGCATCGCGTCCACCGCGTTGGACATGAGGTTCAAGAGCACCTGCTCAAGCTGGTCGGGATCGGCCTGGATGGCCACCGGAGACGGCGCGTCAATCAGCACCTGAACGTTGTGCATCCGCCACTGGTACTCCCCGATTTGGGTCACGCGGTGGACGATGTCGCGGAGGTCGGTGGGGCGAGGCTCTCCGCCGCCTTGCCGCGAGAACAGCAGCACGCCCTCTACGATTTTGCGGCATCGTTCGGCGCTGGCCGAGATCTTCTCCACCCGCTCGCGCACCTCCTCGGGCAAGGAACGATTTAATAACAGTCGGCTGTAGCCCACCACCCCTGAGAGCGGGTTGTTGATCTCGTGGGCGATGCCCGCGGCGAGCAGCCCTACCGAGGCGAGTTTCTGGGAGCGGAGCACCTGAGACTCCAGCGCGCGTCGGTTTCGCAAATCGAGCCCCACGAGCACCATGCCCGTCACCCGCGCGCCCTCCTTGAGCGCGCGCCCTTCGATGTGCAGCGGGACCTCGCCTCCCGCCGCGTCCATAAAGCCCATCTCCATCGTCCCCACATCCTCCACACGAACGCGCTCAAGGAAGTCGCGCCACGCCTCGGGATCGTTGGCCACCGCGAAGTCCACTCCAAACCTCTGACCCCGGGCCTCATCGGACGAGGTCCCCAGTAGCTGCTCGCTCGCGCGATTCCAGGTGACGACGCGCCCGGCACCGTCGAGGCTGTTGAGCAGCACCGAGGTCTGATCCAGCACGCGAAGCTGATAGGCGAGCAACGCGCGGGTCTCCATGAGGCTCAAGCCACCCGCGAGCCCGAGCGCGAGCTGGGGCGCCACCCGTTCAACCAGGGCGAAGCCACGCGTGCGTCGTGGGGTGGAGCGAGCGCTGAGTTGGACGAGCAAATATCCAACCACCCCAGTCGGGGCCCGCAGCGCGACGGCCCCAACCGCGGGCCGTACCTTGTCGCTCGCGTCGGTCTTTGCGCTCCCCACTGTCAGCCCAAAGTTCGCGAGCCTCGGGTCTTCGACCTCGGTGAGTTCCCCCTCGGTGACCAGCGATTGGAGCCACTCAAAGTCCGTCTCCTCCACGGTGCGAACCTCCTGCGCCTCGTCGCTCACGATGTACCAGCGCTCCGGGGTGTAGCCCACCCGCGTGACCACGCAGGCGGCGGCGGCGTCGATTCCCACGACGAGCGCTTGGCAGGCCATGGACACCCCCGTGCGAGGGTCCTCGCTGCTCACGAGGGCGCGGTCGACATGCGTGGACAGGCGCGCTTCGAAGGCGCGCTGCCGCTGCGCTGTGAGATCGCGAATGAGCGCCATGGCCGTCGCTCCATCGCCGGCGCCGGAGGCGAGCGACAGCGCCACCGGCAGCGAGTCCCCGTCCAACCGACGCATGCTCACCTCGCCGCGCCAGCTGCCCGCCTGGGCGAGTGACAGCCCCTTGGCCACGGCGTCCCCCGCCTCTTGCGTCGACACAAGCTCGTTCAACGAGCGGCCCTCCACGCGGCCGCCGAGGAGATCTCGTGCGAAGCGGTTGGAGTGCACCACTTTCCCCGTGGCGTCGATGAGCATCACGCCCTCATCGAGCGCGTCGAGTGCTCGGGTCACGGCGCGGCCGTAGTCAGCGTCGGCGTCTTCGTCGGTGGTGAATGCCTCAAGCGTGAGCAGTACGCCAAAACCAGTCACCCGCGCGACCCGGCACTGGCATCGCACCGGGGGTCCAAGGCGTGGTCGCACGTCGAGCTCCCGGGTGAACGCCTCGTGCTCGCCGCCCCGTGTGAGCGCGAGAAACTGGCGCCCAAAGCCTGCGCGACCCTGCGCCCCCCCGATCCACGTGAGCAGCGGCTCGTCCACCAGCTCACGCCGGTCGAGCTGCAGCAAGGCCGCCGACGCGTCATTGGCGCAGAGCACCATACCGGCCTCGTCCAAGAGCATCGCGGGCACGCCGAGAGCCTCCACAAAGCGAGACGACACGAGCGCGGCCTGCCCAGCGCGGACGACAGGCGGCGACGTCACCTCCGCGGCCACATCCTCCGGCGACAGCGCGGAGTACGACGACGTTTGTTTGAGATCGGGCACCCTCCCCAACCTAACATTGAGGCCGGGTTTTCGGGCATGATGCGGGGCGTGTCTCCACGCGCCACCGCCGAGCCGAACGCGCCGCGACCCGCGGCCACCGTGGTGGTCCTCGCTCCCCCTTTGGACGCGAGCGCCTCCGATGCCGCGCCCCGCCTGTTCATGGTGCGGCGCTCGGCCAAGAGCCCGTTCATGCCCGACGCCTTGGTGTTCCCCGGAGGACGCGTGGACGTAGAGGACGGCCCCCCTGGCGAGGACGCGACGTTCGAGCGCGCCGCGCGCAGGGAGACCCTCGAAGAGGCGGCCCTCGATCTTGGTGACACGCCCCTGCGATGGTTCGACACGTGGACCACACCGAGTCGCGAGGGGCGGCGATTCATCGCGCGATTCTTTCTGGCGCGCGTCTCCGCTGCGGCGGTCGCCGGGGCGACGCACGACGGGCACGAGACCACCGATGGATGTTGGGACACCGCCGCGGGGTTTTTGGCGCGATGGGAGGCCGGCGACGTGGACCTGCCGCCCCCCACAATTTGCGTGTTGCTGGAGCTCGCCCGCAACCTCGGCGCGCTTGAGATGCGGACCCCAGCGCAGGCCGCCGACACCATTTTGCCCCGCCTCGGCGCGGAGGCGAGCACCGTGGCCATTGTGCTGCCGCACGACCCAGGGTACGACGATCTCGACGGCGACCACGCGCCCGCCCCCCACCGGGCGCGACGACTCCCGCGCCGCTTCCTCCGCGTTGACGGTCGGTGGCGGCCCTCGAACCCCTAACTCCTCGTACACCATGCCCCTCCCCACGCTTATCCCCCGCTGATCCCTGTCAGAACAACGTTGCGCAAAGCGCGCGGCGCACCCTGTTCGGACCCGCGCATCGGA
>JBDQGY010000012.1:0-34758 GCA_040265175.1 Nannocystaceae bacterium
CACATTGACCTCGGCATCGTTGCCGCCGCAGGCTACGAGGAGGAGGGGGAGGGGCAGCGCCAAAATCGCCAGCAACATGGGGGGGGTTGTTCGTCGTTTTCGGCTCACTTGGAGCCTCCCTTCTTGCTCCTAGTTTTTCCGTCGGAGGTTCTGTTCCCCTTGGAGCGCTCTGATTCGTCGAGGAACCTAAAGGTGCTCGCCATGAACCGAACATCCAGCCCGTTCCCATCCTCGGAAGACTTTTCGATCTTCATCGTGACTCCCTCGATGTTGACGATTTGTTCCATCTGCGAGATGCGTCGAAAGAACTCGCCAAACTGGAGCCACGTCCCTTGGGCGGTAATATCCACAGGCATCTTCGCGTAGAAGTCGAGCTTTTGCTCATCGCTGGGGGTCCAATTCTCGATGGACACGCCCACAAGGCGGCCTTGCTGCTGGAACTTCCGCATCAGGTGATCGATGGTCGCGGAGCTCAAGGGGAGTTTTCGTTTTTTCTCCTCGAGTTCTTGCTCCATCGCCTTGGCCTCAGCCATCTCCTGCTCAAAGTTCGCGAGCCGCTCCTTCATGCGCGCCAACTCCTTCGACTGTTTGTCGACGTCAAGCGCCGCCTGCTCATTGTCTTTCACCGCGTCTTCGAAGTAGAGGTAGTACCAACCTCCTGCGATCAGCGCGGCGAAGACGGCCCAGATGGCGGCGAGCTGCCATTTCGGACGTGTTGCGAGTTCATCTAATTGATTGGCCATCGTTCGACTCCTAGTCCCATTGGGTCACTCTCGCAGTGAGTTTGAAAGAGATATAGCGGCGGACCTTCGCGGAGGTCCCTTTTTTGTCTTCGACGAGTTTGTAGTTCGGATGAGAGACTCCCGCGAATCGAGACGAGGCTCGAAGCCGTTTGAGAAACTCGCTCAAATCGGACGCATCCCTCGCGCCACCCTCGATTTTGAGGATGTTGCCGTTCTCCTCCATGTTCGTAATCCAAACACTCGAGGCGTCCCACATCGGATTCAACTCCGCGTCGGGATCCGCCGTCGTCACCTTGCGCTGCTCTTCCTCGTTGATGTCCGGGAGCTTGCCCTGGGTGAGCACGTTCATCATCTCATTCATGACGTACATCGGGGTACGCTTTTGAGCCTCGAGCTTGGCGATCGCGACCTTGAGCTGCTCGTATCGAGCCTTGACCGCTTGAAGATATTCTTCATCGATCTGCTCTTTGATCTTTTTGATCTCTTTCTTCATCCGAGCGGCCTCGGCTTTTTTCTTCTGGGTGTCGATCTGTTTTTGATCGAGCGTCCACCACAGACCACCTCCGACCAATACCCAGCCCAGAGCGAAGATGCCAAGCACCACAGAACCAGGCGAGGTCTGGGTTTCGACTTTTTTCTTTCCTCCCGAGGCGGTCTTGCGCCGCTTTCGGTTCGGAGAGAGGTTTACTTTGATCATCATCTCAGCAGTCCCCCACTTTTCTCAGTGCTAGCCCGAAGGCCGCTGAGGCGACGGGCGCATTTTCTTGTAGGTATTGCATGTCCCATCTGCGTTCATCGATGGTGGTGCGTTCGAATGGGTTCAAGATATGCACCGGGATCCTGGCTCGCTCCTGCACCGCTTGCGCGAGCTGCGAGACGAGCGCCGTTCCTCCTGTGAGGAAGATGCGGGAGAGTCGCCCCTCAACGCTGTCGTTGATAAAGAAGTCGATAGAGCGCTGGAACTCAAGCGCGATCTCTTGTGAGACCTCGGAGATGATCGTCGGCACCTCATGAGGCACGACATCGGAGGTGCCCGGTGCCGAGCCGCCCACCTTGTACGCCTCGCCCGCGTCAAAGCTCACGCCGAGTTTTTGCATGATGGCATCGGTGTAGGTGTTACCGCCCTTGGTGATGTCGCGTGTGAAGACGGGCGCTCCCTCCAACACCACCGAGATACTCGAGTGGATGGCGCCCACGTTGACGAGCCCCACGATCTCTCCCGGCGCGAACCCTACCGCTTGATCGACCGCGTTCTGGATGGCGAACGCGGCCGGCTCCACCACCGACGCGTTGAAGCCGGCGTCCCGCACCACGTGGATATACTCGCCCACCATGTCACGCTTGGCAGCCACCAGCAGCACCTCCATCTGACCATCGGGAGTCTGCTCCACCAGCACCGTGTGGTCCACGAGCACCTCATCACGAGAGAACGGGATGTTTTGCTGAACCTCCCACTCCATCTGCTCGTCCAGCCCCTCTTCCATAAACGGGATCTTGAGCTTCTTGATGGTCACACCACGACCCGACACCGCCAGCGCGACGTCCGCGCCCTTGAGATGAATTCTCGACTTCAACTCTCGCAGCGCGTCGGTGACAGCACCATGATTCATGATGGAGCCATCCACAATTGCCTGCTGCGGCAGGGGCTCGATGCCAAAGTTCTGGAGGGTGTGTTCGCCACGGCGACTCACCTTGAGTTGGACAAGTTTAATCGCGTGGTGCCCAATATCGATTCCGATGCATTGCTTAGCCATGACGCACCTCTTTCGCTCCGGACGCCATTATCGCGCCGGGAGAATCTGCGTGGAGCCAGCGGTGTCGCTGGCTCAGTCGTCCATGTCGGGCCAGACCTTGGTCCGCGCCGACGGGGAGAGGCCCAATGCCTCTAGAATTTTGCGTTTCGTGTCCATCCGACACGGGCAGCCAGCCTCGACCCGGTCCACCGTGAGCGGCGAGATCCTGGCGCGCCGCGCCAGCTCGGCTTTGCTCATCATGGCCTCTTGACGGAGCTTTCGAACGTTGTTGGGCTGCTCGCCCGCCCGCGGCTTGGAGGGCGCTGCCTTTCGACCGCGCTTCGTGTCGCCCCCCGACGAATCCACGCCCGATTCGCTCGGGTCCTGGTCCTCGTTGGGGGAAGGCGCAGCCGAATCGACGTCGTCCTGGGAGATCTCCAAATCCCCCAGCGCTATGGGATGGGTCGCAGTCATGCGCTCGCGTGGCTAAAAACCGATGCATCTAGATTGTCTGCTTGTCGAGGGGGGTAGTCAACGGGGATTGGCGGCTAAAAGACGCCTAATTGAGTACATTTGATATGCATTTGATAGGTATTTGACGTTCTCGCGGCTGCGTATTGTGCGCATTTTCTGATAATTCTTTGGGCCAAGTAGCGAGAGTCATGGGGGAATCTTGAGGGGCCCAGCCGTCGGGCCTTCCGTGACATTTCTCTAAGGGAAAGATCGTCTGCAACAGCATCCCACGCCGACGCAAGCACCCCAAAAATTCGCGTGAATCTGCCGCTGCATCGTCGCTCGTCCCGCAATTCGCCCCAAAAGCACTCGACATGTGCGCAGGTTTGGGAAAAAAGCGAACGCTCGATAGCGCCTCGTGCCCCCAGACTGTACGCCCGCGAGGACAATCCCGACTCAGCTCAGGCCGAACTCTTTGATCTTGTACAGCAGCGCCCGGTGCGAAAGATCGAGCACCTTTGCGGCGTGGGTGCGATTGCCGTCCGTTTGTTCGAGCGCGCGCAAGATAAGTTCGCGTTCCAAGGCCCGGCCAGCGCGTTTGACCGACAAATCTCCCGCGCCGAGCGGTACCACGACGACCTCACCGCTCCCTTGTTCCCGACGCCTCACGCGCTCGGGGAGGTCCTCAAAGGCGATCCGCTGGTCCTCCGCGAGCACCGACGCGTGCTCGATCGCGTTTTCAAGCTCCCGAATATTCCCAGGCCAACCGTAAGCCACGAGCGCCGCCAATGCGTCTGCAGTGACGCCCTCAATTTCAGTCCCGAGCCGCTTGTTCACGCGCCCGAGGAACTGCTGCACGAGCGGAGCGATATCCTCTTTGCGGGCCCGCAGCGGCGGAATGGTCACCTGGAAGACGTTGAGCCGAAAATAGAGGTCTTGGCGAAAGGAGCCCTCCGCGACCATGTCCTCGAGGGCCCGCGAGGTCGCCGCGATCACCCGAACCTCCACCGATCTCGGCGTGGTCTCCCCGACCCGGCGCACCTCCTCCTCTTGGAGCGCGCGCAAGAGCTTCACCTGCACCGCAGACGGGAGTTCTCCGATCTCGTCGAGCAGCAAGGTGCCCCCGACCGCCTCCTCAAAGAGCCCTCGCCGGTCACTCGTCGCGTCCGTAAAGGCGCCTTTTACGTGTCCAAAGAGCTCCGACTCGATCAGCGTGTCAGGGATGGCGCCGCAGTTCACCGCCACGAAAGGGCCCTGGGCCCGCGGGCTGAGATGGTGAATGGCGCGGCTCGCGAGTTCCTTGCCCACGCCGCTCTCTCCGAGCACGAGCGCCGTCGATTTGAAGCGCGCGACCTTTCGCAAGAGCCTCGCGACCTCCCTCATTTGAGCGCTGTGCACCAAGAGATCGCCGAGTTCGAGCCGGTCGCTGCCAAGCTCCTCGATGCGGGCCCGCAGCGCCAAATTCTCGCGCCGCAACCGCTCGCGCTCTTGGGCCTTGCGCACGGTCATCACCACCTCGTCTTGCTTGAAGGGCTTGGAGATATAGTCGTAGGCGCCGCGATTGAGCGCCTCCATGGCCAGCTCCACTGAGCCAAAGGCGCTCATGACCACGAGCGTGATGTCGGGGAAATCGCGCGCGAGCTGCTGCACCAAGTCAAGCCCGCTCATCCCAGCCATCCGCACGTCCGTGAGCAGCACGTCCGGCGGCGCCTCCGCGACCATGGCCACCGCGGTATCCCCGTCCTCGGCCTCGCGGACGTCGTAGCCCTCGCGCTCGAGCACGATCCGCAGCATGTGGCGTACGGGAGCCTCGTCGTCCACGACGAGCACGGTGCCGCCGGGGGCCGATGGCCCCTCCGCTATCGTCGCGACCTCGCTCACTGTCCGTGAGACTAGCACCGTCGGTACGCAATAGGGAGCCAAGAGCGCCTCGAACACTGCTACCGTTATCCTCCGTGGTGCGCGACGTCTCCAACCTCGACGAGGGTTCCAGCCCCTCGAGCGCCCCCGTGGGGGACGCCGCCCCGTTTTCACTTGGACCCGAAGCGGGGCGTCGCGTATTGATCCTTCACGGCCTCACTGGGACTCCGTGGGAGGTACGCCCCGTTGGCCAGCACCTCGCCAGCGCCGGCTACCACTGCACGGGGCCGCTGCTCGGGGGACACGAGTCCTACGAGCAGCTTGACGCGAGCGCGTGGGGAGACTGGGCCCAAAGCAGTGAGAGGTGGCTCGGACAGTTGACGGCGAGAGAGCCCATCGCGGTGATCGGGTTCTCCATGGGCGCTCTGCTCGCGCTTCGACTGGCGGCCATCGCCCCAGGGCGCGTCGCCACCGTGGTCTGCATGGGCACCCCGCTCGTGCTGAAGCCCTACCAACGATGGGGCATTCGCGCCCTTGGCCACCTCGCCCGCGTCCCTGGACTCGACACGTTGACGGCGAGGATCGCCAAGCCGTCCCGCACAGACTGCAGCATCCGAAGTGTCGCCGCCCAATATCCTGGGTTCGATGCGTTTCCGCGCTCGAGCCTCCTTGAACTGCTCCGACTGCAGGCGACCGTGCGCCCTCTGCTCTCCCAAGTTCGATGCCCCACCATGCTCATCCACGGCCAGCACGACCACAGCGCCCCCGTGAGCAACGTTCAATACGCCGCCTCCCGGTTGACGAGTGCGTCCACGACGACGAAGGTACTCTCTCGTTCCTTTCATCAGATCGCCTGGGATGTAGACGCAACCGAGTGCGCCACCAGCATCTCGATGTTCATCAAGAGCCACTACCCACCGACAGCGACAGCACCATGAGCACTCCGTTAATCCTCGCCATCGATCAAGGGACCACTGGCAGCACCTGCCTCCTCGTGGATTCCAACCTCCGCGTGCGCGCCCGTGCCACCCACGATTTTCCACAACATTTTCCATCACCCGGGCTGGTCGAGCACGATCCGGAGGAGCTTTGGACCTCGGTGCTCCACGGCATCCGAGATGTCTGCGCGGCGATGGAGGCCTCGGGGGAGGCCCACGAGATCGTCGCCATCGGAATCACCAATCAGCGGGAGACCAGCCTCATCTGGTCGCGCGAGACCGGCGCTCCCATCCACAAGGCCTTGGTGTGGCAAGACCGACGCACGGCGGACCGATGCGAGGAGCTCAGGGCGCAGGGTCACGAGGCCCTCATTCGCGAGCGCACGGGCCTCGTGCTCGACCCGTATTTTTCGGCCACCAAGCTCGCCTGGACCCTCGACAACGTCGAGGGGGCGCGCGATGCCGCCGCGCGTGGGGAGCTCGCCGCGGGCACCATCGACACCTATATTTTGTGGCGACTCACCAACGGAGCCAGCCACGCGACCGAGCCCTCGAACGCCTCACGCACCATGCTGTGGCCTCTCCAAGGCCGCGCGGGCTCGGAGGGCGGATGGGACCTCGAACTCTGCGAACTCCTGAGGGTCCCGGTGTCACTGCTGCCGTCGGTGCATCCATGCACCCACCGATTTGGCGAGACGCACGATGTCCCCGGGCTGCCCGACGGCATCCCCATCCACGGCATCGCAGGGGACCAGCAGGCGGCGCTGTTTGGGCAGGCCTGCTTCGCGCGCGGTGAGGCCAAGTGCACCTATGGAACGGGCGCGTTCATCATGATGAACACCGGGGAGACGCCCGTGGCGTCGGAGCACGGTCTGCTCACCACGGTAGGATGGCAGATCGGTGACGCCACGACCTACTGCCTCGAAGGGAGCGCGTTCATGGCGGGCGCGGTGGTGCAGTGGCTCCGCGATGAGCTTAAGTTTTTTGCGACCGCGCCAGAGATCGAAGCCATGGCGAGCAGCGTACCCGACAGCGGCGGCGTGGTGCTCGTGCCAGCGCACGCAGGACTCGGCGCTCCCCACTGGCGACCCGACGCGCGCGGCATGCTCTGCGGACTCACCCGCGGCTCGTCCCGGGCCCACATCGCCCGGGCTGCTCTCGAAGGCATCGCGCTGCAAGTCGGCGACTTGGTCCGCGCCATGGTGGCCGATCTCGACGCAACCCGCAGCGGTGACGACCTCGAGAAGCTCCAGCTCCAGCGCCTTCGCGTCGATGGAGGTGCCGCGGCGAACAACCTCCTCATGCAAATTCAAGCCGACGTCCTCAACGCCGCGCTCGACCGGCCCCAAATGCTAGAGACCACCGCCCTCGGCGCTGTATTCCTCGCGGGGCTCGGCTGCGGCCTATGGGAGGATCAGACCGCGCTGACCAACGCGTGGATCAAAGACCGATCGTTCGAGCCCGCGGACGACGCGAGCGCCATCGACGCGCTGCAGACGCGATGGCGTGATGCGGTCGACAAGTCCTAAGCTAGACGTCGAGCTTCGCCGAGAACGCCGGCAAAACTCCCCACGGTCACCGCCAGGTCCCGGGGCGATTGACAGCGCCAATGCTCGAGGCTCTCGAGCCCCAAGGATCGCCACTCCACGCCGCGAGCCCCGACTTTTCGAGGGAGTGAGCGGTCCTCCCCAACCCCAACGAGGGTGCGCCACAGGGGCTGGTGCAGCGGGATCAGCTCCACCACCACCGCCTCCTTGGCGAGCAGCCTCCCGATGTCGAGGCTAGCACCCGCCGGACGATCGAAAGAATCCACGATCACCAACCCGGCCAGCGCCGCGTCGATGGTGGGCTCCACCGCCTCCCAGGCCGCCAGCGTCTCACGCAGGCCGCTCCCCGCCTTCACGCCGTAATGCACCCGCACCGCACCGCGCGTGGCGAGCGGGGTCAAGAGTCCCGCGAGCCACGACTGCACAGGCGGAGCAGGGAAAAGCCGGTGTTCCACGCTCGGAGAGTCTACAATGATTGACGGTGCGAAGACTCGGCGCGACGACGACCCAGACGCGGACCCAAATCTCCCCGAAGTTTGGGCGTTTGGAGCGGCTCCTCCGCGCCGGTATCGCGGTCCCCGACGGATGGCTCACGACCACCGCGAGCGCCGCGCTCTCCGCGACGCCTACCGCGGGCCTCGAAGCGCTCTTGCGAGGCGGACCTGTCATCGTTCGAGGGGCGTTTCCAGATGAGGACGGAGCGGTGCGCAGTGCGGCCGGGCTCAGCGAGACCGTCCCCGACTGCACGTCGATCGCGGCGATCTCTGCGGCTGTCCAAGCGATCGCGGCGCGACGCACAGACCGCGCCGTGGTCGCCTATTTTGGCGCGGCCCCCACACACGCGGACGTGCTGATTCAGCGGCAGGTGCCAAGAGCACTGCTCGTCGTCGTCGCTGCGAGAGCGAACGTCCCGCCGATGCTCGAGGTCCACGGGAGCTCGCCCGAGGCCCTCGCGTGGGGCGCCACCCCTCGTTTCTCCGGGCCCCTCGATGCCTGGGACCACCCGTTGGCGTCGAGCCTCGGCGCCCTCGTCGCCAACGTTCTCACGCACGTCACCGCGCCTCGCGGCGTCGACCTCGAGATCGTCGTGGACAGCGACGGCAACCCCTGGGTCGTCCAGGCGCGACCGCTCACAGTGGACCCCTTCCCTCGCTGGACAACGATGAAGGCGGCGATCGAAGAGGCAGGACCTGAAGAGGGCCCGCGCCCTACCCTCGACGGCCTATTGCTCCTCGACGCCGAACACAACCCGGCCCCACTCTCTGTTGCGCACACCTGGCTGATCCACACCTTGGCCGCGCGCCGACCCAACGCCGGCTCGCTGCAGGTGCTTGCCGGTTGGCTGTATACGCACACGCTACCCCGCGATCTCGAGGCACCGACCGCAACGCTCCCTCCGACGTCAGCGCTGCGAGTCCTCCATGACTCCCTCTTGCCGCGCGCCCGCGCGGGTCACCAAACTATCTCGACGCGGCTCACGACCGCCAGCGCCGACGAGATCGTCGCCTGCCTCGGCGAGGCGGTGGACGGGTTTGTGGAGATGTTCGACAACTACCTGCGCATCTTAATACCCTCCCGACGCGGATTCTCCCGCGCCCCAAACCAGACCGCGCCGCTCTCGCTGCGTGATCGCCGGGACTATTTGGATGTCCTCCCAACGGCCTGGGATCTCGCGAGCCCCTCCCTCGACGATCTTGGTATCGGCGGGAGCCTCGACGCGACCCCCCCCGCCCGAGCGCCCACCTCGGACGCGGCGCAGGGCGCCCCCTCCGAGGAAGAAGCGGCGACCCTGCTGTCCGAGATCGATGACCACTACTTTGCCCTCGGGCTCGCTCCGCTCCGCGCCGTCTGGCTGGCCGCCGCGAAGGCCCTCAAGCTCCCTCCGGAGTTGGTCTTCTTCCTCTCCGGTGAGGAGTTGACCGCGCGACTCGAAGGCGCGATGGAATTGAGCGAGGAGGTCTTGCGCTCCCGGCGGCGTCGCCACGCGCGACGAGCCGAGCTTTCGCCCCCCGAGCGCATCTTCAACGGCGCGCCGTTTCCCATCACCCGACCCGCCCTTCATGGCGTGCCCGTCGGCCAAAGCGTCTCCGGACGCCTGATCGTACGTCGAGATCTTGAGGATCTCTGGCGTCGCCCCCCGGCGCCCGGAGAGATCATCGCCACCCCTGCGCTGACCGCCCCGGCTGCCGTCGCGTTGGCCGAGTCCCCGGTCGCGGCGATCTGTACAGAGTATGGAGGCGCCCTGAGTCACGGCGTCCTCATGGCCCGGGAGCTAGGGCTAAGCGCCCTCATTGGATGCCGGGGGTGTACCTCCATCCGCGACGGCGCCGCGGTGCGCATGGACACCGAACGCGGCGTCCTCAACGTGCTCGACGATCGCCACCGCGACGACCCTCGGTGCAGGCAGTGAGCACAAGATCAGATGACGTCTTCGGAGACCGAGTCGTCGCGTAACCGATCGAGTCGGGGGGCACGTTCCGTCGTCGCCGCGGCCACCGCCGGCGCGTGCGATTCGTTGGGGGCCGTAGCAGCGCCCACGCGATCATTATTATTGACTCGCTCTCGTAGCTCTTTGCCCACCTTGAAGAACGGCAACTTCTTCGGAGCCACGTGCACCGCCGCCCCTGTGCGAGGGTTCCTCCCCTCGTACGCCTTGTACTGACGCACGGTGAAACTTCCAAAGCCGCGAATCTCGATCCCTTCGCCCCGCGCCATCGCATCGACCATCGAGTCGAAGACTGTGCCCACGACCATTTCGGCGCGGCTCTTGGTGAGTCCGGTTCGCTGCGCGATTTCTTCGATGAGTTCTGACTTGGTCACGATGTCTGCTCCCATGCTAGGCGAAAAAACGCAGCGATTTCAAGCACGATAGGCGCCCCCTGCGATCGGCGCTCTGGAATCGATACCCGCGACCCCTCTGTGGGCCCACGAATCTTTGACGCAAATGATCGCGCGACAGGCGCATTTCGCTCCAGTCCCCCCACCACGCGGTGCAGCGGCGAAATTCACGCAGACAGGCACCCCTGAGATCGCGCCCCAACGCCTAGCCAGCGAAGGTCTTCCCGAGCACCGGCAACGACGCTCGCGCCTCGTCCGTCCAGGTGTACCCGTCGGGCATCTGCAGCCGGTTGCAGTTGTGTCGGCTGTAAAAGTCGACGATGTCACGCCACTTGACGACGCCACGTCGAAGGGCTCTCGAGTACTTGATCGCGGGCACCCCATCGCATTGGATCGCCGCCGAGGGTCCCTTGTGTGAACCACCGCGAACGGTATCGATGTCTGTCGCCGCCGGGGGCAGTTTGCTCAGATAGTAGTAGCCGAGCGCGCTCACCTCCATCACCTCGGCTCCAAGAATCACGACGCCGCTGCGGCCCGCACACACCACGACGTCGGCGCTCTCTCCAGGCATGAGCGCGATGGTGTTGTGCCTGCGGGTCCCTCGCACCTCGCACTTCCCGGACTTGTCGGGTGCAAGCTCCACCCGATACGCGAGCGGCTTTTGCGAGGTGTTTGTGATCTTGGCCACCGCGTGCACCGACTTAACCGTGACGCCACGACGCTTGTATCGCACCTTCGTAGTCGACGCTTTGATCGAGATGCCATCTCCGGCGTAGGTCCTTCCCGAACTGAGCTGCTCTGGATCGCTCTTGTCGACGAGGAGTCGCCACGCGTTGGGCTCGCCAAGCTCCTCCGCGGTCAGCTCTGTGAGCGAGAAAAGCTTCAGGTCTTCGGACAACTCAAAGGCGAAGTGCTCGGGTGTATTCTCGAATCGTTTTCCCCGCGCCAACACCTTGCTTTGCTGGTCGCCTCGGGTGACCCGCTTCGCCATCACGGCCTCCACTTGCTCTTCCGTCGCCCCCGCGTAGCTTGAAGAGAACGAGTAGCCCCCGATCAACACCAGCAACAAGGCCCCGCCGGCAAACAAGCGATTTCGCTGCAGTTCGTCCATCGCCGCGCATGCTACCCCGAAACAGAGGGATCCCGCGACCAGGGGGGATCGTCGTCGCGAAGGTCCCATCGCCCCGCCCGGCGAAACAGCTTGGCGTGCAAGCCTGCGAGCGAGAGGCTGGTTTGGGCCGCCAACCACAGATAGGCCTGGCGCGGCCGCACGTTCGCGCCCGTCAGCGCCCGCAGGTGCTCCGCGTCCGGCCAACGACGCGCCCGCTCCTCTAGCTCCGCCCCCGCCACATCCCGCGCCACCAGTCGGTCCACGCTCACCTCCTGCGATCGGCTCCCCGATTCCAGACGCAAGGCGCGCTGATCGTGCAACAGGTGATGAAGCGCGTGCCACAGCGCGACCGCCTCACGCGGGGCTCCACCGCCGCGTCGCGGCGCCCCTGCCACGAGCGCCTGCGCGGCGTCCCTGCGCGCCGCCATCACCTGGGGCGACACCAGCTCCGCCTCGCGCAGCGCGCCCGGCCAACGTCGGGCGACCGCACGCAGCGCAGGCCGGCGCTCCTCCTCCGCCATCGTCTCGAGCGCCACGACGCGCTCATATTTTTCCCGCGCCTCCTCGTTGTCGCGCGCGGACATTCGTCCGCCCCAAAACTTGTCGGCGTCTGGACGCCAACCACAACTGCGACAAGAAGGTACGAGAACGGTGGTCATGCGGATCACTGCAAGCGCCGAGTTGGAGCAAAGTTCGACAAGATCCCAGCGCGTGGACGCCTGCGCCATTCTCCAGCGGCGCGCTCCACTCGCGAACCTAAGACGGCTGACACCCACTGTCCACAGTCGGAATTTTACTCGGGCAGGCCTTGCGTTATGCTGTCGCTATGCTGAATTTCCGATGGCCGTGCACGGCTCGGCTCCTCCTGCGCCATGCACCAGGCATCCTCGCCGTCCCATGCGCTGTAGCGAGCGTTCCATCCGTGGCCAACGCTCGCATCCTCGTCGACGTGGAGGCATCGGAGCCCGCGCCCGAGGGGGCAGGCGAGCCGGCCGACGACGAGAGCGCCGAGAGCCAAGGGATTCAAAACGCCTTGGACCTCGCAACCTCAGCGAAAGAAGCCGAGGATTGGGCCGCTGCCATCGGTGCTTATCGCGAAGCTATGGTGCTCGGCCTCGAGACCGTCGACGACATCCCTATCAACGAGGTTATCGCCAAGCTTCACTTCGCCTATGGCACCTCGCTATACAACGAGGCCAACTACGAGGACGCCCTCCGCCAATTCCAAGATGCCCAGGGGCTGTTCCCCGCGCCCGCGTTTCACTTCAACATCGCCAAGTGTCAGGAAGAATTAGGAAAGTATGAGGCCGCCATCTCCAGCTACGAGGCCTTTGTTCGGGGCGTTCCTGACGCCCCCGCCAACATCGACGCGCGGATCAAGCGGCTTGAGGAGACGCTCGACCTTCAGCAGAATCAGGCCGAGCAACAAGCTGCCGCCTCTGCCAAAAAACCGGGCCGCGCGTTGATCATCAGCGGCGCGAGTCTGGCGAGCGTCGGGGTTGTGACTGGCACGGTTGGCGCGGTGATCTTCGGCATGCAAGCCAAGAACAAGAGCGATCAAGTCGACGCGGTGGTCAACGGCGGCAACCCAGATGCGCTCACCTACGGGCAGACACTTGACCTCGACGATCAAGGCCGCCGAGCGGAGATGCTACAATTCGCGATGGCCGCGGTTGGAGGCACAATCACCGTGACAGGCGCGGTGCTGTTGGCCGTTGGCTTGAAGAAAAAGAGCGAGCGGAAAGAACCGACCGCCGCCACCTTACGCTTCGCTCCCACACTCCAGCGTGATCGCGCGGGCCTCACCTTGATAGGCAGATTTTAGTCATGCATCGGCGCACACCTCCACAATCACTGCAGGTTCTCTTCGCAGCGGCGCTGCTCTCCAGCGTCACCTCTTGCTACAACGTGGCCTTCGACGACGAGGCGAGTGACGTCTTCGCCTGTACCCAAGACGCAGAGTGCCGCGAGGACTTCGTGTGTTGGAACGGCGCCTGCATCGACGACCGCGGACCGCAGGTGACAGTGCTCGGCCCCGAACCTCTCTCCGCCTTCGACAGCGACACCACCGAGGTAGAGATCGCCTTTCGGGGCGCCGAATTCACGCTCTCAAACAACTTTGAGAGCGCCACCGAGGGCGAGGGCTACGTCGAGGTCTACGTGGACGGGATCGCCGTGCGCAGCAAGGCGGCGGGCACCGCGATCACCGAGGGCGACCTTCAAAGCGGGCTCGCCATCGGCGCGGTCGCGATCCCCGATCCAACCGTTGTGAACCACCGCATCGAAGTGCGCACCTACCGAGGAGACGGGACCCGCTACGAAAACCCGAGCGCCACGGGACGCCAGGTGTTCTTCGTTCGCGACGCGACGCTCTTCATGTCGACCTCAAGGCCGATGATGGCGATTACCAAACCGTGGCCGGGGAGCAAGCTCAAGCGCGGCCGTCCGATCACCGTCGAGCTCGCCGCCGTGGATTTTACCTGGAACAACCCCACTGGCGAGGCGACTCCAGGCGACATCAAGGAGGGACATGCCCATGTATTCTTCGGGCGCGACGACTATCCCGAGTGTCTCCCCAGCTGCAACGGCTTGTACGTCGACACCCTCCGGCCCGCCAACGGCGCGACCCCGGATGAGCGAATCCTCCGCACCGAAGACCTCGAGCACAACAACAGTCAATCCAGCGGAGAGTTCACCGTCTCGGCCGGCCTGCAGCGCAACAACCACGCCCCTTGGCCGGGCATGGACCCCCTCGGGGGAGACTTCCTTGTCGCGGACGCCATCGCCGACAACGTCGTCGTCGAGCTCGTGGACTAACGGTGCGACGCCTCCTCGCCGCCGCACCGTCGAATCCTAGACAGTCTGCCTAGGCCGCAGACTTCTTCGAGACCGCGGACGACGCCTTCGCCACGTTGGCCGACTGGTCCTGCTTGGGGTCCTGACCACGCAACGCGGTCAAGAGCGCGGCGACCTCCCCGGGATGGTCTTGAAGCCAGGTTAAGGCGGCGTTGCGCCCTTGCCCCAACCTCACCGGCCCCATGGAAAACCAACTTCCCGCGCGGGTAATGTGGCCAGCCTCAAGAGCGCGTTCCAAGACCTCCACGTCACGCCGAATGCCCTTGCCAAAGCCAATCTCTACCTCTGCCTGTCGAAACGGAGGCGCGCATTTGTTCTTCACAACCTTTACCCGCACTCGGTTCCCTACGATGGTGTCGCCGTCTTTCACGCTGCCAATGCGTCGAATGTCGAGCCGCACGCTCGCGTAGTATTTGAGCGCGTTCCCCCCCGTGGTGGTCTCCGGGGACCCAAACTGCACCCCGATCTTGTGGCGGAGCTGGTTGATGAAGACCACCTGGGTCTTGGTCTGCGCGGCGACCCCCGCGATCTTCCGCATGGCTTGGCTCATCAAGCGCGCCTGCAGACCCATGTGGGTGTCGCCCATGTCTCCCTCAAGCTCCGCCCGCGGGACGAGGGCAGCCACCGAGTCCACCACGATGAGCCCGACACCGCCAGTGCGCGCCAGCACATCGACGATCTCCAGGGCCTGCTCCCCGTGATCCGGCTGACTCACCAACAGTTCCTCGAGCTTCACCCCGAGGGCCTGCGCATACTGGGTGTCGAGCGCGTGCTCTGCGTCGACGAACGCGCACACATGCCCCTTCGCCTGGGCCTGCGCGATCAGCTGCAACGTCAAGGTGGTCTTGCCGCTCGATTCGGGCCCATAGACTTCCACGATTCGCCCGAGGGGGAGCCCTCCAAGGCCGAGCGCCTCATCGATGTTGATCGAACCGGTGGAGATCACGTCGAGGCCAGAGGCACGGCTCGCTCCATCTCCAAGGGTCATGATCGCCCCTTCACCGAAGCGATCGAGCACGGTCTTCATGACCCGCTCGAACGAGGGGGCGGTCTCAGGCGAAGGTTTTCCGGGTGAGGTAGATGTGGACTTTCGACGTTTCATGCGCGGCTTTGAATGCGCGCGTCGTGCCAAGTGCCCCCAGCCTGTGAGCGGTGGGTAGCGCGGCCCCGCACGGCCCCTCACGCGAACACTTCGCCCGGAGACACCTCGCCAGTCTCGCGAGAGTCGATCTTGAAGGCTCTCGAGGCGGACCGTCCCGTGGCCATCGCGACCCGACCTCGGGCCGACCACCCGCCCGCGGGCTCAAAAACAGAGCTGAGTTCACGCCGCGGAGGTTGTGCGCGCACAGGCGCCCTTGGTCACCGAGGAGAACTGCATCACGCCGTCGTCGACCTTGGCCCGTCGCAGCGCTGCGCGCTCGCGGGCGTAGGAGTTGAACACCTTCCACGGTCCCGTCGCGCCGGCACGCGGGAGACGGTCGAGGGCGCGCGTCAAATAGCCAGAATTCAAGTTGAGAAGCGGCGCCTCGCGCACCGATGGATCCAGGACAGGGCAGCAGATGTCGTGGCCGTGCTCTGACATATGGCGAAGCACACGGGTCACATACTCACAGGTCAAGTCCACCTTAAGCGTCCAGCTCGCGTTGGTGTAGCCCACGGTGAAGGCCATATTCGGCACGCCGCTGAGCATCATGGAGCGATAGGCCATCGTGTCGGCCAGGTCCACCACTTCGCCGTCCACCACCATCTCGGCGCCCCCAAAGAACTGAATGTGCAACCCGGTGGCGGTGATGATGAGATCGGCGTCGAGTACGTCCCCGGATTTCAGCTCCAACCCTGTCGTCGTAAACGTCGCGACCTCGTCGGTCACCACCGACGCGCGGCCGTCGTTGATCGCGTGGAACAGATCGCCATCGGGGACCACGCACACCCGCTGGGTCCACGGATCGTAGTGCGGCCGAAAATGGGGTTCCGCCGCGTCGCCGATCTCCGCGCGCACCTGCGCCACCATCCAGTCCTTGATCTGCGCGGGGTACCGGCGCGAGATATTGAACATCAGCTGCTGAAGCGACCAGTTCTTCCAACGATTGATGCGGTAGGTGAGCGCGTCGGGGAGCTTGCCGTGCAGCCACTCCGAGAGGGGGTCTCGCGCCGGACGTGACACCACGTAAGTCGGCGAGCGCTGCAGCATCGTGACGTGCGCGGCTTTCTTCGCGAGCGAGGGCACCAAGGTCACGGCTGTGGCGCCGCTGCCGATGACCACCACGCGCTTACCGGCATAGTCCACGTCGTCCGTCCACTGCTGGGGGTGCACTACCCGACCTTGAAATTGTGACCGCCCCTCGAACGCCGGCGTGAACCCGGAGTCGTAGCGGTAGTAGCCCGTACACACGAACACGAACTTGCAGCGGATGGTGTCCAGCGTGTCGGTGGACAAGTCACGCACGCGAATGGTCCAGCGCCCGTGCTCGCTCGACCACTCGGCGCGCTCCACCTTTTTGCCGTAGCGAATCTTCTCGTCCACCCCGAACTCTCGTGCGGTGTCTTCGAGGTAGCGGAGGATCGACGGGCCGTCGGCGATCGCCTGAGGGTTGTCCCACGGCCGGAACCGATAGCCGAGGGTGTACATGTCGGAGTCGGAGCGAATGCCGGGGTAGCGAAACAAGTCCCACGTGCCCCCCAGGTGCTCGCGCATCTCCAAGATGGCGTACGAGTGGGTGGGGCAGCGCTTTTGCAGATGTACCGCCGCGCCGATACCAGAGATCCCGGCGCCCACCACCAACACATCGAGCTCTTCATGAAGTTCGGTCACCGCCATCGCAGGGTCACCTCTACGCCTCAAGCCGCCCAACAGAGGCGAGATAGTCTCGCGCGATCTGGTAGTCGTCGAGCTGGTCGGGGTGAAAGCCGGGAGCGAGGTAGTCCACCAGCATCCCCACCATGCGAAAGCTGCCCACGTTGCCCGGCACCTCCATGCCACGGTAGTCGCTGACGAGGCGCGCCACGCTCACGTCGGGATCGTCGCGCATGAGACTCACCGCGCTGACCGCCCACAACCCGCTGATGATGACGAACGCCGCGATCATCCCGAGCGCTCGCACTGAATAACGGCCGTCGACCTCCATGAACACGTCGTACGCGACGGACTTGTGCTCCACCTCCTCCGCGGCGTGCCACAACAACAGCGCCCGCATGGCGGGGTGCGCGAGATCCAGATCGCTGGTGGTCAGGCCCCCATGGGCGAAGGTGGCCGTAAAGTGTTCTGCCGCGGCGGTCACCGCGAGTCGAAACGAGGGAGGAAACTTGGGCTCGAGCCACTCAAAGGCGAAGCGCCGGTAGGCCCTGAGGAACTTGTCTACGTCGAGCCCTTGGGACTTCAAGATCTCAAAGGTGCGCTGATGCTCGCGGGCGTGGGAACCTTCTTGGCCAAAAAATGCCTCCACCGAATCTCGCAACGCCGCGTCGTGGATGTCTCCGAGATAGTGCCGCACGGAACGCACAAAGAAACGCTCCCCGTCGGGGAACAACAGGTGCAGTCCGTTGCTGACATGGGTGGCGAAGGCGTTGTTGCCAAACCAGTGCTTGGGGATGGCGTCGAAGTCGAAGTCCATGCGGCGCACAGTGGGAATGGGCCGCCGCGCCCTTGGCGCAACACGCTTTTTGAGTCGATTGAGGCCATCGAGCGGCATATCTAAGGAATAGACGATTTTTGAATTGAATTCAATTCAATTTTGATTTAATCTTTCGAGGTGCCCAGATTTCGCCGTAAACCGGTCGCGTCGAGCCCCGGCGAGGACAAAGGCGACCGCCGCCGTGAACAACTCTTGGAGCTCGGTCTGCGGCTGTTTGGCGATCGCAGCTACGCCGAAATTTCCATCGACGACATCGCCGAGGCCGCCTCCATCTCCCGCGGGCTCCTCTATCACTACTTCAAAGGGAAGCGTGGATTTTACAACGACACCGTACGCTTCGCTGCTGAGCAACTGGTGCAGCGCGTGCGCACCAGCGACACCCTCGAACCCGAGCTACGCACGCGCGCGGGTATCAACGCCTACCTCGAATACGTGGAGAGCTTCGCCGGCGCCTACGTCGTGCTCATGCGCGGCGGACTCGGGGTCGACGCCCACATGCGTCGCATCCTTGAGGACGCGCGCGAGGCCATCGTGAGTCACATGATCGCCGACGGCCCCGGCCTCGAGCGGACCCCAGCGGTCCACGCGGCGCTGCGAGGGTGGTTGCACCTGGTGGAGGGCATGTCCCTCGACTGGCTAGAGACCCCGGAGGTTACGCGCCCTGCCCTGGTCGAGATCCTCACCAGCGCCCTGTGGACCATCGTGGAGACCGCCATGGCCGTCGACGCGGGAGAGCCTGCGCCGACCCGCGTGAACCCCTTCGCATCCCTCGGCGAACCTCGCTGACCGCGCTCCATCGAAGCGGCAGTTCCCCACACCTACGCCATGTTGACCCCGCGCGCTCGGGCGACTCATACTCTCGAGATGCGGCGTTTTTGGTCCCTCGGTATCTGCGCTCTCCTGTTCCTTGGCGCGTGCGGCGATGGCGGTGACGGCGGGAACAATGACGACGGCGACGACACCTCGACGACCGCGGACGCCTCGGATACCTCGGCTGGCGACGGCGACGGCGACGGCGACGGCGACGGCGACGGCGACGGCGACGGCGACGGTGACAGTGACGGCGACGGCGACGGTGACATGAACGCGTGCGACGTTGACCTTAAGGAGCAGATCGATCTCGACGCGGCCATGGCCGACCTGGCGGCCCTCGCGAACATCGGCTCCACCAACGGCGACAGGCGCAGCCTCGGCACTCCTGGCTACGCGGCGAGCCTCGACTACGTCGAGCAGACGCTCATTCCCCTCGGCTACGAGATCACGCGAGAGCCCTTTGACGTGGAGACCTTCACCGAGTTCACCGACCCCGTGCTGGAAGCCACGAGCCCGGACCCCGTCACCCACGTCCCCGGCGATGACTTTGTGACCATGCAGTACTCGGGCGCTGGCGACGTGGTCGCCCTCGTGACCGGGGTGGAGACCTCTTCGGGGAGCTCGGGCTGCACGGCTGCCGCCTTCACCGGCTTCCAGGCGGGCAACATCGCCCTCATTCGCCGGGGAGGCTGCACCTTCCGCACCAAGGCTCTCAACGCCCAAAACGCCGGGGCCGCCGCCGTGCTCGTGTTCAATAACACTGGAGGTCTCTTCACACCGACCCTCGGAAACGATCCCGGCGTCAACATCCCGGTGCTCATGACCACCGCGGCGCTCGGTCAAGAGCTCGACGCCGGCACCTCCAACGGCATCACGGTGCGCGTCGCCGTGGACGCCGAGCTCGTCACCGTGGCCACCGAGAATCTGTTCGCCGAGACCATCGACGGAGACCCCTCCACCGTGTTGGTGTTGGGCTCCCATCTCGACTCAGTCACCGCCGGCCCCGGCATCAACGACAACGGCTCCGGCACGGCCCTCATGCTCGAGCTCGCCCGACGATTCTCGACCTGCACGCCCGCGGCGAAGATACAGTTTTCGTGGTGGGGCGCCGAGGAGGTCGGACTCGTGGGTTCCACCCACCACGTCAACGCCAGGACAAGCGCCGATCTCGACGCCGTGATCGGGTACTTCAACTACGACATGGTCGCCTCCCCCAACTTCACACGCTTCGTCTACGACGGCGACGGCAGCGGCACTGGGTTGGCAGGCCCCGACGGATCCGGGATCATCGAGCGCGAGCTCATCCGCACCTTCGACGACCTCGGTCTTCAGGTCGTGCCCGCCCTGCTCGACAACCGCTCCGACTACGCCGCCTTCGCCGAGGCGGGCATCCCCGTGGGTGGATTGTTCACGGGGGCAGAGGCGCTGAAGTCCGCGGAGGAGGCCGTCAGCCAAGGTGGTGAGGAAGGGGTCGCCTATGACGCCTGCTACCACCGAGCCTGCGACACCCTCGACAATATCAACCAGGGGGTCTTCGAGCTGAATATGAAGTCTGCCGCCCATGCGCTGCAGTTCTTCGCCACCGACCCCAGCGAGCTCGCGAGTCTCGCCTCGGTGCGAAACCCAGTGACGGCGCTGCGGCTGCCGAGCGTCGACGCCCACTCCGCAGGCTGTCAGCATCACCTCGACCGGTAGTCCGCTGCGCGCGGGCTCAACTCGCCGCAACCGTAACCGGGAGCCCGGTCCTCGCTGGCGGCCCTCCTCGCGCTCGTGCTGAGAGGCTGAGACCGCACCGATGGGTCCACTAGAGCGCAGGTCCGGCGCCCGCGCCCAGCATCGCCTCGCGCACCAGAGGCACCGGCGGGCCGCCGTAGGAGAGGAACTCGTCGTGGAAGGCCTTCCACGCGTCGCGTCCACCCCGGGTCTTCGTCCAGTCCTCGCGCAGCTTCAGGATCATGAGCTTGCCCATGGTGTAGTTGAGGTAGGCCGGGTCGTAGGTGCCCCGCGCCGCTTGTTGCCGCGCGTTGCCGGCGTCCTGATGCGCCTGCTCGCGAAACAGCTTCTCGCTCTCCTCCACCGTCATCCCGCGCGCGTGCAGCCCGATGGCCGACAGGTAGCGGGCGTTGCGAAGCAGCGCGTTGAGCAGCTGCCCGATCTTGCGGCCCGGGTCGCCCTCGCACACGCCCACCTCGCACATCATCTCCTCCGTGTAGTGGGCCCAGCCCTCGGCGAAGGCGTAGCCCACGAACACCCGGTTCACCTCGTTCTTGCTGCGGTTGGCGTGCAAGAACTGGGTGAAGTGCCCCGGCCACACCTCGTGGATGGAGGTGAACAGCAGGTCTTTCTCCCCAGGGATGTACGCGAGCTGGTCTTCCTTCGACCACGACGGGTCCGGCGGCGAGATGTAGTAGGTGCTCGGCAGCCCCTTCTCGTAAGGACCGGGAATGTCGATGTAGGCCGAGTTCTGGCGCATGTACGGCGGCGCCTCCTCCACGAGCGCCACCTCGGTGCCCGGAATGGTCACGATGTCCACCTTGTCCATGAACTTGCGCAGCTCCACCAGTTGACGTCGTGCCCCGGCGACGGGTCCGCCCTCGGGCTTCTGGTCTGCCACCATCGCGATGCATTCTGGGATCGGCTTGCCCGGCGCCAGTTCGCTGCATGCCTGCGTGAGCGCTTTCTGGTTGCGGGCCATGTCAGCCCGACCCGCGGCCTCGAGCGCCTCGAGGCTCACGTCTACGCGCTCGGTCCGCTGGACCATCTGGGCGAACAGGTTTGCCCCGAGAGCGAAATCCTGGGTGGCCGTGGACTCCATCCCTTGCAGATGGGCCGTGAGATCTTTCATGGCCGCGATGGCCTCGCGGTTGGCGTTGGTGAAGGCTGCCTGAAGCGGCGCATCTTTGACCGCGGCGAAGGCCTGCGGCACGTCATTTTCGTAGAAGCTGGCGAAGCCACCAAAGCTCGCCACCCCAAACTTCACGTACGTGAGCGGCAGCGGTCCGTTCAAGTTGGCCTTGATCTGTGCCGCCGCAGCGGGGATGTTGCTCGCGTAGGTGGTGTAGGCGGCGATGCGCGCCTCGAGGGGCGCGTAGTCCCGCGTCACATAGACCGCAGGATCCAGCCCGTCGAGGAGCCAGTCGAAGTAGAACGCCGGGTTTTTCTGGGGCCACTTCGCGGTCTCGATCCAAAAGAGGTCCCGATCCAACCGCGCGTCGAGCAACTCGCGCTGCAGTCGCTCGTCGGCGGTGAGCTGTTCGTCCGTGAAGGCGGCGAGGGCTTGTTTCGCGGCCTTCATGCGCGCGACCTCCTTGGCCAGCCCGTCGGCGCTCCAGTCAGGGAGCTTGCCGTCGTGCTCGTGGCGTCCGGCGACCACCGCGGCGGCGGGGTGGGCGGTGAAGAAGTCATCGAGGAACGACTTGGTGTGGGCGGTCCACTGGGGATTCGGTGCCTCGGGTGTGACGGCAGTTGGCTCACCGGTTTCGCGCGAACTCTCCGCCGGTGGAGCCGAATCCACCTTCGGCACCGCCTTCTTCCCTTCGCAGGCGAACGCAAAGGTGAGGGGCACAACAAGCGACAGATTCAATACGCGCGCATAGGGCATGGGTGGTGCTATCGCGAGAACTTTGAAGTCGTCAACTGGGCGCCTCGATTCTGCCAGAGGGTGCTCCCACCGGCCCCTTGGAGAGGTCCAACCTCAACCGTGGGCGATGTCGTCGAGGCGCTGCATAGGGTGCTCGCCCCTCGGCCCGCCGGGCTCTCCCCGCGCGGTCCATGACTACGACGCCCGTGACCCGCTCACCCACCGCACTGCGAGAGGGCGTAATACTGATCAAGACACGCTTCTGCGACGTCGCAAAGCACGCCGTTGGCGTCGCAGGTACATCCATCGGGAGCCGCCTGGACAGCTTGGCACTCTACGTACTCCGCCAGCGTCCCTGGACACACGTCGCACGATTGCATCTTGCACGCATCTTCGCAGTTCACGCCCGACGCCTCACACGTCGACGCGAGCTCCCCACACAAGGCGTCGCACGCCGTGAGGATCTCGGGGTCGTCGGGGTCTTGGGGAATCGGGCTGTCCCCCGGGAGGGAGGTGTCAAACGTGCCGCATCCGTTCGTGATCTCTCCGTCGTCCCCCGAGGTCTCGCCGCCCGAGTCGTCACTCGTGTCGTCATCTGCGCTCCCCTCAGAGCTGGTGCCTTCATCACCGAGATCTTTGTCCGCGTCGCACGCGGGCAGCATGAACAACGTAGAGAGCACGGCACATCCCATGAATCGAAGGCTTGAGGGTCGCATGAACCATAGGTGCCTCATCCCACCCGATCGATCACAGCATTTCCTTTCTGTCTCCGTTGAACACGCGTGCCCCAAAGCCCGGTGACACAACGACCGCCCTGGGTCTGAACGAGCGCATCGCAGCGCGTTTTCGCGCGATCCCGCCTGCGCTACGGGTGCCCTAGACCGAACGCCTTCGACACCGCGGAGAGACGCCTCATTTTTTCCTCAAGATCCGTCCGCGGCGCGAAGAGAGTGACATGCCACGTTCTGGACGTCCCCATCTTCTTGCGCGCAACCCGCTCATCCTGGCTGTTTCCACGGCCATGCTCCTCGCCGGTGCCCTCCCGGTCGCTGCCGCGCCCGGGATCAGTCACAACAACACCCGCTCCAACCGCGGCACCGTGGCCGGTCCCGATACGGATCTCGGCGGCGAACTCCTCGAGCCCGCGGCCGCCATCAATCACGAAACCACCCGCTCCAACCGCGGCACCGTGGCCGGCCCGGATGGCGACGGCGACGCCGACAGCGATACGGAAGCGCCCGCGGCCGCCATCAATCACAACAACACCCGCTCCAACCGCGGCAACGTGGCCGATACCGGATCCGGGGCGCTTGAATCCGCCGCGAGCTACAGCACCAGCCGGTCGAACGGCCCCTCCTTCGTGGACACGGAGGACAGCGGCAGCCGGTCGACTCGGCCCACCGTAACGTGCAACGACGGCGCCATCGTGGCCTGCTTCGAGGGCAGCGTTCAGGTGCAATGCGGCGACGATGCAGGGGTGTTGCGGCCGGAGGTCGCCGGCGTCGACGGCGGCGCGTGTGCGACCCACGGCGGGGTTCGAGAGGTCTCGGTGCAGCCCTATGATTTCATCTGCGCCATGCCCGAATCGGAGGTGTACGCCAAGGATGGGTCCGACATGTTCTTGAAAGCCTGTGAGGTTCGCGAGATGTGTCTCGACGGCAAGGATGGCTGCGAGGAGGCCCAGACCCTCTCGCTCGTGACCGCCTTCCCGGACATCACCGTGGCGCAGTTGAGCGAGGACAACGTGGGTCTCGCGGTGGTCGCGGAGCTCGACCGGATGCTGCGCTATCTCTCGAACCTCGACGTTCAAGAAGGGGCGGTGGACCTCACGTTCACGGGCAGCGTGCCGGAGGTGTACGCGCTGCTCTCAGCCGCCTCCACGGACGAACTCAACACCGCGTTGACCCTCGTATGCGCGGGCGAGGCCGAACTCGCCCACGAAGCCGCGCATATCGTCCAGCAAGCCAACGGCCTCACGCGCAGCGACGGCGGCGGCGGTGGATGTACGCCCACGCTCTCCGATCTGATCAAGGACTGGCCCTTCGCGGCCGCGAACGGTGGCACCGCCGGGGACCAGCAGCTCATGGTCGCCGACTTCCGTGACGCCGCCACCCTCGAACTCTCCGACGCGGACCTGAGCATCGCCAAGATCTCCGCCAACGTGGCCGACGCCTTCATCTCCTACTGGGGCGCCAGCGACCAGCTCGGGAGTTTCCCCGAGGCCGAACTCAGGGGGACCGCGGTGGGGGCCGCCAAGGCCTCGAATCTCGAGCGGACCTCGATGCTGCTCCACGCGGTACGTGGCGGGGTGCAGGCCGGCATGAACGCGTGCCTCGACAACGGCGAAAACGACGTCCGCCTCTTCAAGAGCCGCTGCGGGCGCTAGGGGCCGAGCCCCCTGCCCCACGCGCACCTCGAGACATCACCCGGGGCGCGCCTTGAATGGAGGCCTCTCACCCTGCCGCCGCCAACGGCCGGCGAAGCTGGGCGGCCGCGAGGATGTCTCGCGGGCCCACCGGGAGGAAGGGCTCGGCGCCTTCACGTTGCCGAAGGTCCGACAAGGTCGCCGCCACCCGGCGTAGACGGTGCTGGGCGCGGGGACTCAGGCCGCGGTGCGTGGCCACGCGCAGCAGGGTCTCGCGCCCGGCGTTCGTGAGCGGACAGAGCCGGTCGAGGGTGTCACCGTGGGCGGGCACCTGCGCGTTACAAGCGTAGGGGGTGCCGTCGAGCCGCGCGCGCTGCCGGCGGCGGGCCGCGTGGACCCGGGCGCGCACCGCCGCGCTCCCCTCCCCCGGCGCGCTCCCAGCGAGCTGATCCGGCGGCACCGGCACTACGGGCACGATGAGGTCCATGCGGTCGAGCAGCGGCCCCGAGACCTTCGCCTGGTAGCGCGCCACCGAGGCCGCCGTGTCGATGCAGTTGCGCTCGGGGTGGCCGAGATAGCCGCAGGGGCACGGGTTCATGGCCGCCATCAACTGAAAACGCGCGGGAAACTCCAGGGCGTGCCGCGCCCGCACCAGCCGCACCTGCCCCTCCTCGATGGGCTCGCGCAGTCCCTCGAGCGCCGCCCGAGAAAACTCGGGGAGCTCGTCCAAAAACAGCAGGCCGCGATGTGCCAGCGACACCTCCCCCGGCCGCGGCGGCGTGCCCCCCCCGAGCAGGCCCGCGGCCGTCACCGTGTGGTGCGGCGCCCGAAAACTCACCGCGCCGTGCAACGACGAGAGCGCGTGCCCCAGGGCCACGCTGCGCACCCGCGCCACCTCCAGCGCCTGCGAACGTTCAAGCGGCGGGAACAAGGTGACCGCGCGGCGCGCCAGCATGGTCTTGCCCACGCCGGGCGGGCCGTACAGCAACAGGTTGTGCCCGCCCGCCACCATCACCTCCAACGCCAGCCGCGCCTCGGGCATACCGCGGACGTCGGCGAGGTCCACGAGGTCGTGGGCGTCGGTGCGCGCGTGGGCCAAGAGCGGCGTGGCCGGCACTGGCGACAAGGGCACCTCCCCGCGAAGATGGGCGAGCGCCGCCTGCAGCGAGGGCGCGGCGAACACCTCCACGCCCTCGACCAAGCCGGCCTCGGCGGCGTTGGCCTCGGGCACGATCACCGCGCGCAGACCGTCTCGTCTGGCCCGGTCCACGGCCACCAATGTCCCGGCCGCCGGCCGCAACGCGCCGTCGAGCGCGAGCTCGCCCCAGAGCATCACCCCTTCCACTGACTCTTGGGGCAAGGCGTCATGGCCCACCAACAACGCCACGGCGATGGCCAAGTCGAGGCCCGGGTTGTCCTTGCGGCGGTCCGACGGAGAGAGGTTCACCGTCTGTCTGCGCGGCGGTACGTGTACGCTCAGGTGCCGCAACGCCGAGCGCACCCGCTCCCGCGCCTCGGCCACCGCCCCCGCCGCGCTGCCCACCACCTGCAAGCACGGCAGGCCCGGGCCGACGTCGGCCTCCACCGTGATGAGATATCCATCGACGCCTTCGATGCCGACCGAGGTAGTGCGCGCGACCATGGGCGCGGACCAAAGCAAGCCCCGTGCCGGGCATGTTCACCGAGTGCGTGTGTTGGCTCGACCGTCAACTCTAAAGCAGCGCGCGACCACGCCGAAACGACCCTCGGTTTGGGTATGCGCTACCCCCGCCGAAATGACCCGCGGTTCGGGTTTCGGGGTTTCACTACCCCCGCCGAAACGACCCTCGGTTCGGGTTTCGTCGCGCCGAAATGACCCGCGGTTCGGGTTTCTCAGTTTCGGGGTTTCGCCTCCGGTTCGTCGGCTACCATGGGCGGCAGCCCCAGGATCTCTATGAAAACAGCACTCAACATTCGTCACTTTTTGGATCGCGCATCGCTCGTGTATGGCGATCGCCCCGCCATCATCGATGAGCCCGAGCAACCGGCGAGTCCAATGGCCACACTCAGCTACCGCGAGCTCCACACCGTGAGTCTGCGCATGGCGTTCAACCTAGAGAAACTCGGGATCGGCGTGGGTGATCGCGTGGGCATCATCTCCCACAACGCGAGCCGACTGTTGCTGGCTTTGTACGCCGTTCCTGCGTCTGGGCGGGTCCTGGTGCCGATCAACTACCGCCTCAACCCAGCCGAGGTCCGCTACATCGTAGAACACTCCGGTGTCCGGTTACTGCTCGTGGATCCGGAGCTTGCCGACGCGATGGAGGGGGTGACATGCGAACACAAGGTGATCCTTGGCGACGCATCGGACGCGCTTTTGCATCAGGGTGCCGATGTGCTGCCGCCCGTGGAGATTCCCGAGGACAGCACCGCGACCATCAACTACACCAGCGGCACCACCGCGCGCCCCAAGGGGGTGGAACTCACGCATCGGAATCTGTGGATCAACGCGGTCACGTTCGGATTGCACCTGGGCATCAGCGACAGAGACGTGTACCTCCACACCCTGCCGACATTTCACTGCAACGGCTGGGGAATGCCCTTTGTTCTCGCGAGCATGGGAGTCCGACAGGTGGTGATCCGAAAAATCGACGGCGCGGAGATTCTTCGTCGCGTCGAGGCGCACGGGGTCACGCTCATGAACTGCGCGCCGGCCGTTGTGAACGCGGTGCTTGAGGCCGCGCGAGACTGGGAGGGCCCGATCCCCGGCCATGGCCGTGTTCGGGTGGTGGTCGCCGGGGCCGCACCACCGACCACCACCATCGAGCGCGTGGAGACTGAGCTGGGCTGGGAGTTCATTCAGATCTACGGCCTCACCGAGACCTCCCCGCTGCTCACCTTTAATCGCGGTCGGGAGGAGTGGGACCATCTCTCCACCCATGAGCGCGCGCGACGGCTGGGGCGCGCCGGTGCGCCCTCCGTTGGCACCGAACTCCGCATTGACGGACACGGTGAGATTCTCGCTCGAAGCAACACCATCCTCGCAGGATACTGGGCGCAACCCGAGGCGACCAAGGCGGCCATCGTGGACGGATGGTTCCACACCGGAGACGGGGGGTCGCTGGACGAGGAGGGCTATCTGACCATCTCGGACAGAAAGAAAGATGTGATCATCACGGGCGGTGAGAACGTCACCTCCATCGAGGTTGAGGACGCCTTGTTCTCCCACGACGCCGTCGCCGAGGTGGCCGTGATCGGTGTTCCCCACGAAAAGTGGGGAGAGACAGTCAAGGCCTTGGTGGTGTGCCAGCCAGGCCTTGAGGTGACAGGCCAGGAACTCATCGACCATTGCCGGGACAGACTGGCCCACTACAAATGTCCGACGAGTGTGGAGTTTCGGACCGAGCTGGCGAGAACGGCGACAGGAAAGCTGCAAAAGTTCCTCCTGCGGGCGCCGTACTGGGAAGGCTTCGAGCGGCAGATCAACTAATCGGTGTGGTCATTTCGTGACGTCACTGGCGGCGCGCAGGTCTTCATGTTGAGCGCTGGTACGATTTCGAAGCCCCGAAGTCTCGTCCTTGGGGGCTTGCATGACCCCTCCGCGGCCCCAGCCGCGATTCGACGTTCCCAAGGACGCTTCGCGGGATGCGGATCTCGCAGTGCCCTCAGATAGTTTGCATCATGGTCTGGCTCATGCGTGACCGGCTACCCAGCGCATCTGCGTTTTTAAGGGACACGAGACCTGGCGGGGAGCACCCATGAGGCGCGGCGAGTGACACGCGACGCCACCACGGTGCGACATCCGCTCCACATCACCAACCATGGTCACCGTCGCATTCTTGAGTTACCATATGTCAGGAAATAGCCGGTCCGGCGAATGGGTAGTAGATGAATCTGTATTGCCATTGGTGACCTCTCTGTGGTGGAGAGTTCACCTCCCTTGGAGCACCTCCTCACCGTGCGTCTAGTAGTTCCCACCCTCTTAACGAACGATGCTCATCGCCTCCATGCGCCCCTCTCTCCGTTTTCTCCCCCCCTTGTTGCTCCTCTCCCTCATGAGCGGCGCCTGCGACAAAAAGGAGGGAGACACCGCGGCAGTGTCGGGAACCACGGCCGCCTCGAGCGACACGGAGACCTCTGCGGACGGGGACACCACGGACGTTGGCGCCACCGAATCGAGCGCCGACGGTGGGTCCTCGCAGGGTGACGAATCGACGACCGGAGATCCTGGGCCATGCGGCCCACTGGAGACCATGTGTGACGACGAGTGTGTCGACCTCCAAACGACGAACATCCACTGCGGCGCCTGCGACAACGTGTGCACCGTCGAAACCACCTGCGTCGCCGGAGAGTGTGCCCCCAAGTGCACCCCGGACGAGGCATGGTGTTTCAACACCTGCGTTGATCTCGACTCGGATCCCGACAATTGTGGCGCATGTTTCAATGACTGCGGCTCCCCCAACACCTGTGAAGGCGGCACCTGCGTCGATCAATGTGGCGACCTCACCTACTGCGGCGGAACCACCGACGCCTGCGTCGACCTCTCCATCGACCCCGACAACTGCGGCACCTGTGGTAACGACTGCGGCTCCCCCAATACCTGTGAGACGGGTACCTGCGTCGATGGATGCGGCGACCTCTCCTACTGCGAGGACAGCGACGCGTGCGTCGACCTTGAAAACGACCCGATCAATTGCGGCGAGTGCGGGACGCAGTGCCTCGACGGGGGCCTCTACCTCGTCGGATGCGAACAAGGGCTCTGCCAGACATGCGGCGTCATCGCGCCGGGCACCATCGAGTGCTGCGTGGTAGCCACCGGCTGCCTGTGCGTGGATCCAGATTGGATCTGTGACGAGCTCTGCTTTTGTGTCCCGCCTCCGTGAGGGCGTCGGAGACGTCGTCTGATGGGGAGGCCGCTCGCGCGAGTCACAGAGCGGATGTCGACGTGACCGCGCCTGCACGCAGTCGCGGCAGCTCCACGATGCGGAGCGTCTTGGTATGGGAGGCCTCCAGGACCACCGGCGGTGCCGCCCCCGCGCGCGCCGCCTCGTCCCATCGCGCGGCGCACAGGCACCAGCGGTCCCCCGGGTTCAGACCCGGGAACCCAAACTGCGGTCGCGGCGTCGAGAGGTCGTTGCCCCGGGCGGCCGTGAACGCCAAGAATGTTTCGGTGAGTTCGGCGCACACCACGTGCACGCCCGCATCTCTCGCGTCGGTGCGGCAGTAGCCGTCTCGAAACCATCCGGTCATCGGATCGGTGCCGCACGCCGCGAGCGGTTCGCCTAGCACGTTGACCGCGGCAGCGGTGGTGTTCAAGGGTTCATCCACCTCGCAACGATCGTCGGGACCGATCCCTAGACAGCGTGGTGCTGTCCCCGGCTCCGCGCGCGTTCGAGCCGGGGTTGAATCGAGCCTCGACGCCGTACTTTGTGGCACCACTGCGCCGCCGCGTTCCTGGGTCGAATCTCCAGGCCCCGCGCACGCGCACGCGCACGACAGGACAAGCGCCCCGGCGCCGGCGATATGGGTCACGCTGCGTCTGGCGCGTCTCATAGGGGAAGTCTGGTCGAAATCCCGTGAATGTCATGCCCGCCTGATCCCATTTTCCGTGTTCGGCGCTATCTTTCACGGGCGTGAACCACCCTCCCTCCACCTCGAACGCCGTCATCGTAGGCGCGGGTCTCGCGGGGCTGGTGTGCGCCCGGGTCCTCCAGCGCGCAGGGGTCACTGTGAAGGTATTCGAGGCCAGCGACGATGTGGGCGGGAGGGTGCGCAGCGATCGACGCGAGGGTTTTATCCTCGATCGGGGGTTTCAAATTCTCCTGCGGGGCTACCCGGAGATCGGGCGACACCTGGACCTTGAGGCGCTGGACCTGCGGTCGTTTCAGGCCGGGGCCCGCGTGTGGCATCACGACCGGTTTGAACACCTCGGCGATCCCCTCCGCGATCCACGATCGCTTTGGCCCACGCTCCGCGCCCGTTGCTCCTCGTTGGGCGACAAGCTCGCGATTCTTCGTTTGCGTCACATGGTGTCGCGGGGCGGCCCCTACGCCGCGGCCCATCGCCCCGACATGCCCACCCGGGAGCTTTTGCGGGAGTTGGGATTCACCCCACACTTTGTGCAGACGTTCTTTCGACCGTTCCTCGGAGGAATCTTCTTGGAGCCCGACCTCGGCACCTCCAGTCGTTTCTTTGAGTTTGTCTTCCGTATGTTCTCGATGGACGAGGCCGTGGTGCCCGCAAAGGGCATGGGCATGATCTCCCAGCAGCTCGCGGCTGGGCTGCTGCCGCAGACCGTCCAGTGCGACGCCCCGGTCGCCCGGGTCCACGCCAAGGGAGTGACGCTCTCGGACGGCTCCACCCACGCGGCCGACGCGGTGTTTGTGGGGTGTCAACACCCCGCCGCCGCCGCGCTTGTGCCCTCGCTCCAACCGCGGGCAGAGCGTTCCGTCACCAACGTGTACTTTGACGCGCCAGCGCCCCCCGCCTCAGGCGCCATCTTGCACCTGCGGGGCACAGATCCCGGCCCCGTCAACAACCTGCACGTCCCCTCCGAGGTGAGCCCACACGTAGCCCCCCCCGGGCGCGCCCTCGTGAGCGTGACCTGCCTCGGGCTCTACCCCGATCCTGAGCGCCTGCTCACCGACGCCCGAGCACAGCTGACGCGATGGTTCGGCCCCGCCTTCGACTCCTGGAGGATCCTCGCCCACTACTCCATCGCCCACGCCCTCCCCGCGCAGCCCGTGGGCGCGCTCGAACCTTGGGCGCGCCCCAACCTCACGCCCGAGGGTGTCTTTGTGTGCGGAGACCACCTGGACCAGGCCTCCATCGACGGCGCCATGGCCTCGGGGCGCCGGGCCGCGGAGGCCTATCTCGCGCGAGACAGAGATGGCGTGACCGCGCCCGCGTGACTCGAACACCTCCGGGTCGTCGAACCGCGCTCCGCAGCGACCGCGCCAACCACCGGGGGGGCGGCGTGACCCCGCCCCTACGCCCCCGTCAATGTCCGCAGCCGATGGGCCTGCGCGGCCCCCACCACCGGGAGCTTCGATGCGTCGAGCAAGCCGACTTGAGCGAGCAAGGATCCTTGGTCCCAATAAATGTGCTCGTGGGCGACCTTGTCCCCCTCGAACTTCATCACGACCACGTGTGGAAGCTCGACAAACTTGCCGGTCGGGGGGACCCCCGGGAGCATGAACTCGATGGCGACATCGTGTGTAAAGGTCAAAATGAGCTCGTCCACAACGCTGTCCGCGCCCACCGTGCGAGAGACGGGGATCACCTGCGTATCCTCGGGCATCTTCCCCACGAGGTGCCGAGCGTAAAAGGCCCGCACCCCCTCGTGCCCCTCTCCTCCCGTCAAGGTGACCACGTTGTGCACATAGGGGTTGTCGCTCATGGTCGCCATGGCTGCGTCCACGTCTTTGTCAACGAACTCTGTGGTCACGTGTGCGTCGAACAACGCTCCCAGATCTGGGCGCGGGGGCGAATTATGGATCGCGTCGGTCATTTTTTTACTCGCTCTTTCAAACCACCGACGATAGCGCACCGCACCGTCGGTCCCTCGAATATACACGTCGAACCGGGCAGCAGTTCCGTCAATCCCTAGAGCCCACCAGACCGGGTCACGTACCCCAAAACGCAGACTGCCGCCTGAGCGGAGGACGAGCCCACGGCCTCCGCTCAGGCAGATCCATACACCAAGCGCGCCCCGACCTGCGATCTCCGTCCTTCGCGCATTCGACCGCGGAAAAAAAATATCCACCCCGCGTCAAGTATTGGGCCACGACGCGAACGGCTCCACATGACAACGTTCACTTCTCCGCTCTCCTCCCGAGCTACCTCGCTCCAAACAGCCGCGTGCGCCCTCGGCTTCTCCCTCGCCGCACTCACCGCGCCTACCGCCAACGCCAACCCCACCCTCGTCGAAATCTGTCACACGAACGGGAACGGCACCGTGTCGTCCCTGTTCGTGAACGCCAACGCGGTGCCGGCGCTGCTCGCCCAAGGGCACACCCTTCCGGGTACCTGGCACCTCGACGCCGACAATGACGGCTTCGGTGATCCCAACAACACGGTCGTGGCCTGCGGCGCCCCCGTGGGCTACGTGGACAACGGCGACGACTGCGACGACAGCGACCCCAACCTCGCCCTCAACTGCGACAGCGTCAGCTTTGGCACCTGCCTCGACGCCACCGAGACCACCACCTGTGATGTGGACCTCGTGTCGGGCGCGGTCAGCTGTGACAACGGCGCGCCGATCTCTTTGTACGCAGGGAGCGCCGGCCGCTACACGTTCCGCTTGGATATGTCCGCGTGGACCGCGGTGTCAGCGGTGATGGACCTCAACAGCCCCACCGGCTACTGGTTCAACCTCGGCAACTCCCGCACCAACAACGGCTGGTCCGGCGACGGGAGCACCAACACCAACGACTCCGAGGCCAACGCCTACAACCAGGGCATGCACCTTTACCGCAGCGACTTCGACGGCAGCACCAACGCCTTATCTACGCCCGCCCTCGTGCCGAGTCAGGACGTGGCCACCGCCACCGCCTGCGACGGTTACTTCGCCTACGAATCGAGCGTCGGTTTTGACGAGGTCTACGACCCCCACATCATGCAAATCGACGGGGACGAGCCCGATCCGCAGGCGGGCGGCATGAACGACCAGCTGCTGTGGCTCGGCGTCAACCAGGTCGTGAACGGCGGCCGCACCGGGACCGGCGTGGAATCGTTGACGGTTGTGTTCGGTCGCTAGCGTCCTCTTTACTCTCCGCCCCTGCTCGTTGGAACGTCCACTCGACGCCTCCAACGCCGCAGGGGCGCTGTCGTTCTTGGCTCCAAAACATCTGCGACGTCGACGCCGTAGCCACCCGGGCTCACTGCGGGACGGGGGGCGTGTTGATCACCCCGAGGCTCAAGCCACCGGCATAGGCGTACGACACGCGGCAGTCGTACCCGTAGACCTCAAGCCCAAACGGACCGAAGGCGCTCTGGATGACGTGCGCGCCGTCACTCACCGCGAATCGGGCGTACACCATCGTTGTGCTTCCCAGGGAAGTCGGCACCGGCAGCGGCGCCCCGTCGATGTTGATGGTGGGCCAAATCGCGGCCTCGGACATCACGGTGACCATGTCCCACGCGTACGTGCCCGGCGCGGCGAAGGTGTAGCGGTTGCGCCACTGGTCCGAGGGGGTCACAAAGCTCAAGCCAGGATCGCCCAAGTTGGAGGCGCTCGTGCTGGTACCGCAGTTGACGGACGCCTCAAACTCCCCCGGAAAGGTCACGGGGTCGATCGTCCCGCTCGCGTTGCTGCACGACTCGAGCATGTGGGCGATGAGGATCGCCTCCGTGCTGCTCACCGTGAAGGAATCGGCCGACTCGAACTCCACAAATTCCCCCTGATTGAGGTTGTACGACGTGTTGGGTCCCCCGGTCACTGTGATCACAGCGCCGTCCTTGTCGGCGATGATCCGATACAGGTCCGACTCGCCACCGCGGGGCTGAAACTTGATCACGGCGAACTCCTTGCCCCACGCGCTCCGCGGCGGGAGTTGCTCTTCGAGATAGTCGTTGTAGGAGGCCGACGCCGTCGGGAGGCTCATGCCGGGGCTCCCCGCGAACACCGCGAAGGAATCGAGGGTGCTCGAGAACACCTGTGTCCCGGACAGGTCACTGGAGTTCGAGTAGATTCGCAGGGTCTGTTGGGCGTTGAGCACCTCGATGTGTTCCTGGTTGGCTGCGAGGCTGGGGATGCCGCCTCCCGCGGCCGTCGATCCCACCGCGCCCGCGTCCCGACGCACGGTGATCTCCACGTCGTCTTCGAGCGCCACCACGGTCATCCACTGGGGCCCCGCGTCCGCTTCCACCATCAAATAGTTCGTGTTCCACGCGTGCTCCGGGAGCAGCAAAGTGCCGTCGGCCGTGGCGCTAAACGAGGTGGAGTAGGGCTGGTACTGATACGCGACGATCGGCGTATCCGACTCGAGTCGAAAGGCGAGGTCGGAGACCCCTGTCTGGCTCTTGTGCTCCCACATCGCCGACGCCGCGCCGTCGAGCTCGAAGACGTGCGCGTCTTGGGGCCCCACGACCGCGGTCTCCACCACGCTCCCATCGGGTGCGTAGAGGGTCGCGTTGGTGTTGAACACGTTCGGGTTGGCGGCGATGACCGCCCACGGGAGCCGGCCCATGAAGGTCTGACTCGAGGGGTTGCCGATGATCGGCGCGAACAAACAGCCCGCGCTCGTCAGCGACTGCGCCGCGGTCTGACAGGTCGTCTCGTCTGGTGGTGGCGGGTCGCCATCTCCATC
>JBDQGY010000013.1:0-33708 GCA_040265175.1 Nannocystaceae bacterium
CGGCGGCCCAACCCGAGTAGCTGTTGAGCATCGAGACCACGACGGGCATGTCCGCGCCGCCGATGGCCATGACGAGGTGGACGCCGATGACGCCAGAAACGCAGGTCATGATGAGCAGCGGCACGGTCCCTCCGTGGTCGGGGACCCCGACGAACTGATAGCCGAGGTAGACGCATGCGGCGAGCATGCCGAGGTTGAGGAAGTGGCGCGCGGGCAAGATGAGCGGGTTGCCCGACATGGATCCGCGGAGTTTTAAGAACGCGATCACAGAGCCTGTGAAGGTGATCGCGCCAATGAACACGTCCAAGAAGATTTCGATCTCGTGGATCGTCTTCTCACCCTCAGGCACGGGGATGCCCGCGTGGAGATAGCTGGAGATTCCGACCAGGACCGCCGCGAGACCGACGAAACTATGCAAAATCGCGACGAGCTCGGGCATCGAGGTCATCGCGACGCGCGCGGCCATGACCGCGCCGATGACCGCGCCGATGCCGATGGCGCCGGCGAGCACGCCGTAACCCTCTTGGGACAAGGTGACATCGGTGGCCCCGTCGAAGACCCCGGAGACATAGCCCCCGGTGGCGAGCACCGCGATGAGCATGCCCAAGATCCCGTAGACGTTCCCCTTGCGGGCCGTCTCCTGGTTGGAGAGTCCGCCGAGGCTAAAGATGAAGAGAATCGCCGAGGCGATATATGCGACTGTTAAAACTCCGTGAGGCATCATGGTGGAGCGTCCTATTTTTGAAACATCTTCAGCATGCGCTGAGTGACGAGGAAGCCCCCCGCCACGTTGATGGTGGCGAAGAGGAGGGCGGCGGCGCCCAATATTGTGGCGGGCTCACTGAGCGGTCCACCAAGCTGGAGCATGCCTCCGACCAAGATGATTCCGCTGATGGCGTTGGTCACGCTCATGAGGGGGGTGTGCAGCGCAGCGCTGACGTTCCAGATGATTTGCCATCCGACGAAGCAGGCCAGGATAAACACGGTGAAGTGAGACAAAAAGTCGTCACTGCCGGTCCAGCCGATCCCGAGCAAGGCGGCGCCGACCAGCCCCAAGGTGAGGAAGGAGTTGTCTTTTTTCTCCTTCGGGGCGACGAGGGTGGGCGCAGCCTCGGGCGCGGGCTTGGCCTTCTCCTCCGGTAGTTTCTTCACGGGCGCGGGCCACTTGAGTTCTCCGTCCCGTGCGACCAGGGCGCCGCGGACGACCTCGTCTTCTTCATCGACGTGGTAGCCTTCGCCGCCGCCCATATCGTCCAGTAAGTGCGCGATATTGTTGCCGTACAGGTTGCTGGAGACGTTGGCCATGCGGCTCGGTAGGTCGGTGTAGCCGACGATGGTGACGCCGTTGGCGTCTACGATCTCGTCCGCCTTGGTGAGGGCCGCGTTACCACCGCGCTCCGCCGCGAGGTCGACGATGACCGATCCCGGCTTGAGGTTGGCGATGGCTTGCTCGGTGACGAGCAATGGGGCGGGCCGCCCGGGGATCAAGGCCGTGGTGATGATGATGTCCACCTCCTTGGCCTGCGCTTCGAACAGGCGATGCTCAGCCTCGATGAAGGCGGGCGACATGGTTTTGGCGTATCCGCCGGCGCCGGTGCCGTCCTCCTCAAGCTCCACGGTCAAGAACTCTGCGCCCATGGATTCGATCTGCTCCTTGACCACGGGGCGCGTGTCGAAGGCGCGAACGATGGCGCCCAGTCCCCGGGCTGCGCCGATGGCAGCGAGGCCTGCCACGCCGGCGCCTACGACGAGGACGCGGGCAGGCGGGACCTTGCCCGCCGCGGTCATTTGACCGGTGAAGAAGCGGCCAAAGTGTTGGGCGGCCTCGATGACCGCGCGGTAGCCAGCGATGTTGGCCATGGATGAGAGCGCGTCGAGCTTTTGTGCGCGGGTGATCCGAGGGACGCAGTCCATGGCGAGCACGGTCGCCTTGCGGGCCTGCAGCGCCTCGACCACATCCTTGTTTTCTACTGGCCAGATGAAGCTGATGAGGGTGCCACCTTCATTGAGCATGCTCGCCTCGTGCGTCCCCGTCACCGGATGGGGCGCAGGGGGTCGCACCTTGATGACGATGTCTGCGTTGGCCCACAGCGAGGCTGCGTCCGCGACGATTGTGGCGCCGACGGCCTCATAGGCAGAATCAGGGAAACTCGCAGAGCTGCCTGCGCCCGTTTCAATGGCGACTTCGAAGCCCATCTTCTTAAGTCGCTCGACGTTCTTAGGGCTCGCCGCTACGCGGCACTCGCCCGGGTGAATTTCTCTTGGAACACCGATTTTCATCTCATACCTTTCGTTTGCGGACACATCTTCATCGGCGATGCGCGTAGCGCTCGCTGCGGCTCACGTCTGGTCCAACGTTGAATCACCGGGTGTTGAAGGGGTCGCGGGGTCCCATGGCGTGGCCGTCGGAACCCTCTAAATCGCTCGATGGAGGGTATCATTTCCCGGGCGAAGGTGAAGGGCCGCGTAGGGCCACAATGGTTGAGCGCAGGCCGAGGAGGCGGGTCGGAGGCCGTGAGGGGACCCGCTGTGGGGCGGGTTGCCCGCAGATCGGCGTGGGAGGGGAGTCGCGGTGCGCACCATCGACACTTCGGGGCGGCTTTTGTTGCGGTCTTCGCGTCGAAGACTGCTAGCCTCCAAAGACCATGGTGGGCGACCCGCTTTCTCATTTTGGCGCCGAGGGTGCTGCACGGATGGTGAGCATCGGTGAAAAGGCGGAGACCCGCCGGACCGCGGTGGCGACCGGCGCGGTTCAGATGCACCCAGAAACCTTGGCGCGGATCGTGTCAGGAGACGGCCACAAGGGGGACGTACTGGCAGTGGCGCGCCTGGCCGCCATCGGTGCCGCGAAGCAGACGGCGTCGTTGATCCCTCTGTGTCATCCCGTTCGGCTCACGTCCGTGGATGTGGATTGGGCGACCGATCACGAGGAAAACAGCGTCAAGATTCGAGTCTCTGTGGAGGCGGTCGATCGTACGGGACCGGAGATGGAGGCGATGGTGGCGGCGTCGACTGGACTTCTCACCATCTACGACATGTGCAAGGCCATGGATCGAGGCATGACCCTCTCTGGCGTCATGCTCACGTCAAAATCGGGGGGCAAGTCTGGCCGTTGGACGCGAGGCCAAGAGCACCCAGTGGAGGGGGAGAAGCGGGGCCAGAAGGCGTCGCTCGAGCGGACAACAGAGCCAGAGGCTAAGATCAACAACGGAGCGAACCCATGAGCACTTTTCGTCCTTCGGGGGTGGTGACGATGACCACCGATCTTGGGCACAAAGGCCCGTACGTTGCCACGATGAAAGGGGTCATGCTCGCGCGCTTCCCGGACGCTGCAATCGTCGACTTGACCCACGATGTATTGGTGCACTGGCCCGCGGAGGCGGGGTTTTGGCTGCGTCGTTCGTATCGCTATTTTCCAAAGGGCACTGTCCACATCGCGGTGGTCGATCCCGCCGGCCGCGCGGGCCGAGAGGTGCTGGTGATCGTTCACGAACATCACGCCTTTGTCGTGCCAGACAACGGTCTGCTTGGACACCTCGATCCGGAGCACGCGTCTGTCTACCGCTTCGATCCACGCAAGGGCCCCTCGCTTGGCCTGCCAGAGCCGAGCGCGACGTTTCATGGCCGAGACATTTTCGCGCCCATCGGGGCGGATTTGGCCTCGGGGAAGCTCTCGCCAGAGGGAGTCGGGCCGCGTATCCACGAGATTGTCCCTTCCTGGCTCGAGGAGGCGGTGGCCGGAGAGCGTGAGGTCCGCGGCGCGGTCATCACCACCGACAATTTTGGCAACCTGATCACCAATATTGACGGAGAGCTGCTCGCACGATTTTCGTCGCCGCGCGTGGAGATTACGGGGAAGAGAATCCCCATGCGCTCCACCTATGCGGAAGCGGGACCCGGCGAGTACCTCGCGCTCGTCAACGCCTTCGGCGTGCTGGAGATTGCGCGTGCAGAAAAGAGCGCGGCCAAGGGCCTTGGCATCGAGCGCGGGGCAGTCGTGATCGTCCGCGATAGAGAGGACTGAACTCGGAATGCAGGGGACGCGATCGGGAGCAGGTCGCCGTGACTTCTGTTACTCGACCGTGACCGACTTGGCGAGATTGCGGGGCTGATCCACGTCGGTGCCACGCTGGTCGGCGATGTAGTAGGCGAGCAGTTGGAGCGGCACGCTCGCGATGATCGGTTGCAGCATGGCGTGTACCGGCGGGACGAAGATCACATCTTCCGCGAGCTGCTCGATTTGCGTGTCTCCCATGGTCGCGATGGCGATGACTCTTCCGCCGCGGCTGCGCACCTCTTCGAGGTTGGAGATAACCTTCTCGTAGCCGGGGCCCTCTGTGGCGATCACGACGACGGGCATCGTTTCGTCGATCAAGGCGATCGGTCCATGCTTCATTTCGCCGCTCGCGTACCCCTCCGCGTGCATATAGCTGATCTCCTTGAGCTTGAGTGCGCCCTCGAGCGCGACGGGGTATCCGAGCCCGCGGCCGAGGTAGAGCATGTCCTGGTACTGGGCGTAGCGGCGGGCGATACGCTGGATCCGCTCGTGGTGTTCGAGCACCGACTCGATCGTTGACGGGAGGTTACGGATGGTCGTCAAGAGCGCGCGCTCGCGCTTGTCGCGAACCCCTTCGTCTTCACCTTTATCGCTCGACGTTCGGCCGGCGAGCCAGACAGAGAACAAGGACAGCGCGACGAGCTGTGTGGTGAAGGCCTTGGTCGACGCCACGGAGATCTCGGGGCCCGCGTGGGTATAGATCACGTCGTCGGTCATGCGCGCGATGCTGCTGTCGACGACGTTGCAGATGGATAGGGTCTTCGCGCCCAAGCGCCCGGCCTCACGGATCGCCGCGAGGGTGTCTGCGGTTTCGCCGGATTGACTGACTGCGATGGCGATGTCGCCCTCGCGAATCACCGGCTGGCGGTAGCGAAACTCGCTGGCGAGATCGACCTCGGCGGGCACTCGGGCGAGCTGTTCGATCAAGAACTTGCCGCACAGGGCGGCGTGCCACGAGGTGCCGCAGGCGAGGAGGATGACCCGACCGTGGGGGCTCGGCAGGGGAAAGTTGCGCTTCGAGAAAATGTTGTCGCCGTCCACGTGACCGAGGATGGTGTCGCGGATGGCCTTTGGTTGCTCATGGATCTCCTTGAGCATGAAGTGCTTGTAGCCCTGCTTCTCCGCCGCGACCGCGTTCCATGTGATGCGACGGGTGCGGCGGGTGACCTGGCGGAGATCAACGTCGGTGACCCTCGCTCCCCTGGTGGTGAGGGTCGCCACGTCGCCGTCATTGAGGTCGAGGACGTTGCGCGTATGATTCAAGATCGCGGAGACGTCGGAGGCGACGAAGACTTCGGGGGTGGCATGACCGCTCGTCTCGGCGTCGTGCAGGCCGATGAGGAGGGGCGAGGCGTGGCGAGCGACCACGATCTCCTCGGGGTGGCGCTCCGAGATCACGCACAGCGCCCAGGCCCCTTGCATCTGCGCGACGCTGGCTTGGACCGCTTCGTGGAGGCTCGAGTGCTCCTTGAGCGCACGAGCGATGAGGTGGGCGATGACCTCCGTGTCGGTCTCTGATTTAAACTCGTACCCGTCCTGGGATAAGCCCGCGCGCAGCGCCGCGTGATTCTCAATGATGCCGTTGTGGACGACGCTGACGCCCTCACTCAAGTGGGGGTGCGCGTTGTCTTGCGTGGGCCCGCCGTGGGTGGCCCAGCGGGTGTGGCCGATTCCGTGGGTGCCCTCGGTCGGTGAGGATTGGAGCGCGGTCACCAACTGGACGATTTTTCCCGCAGCCCGGACGCGATGGGTCGTGGTGGCCGCGTCGCGCCGCTCGAGGATCGCGACGCCGGCAGAATCGTAGCCGCGATACTCAAGCTTCGCCAATCCCTCCAAGAGCAAAGGGGCGGCCGTTCGAGCGCCAAGGTAGCCGATAATGCCGCACATGGACTCTTGGTGTATCTCGTCTGGCCCCCACGCGCTAGGGGGAGAAGAGGTCCGCTGCCTGTTCCCCAAGAACTCCACGAAAAAGGGACCGCGTGAACGGTCCCTTTCGGTTAAGCGTGGCGCAGCGCCCGGACTCGGGGCCCGGGGTTGCGGAGGTTATGTCTATTTTGACTTCGGGTTGAGGTCCGTGTCGTAGACGATGACCTCGGCGTCCTTGAGCAGCGGTACGTCCGCGAGCTGGGCTCGGATCTTCTTTTCTCGACCCACCATGACGATGACGGGGACCGCGTGGATGTATTTTTGCGCTGCGTCGATGGTTTGTTCCCGCGTTACTGCGAGAACCCGGTCTCGGTAGGTGTTCCAATAGTCGCTGTCGAGCCCGTAGGTGAGGACCGTGCGGGTCCTGCCCGCTACTTGGCCGGCCGTTTCGATCTGCAGAGGGAAGGAGCGAGCGATGGAGTCGCGTGCCTCCACGAACTCCTCTTCGGTCGGTCCCGACTCTCGGATGTCCCGTACGTGGTCGAAGAGGGCGTTCATCATCTCCGCGACCTTCTTCGTCTGGGTCGCGATGGCGAACACGCCCACCCCCTTCGCGGGCGCCGTGTAGGAGCCAACGTTGTAGGTGAGTTTTTTCGTTTCTCGAATGTCAGAGAAGAGGCGAGAGGTGATGCCGGACCCGAAGACCCGGTTGAGAACTGTCATGCTCTCCCAGTCCCCGCTATTGCGAGCCATGGAGAGGTTCCCCATGTAAATTTCGACGCTGGCAGACTTGCGATCGACGACGTGGACTTGGAGCTTGCTGGGGAGCGCGGCTTGGTACTGCTCGCCCGTAAACTTGGTGAGCGGGTGCTCTCCAAAGGAATCCGCCGGCTTCCAGTAGCCGAAGTACTTCTTCGCGACCTTTTTAGCCTCGTCCATGGTGATGTCACCGGAGAACATGATGTAGGCGTTGTTGGGCCGGTACCACGCGGAGTGGAACTCCGCGAGCTGCTCCGTCGAGACGGCTTGGATTTGCTCATCCGTCCAGAAGTCTTCGGCGTAGGGGTGGCCCTCCGGATACAATAGCTGGGACATAAGGGTGCGTCCGAGGGTGCTCGCGTCGGACTTTTGTCCCTTCACGTTTTCGATGGCCTGCTTTTTCTTCTTCTCCAGCGCGGCGTTGTCGAACTTGGGATTTTGGGCCACGTCGGCGACGAGCTCCATCGCCTTCTTGAGGTCTGGCTTGAGCACAGACGTGGAGATGTAGGCGTTGTCCTCGGTCGCGAAGACGCCGATGGAGGCTCCGAGCTGTTCGATGGCCGCGTCGACCTTTTCTTTGCTCCGCTTCTTCGTTCCCTCGGAGAGCATGTCCGCGGTCATATTGCCGATGAGCTCGTCGTAGACGGTGCCCGCCTTCACGACCACTTGCACGTTGACGAGCGGGACCTCGTGGTTCTCAACCACCACGATTTGCATCTTGTTTGGAAGCTCCGCGGTGAGGATCTCTGGGAAGTTGACCGGTCGAGGGTCGGTGGGAGGGGGCGGCGCCGGATAGACTTTCTCGGGCTTGGCCTCGGGCTCAGTCGCCGTGGCAGCGGTATCGCTCGTCGGCGCAGCTGTCTCCTCCGACGTTTGTTTTTTGCAGGAGGAGGCCACGGAGAGCGCGAGGGTGGCGCTCATTAAGGTGGAGATCGTTTTGGATCGCGTGTTCATCTTTACTATCGCTTTAACTCGTAGAAGGTGTGTGGTTCGGACGGAATTAGCGGATTGGTCCCATCATCGTCGGGCCATCTGAGGAGGCGGGTCCGAGCTCGTAGAATACCCAGTTGTCGTCGAGGTACTTGTTGGCGACGCGCTTGATGTCCTTGGTGGTCACGGCCTCATAACGCTTCATATCGCTGATGATGCGCTTGGGGTCTCCGTAGAACATGGCGCCCATGCCGACTGCGGAGGCGCGACCTGAGTTTGTCGACAGCGTCTGCACGGTCTCCATGAGCTCCATGCGGATCGCCTTCTCAAGCTCCTTGGACGCGATGCCTTTCTTTTTCACCTTGTCCAGCTCTTCGCGAAGCGCGGCTTGGAGCTGTTCGGAGGTCGCGCCACCGGAGGGGACCATCTGCATGAAGAGGGCGCCGTCATTGCGGAAGACCAAGTGGGTGCCACCGGCCCCAGCAGTGAGTTGTTTCTCGTCGGTGAGCACCTTCGGCACCCGCGCAGAGTCGCCCGTGAAGAGGATGTTCGCGAGGAGGTCGAGGGCCGGACGATCTTCGTGGCCCTCGTCCACCGAGCGCCATCCGACCAGGTAGATTGTCTGCTGCGCCTTCTCATCTTCGACGACCTTCTCCACCTTGTTTCGCGGCCGCTCGTCGGCGGGCTTCACGTTGGGCGTTGGCTGACGATCGGGCCCGCGGGCGATGCCGCCGAAGTATTCGCCGACCTTGGTCTTCACCTCGTCAAAGTCCACGTCTCCGACAAACACCATGTGCGCGTTGTTGGGGCTGTAGTACCGCGAGAAAAAGTCGGTCGCGTCCTCGAGCGTCATATTCTCAAGATCCTCTTGAGTTCCGATGACGGCGTGCACGTAGGGGGACTCGGGCATGAGCTCGGGGAGGAACTCCCATTGGATCGCTTTCGAGAACGGAGCGTTCTCGCTGCGATCTTTTTCCGAGATGACCGCGGCGCGCTGCACGTCGAAGGGCTCTTGTTCCATGATCAAGTTGGCGAGCCGATCCGACTCTCCCCACAAGATCATGTCGAGGTAGTTGGAGGGAATCTCATGGTAGTAGACGGTGTAGTCGTAGGAAGTGCCCGCGTTGATCCGGCCGCCAGCCTTCTCCGTGTACTCGCCGATCATGAACTTCCCAAGTTTCTCGGAGCCCATGAACATCATGTGTTCGAAAAAGTGCGCCAGGCCCGTCTTGCCCTCGACTTCATCGACGGAGCCGACGTCGTAGAAGAGTTGGAACGTGAACGCGGGGGTCGAGTGATCTTCGACGACGTAGACGTTGAGACCGTTCTCAAGCTGAAACGTCTGGACGGGCAGATCAAAGTCGATTGCCGATTTTTTCTTCGATTTCGCCACGGCCGCGTCGGGCGCCGCGAGCATCGCGGAACCTGCGGTGGACAGACACAGCAGCGCTGACAAGGTGAACTTTAAAGGTGAACGAAACAAGCTGGATCGGTTCATGAGCCCGGGCACGGTATCACATCGAATCGGCCTGTCCATCGGCTTCATTGACCACCTCTCCGAGTCGCATGAGAGCGTCTTGCGCGTGTTGAACGCCCTCCGCCCACTCCAACTCGATGGACAGTCGAAACGCCTCTTCGCAGCATCGTCGGGCCTCTTCGAGTTCGCCGCGGAGTGCGCGAATCCTCGCGCGCTCGAGGAGCAACTCCGCGGTCGTCAAGCGATCACCAAAGTGTCGTGCACGCTCGATAGCCCGCGCTAGATGCTGTTCTGCGCTTGTGGGTCGCTCCGCCAAGCGGAGGAGAAACGCAAGTTGCGCGTGGGTGCGAAGGAGCGCCAACTCATCTTCGCGCCGCTCCGCTTGAAAGAGCGCATGATTCGCCCAGACGACCGCCTCGTCGAGCCTTTTGGCGCTGCGATGCAGCTCGCTAATCGACAGCAGATACCGCCACAACGGAAGATCGACAGGGGCTCGCGGTCCCTCGCCGAGCGTGCAGAGGTCGAGGCCCTCCATGACCTCGTCAAGCCCTTGCTCGGGCTCGTTCCGCAGCAGGTGTATGCGCGCGAGTTCGGAGTACGTATGAAGGATGGTCGCGAGCTCTCCTTCGGCAAGCAGGGGAGCGAAGGAGCGATTGAGGGCTGTGACGGCCGCGTCCAGATCTCCGTTTTGTGCGTGACACCGGGCCACGGTCAGCAAGCTGCTCGCGGCAATTGCGGGGTGATCGTGACGGTCGTGTGCCGCCGCAAGCGTGATGGATTCGTCGAGGGATCCGAACTGCCGAAGCGTCTCGGCAAGTTTGCATTCGAGCCTGGCCACCGAGAGTGTGAGGCTCACCAGTCCGTCCGCCGAGACCTTTTCACTCGCTTTGGCCCGCTCCAAGGTGCGGATCGCTGCGCGAAGGAGCGACGCTGCTTTCGGGTCGTCAAAGGAGACAGAGGCGTGATCGGCCGCGGCCTCAAGGGAAGGCACTGCGTCGAGGGGCTGGCTTTTGAGCCGATGCATCGCGGTGGTGATGGGGCACGCAGAAACCTCAGGATGTTCCGCGTAGATTCGGTGGAGTTGTCGACGTCGTCTGCGTGGGGTCTGGCTGTAGATGGCGTCGCGGAGGACGTGATGACCGAAGCTGCGGTTGCCGTGTCGGTCCAGGGCCAACACTCGGTTCACGTGGAGATTGGCGAGGGCCTCGTCGAGGTCGCGTCGGTCTTGCTGCCCGAAGAAACGGCTGAGAAGTCCGTCGAAGACGTCTTCGGCGATGGACTGCCCGTATACCGCGGCGGCCTCAAGAAGGGCGCGCTCGAGTGGTGAACAGGTTTCAAGATAGGCGCTCGCGAGGGACTCGAGATTCGGATCCTCCGCGCTCGCGACCAGGCGCTTCTCATTCGGCAACCGGAGGTGGAGGTTCGCGGCGAGTGGCAGCATGGGGGCATTGTTTTGCAGGCTCCCCGCCTCGATGTTGAATCGCTGTTCCAGTTCTTGAAGCTCCTCTGCCCGCAGAGGGGAGAGCGCTCTCGCTTCGATGTCGAGCCATGTCAGGTCCTCCTCGCTGGTGGCGCAGACGATCAAAACCGGGCGACGGGTGACGAGGTGACGAAGTCGCCGCAACACGCTGCGAGAGGCGGCGTCGAAGCGATCGATGTCGTCGAGGATGATGAGGGTTGGGGTCTCGGCACCGCTGAGGGTCATGGCCTCAAGTGCGGCCGAAAAGCATTCACGCCGACGGACGGAGAGCTCGGCGCCGCTGGCGGGTCCATCGAGACCAAATAGTTCTGCGAGGCCGGGGAGGGCCTCGAACGAGAGCCCTGCCAGGTTCGCGCTGCGGCCGAGTACTTGCGTGGAGATCTCTTGCGTGGGTCCAATATTGAGGGAGTCCCGAACAATGGACTTGATCGGCCACAGCGAGGGGGCGGCGGCGCGAGGCTCGGCGCCGGTGATAAGCAAGCGCCACCGGGCCTGCGTCGCGAGCCGAGCGAACTCGCTGAGCAGGCGGGACTTCCCCGATCCCCTCGGACCCCGAAAAACCACGAACTGGAGTGTTTGCGGGGGCGACGTGAGCAACTCGTGGAGCCAGTTGAGGTGCTCCGTACGTCGCAGCAGTGGGAGTGGAAATCCGGGCAGGCGCCCTTCGGAAGCGTCTTGTTCCCCCGAAATGGCGGGCAGCGACATCTCGGAGACCTGGGTGATGGAGCGGGTCCGGGTGGGGGCGCCGGTGCGTGCAGGGGCCACCGCACCGCAGCTCGCGCAAAACCGGGCGGAGGGATCGAGCGTGGTGCCGCAGCTGCTGCACTCGATGATGAGCTCCGGTGAATTCCGGAGTGCGCTCACCAGGGCCTCCCGAAATTTTGTCGCGCTCTCGAAACGGTCCTCCGGGCTCTTGGAGATGGCTTTGAGGCAGACAGTCTCCAGCGCGCCAATCTCGGTCTGCGTGATCGTGGAGGGAGGAATGGGCGCTTCGCTGATGTGCCGCTGCAGGATCTCGACGGCGCTTTGCGAGTCGAACGGGACCCGCCCCGCCAGCATTTGATACAAGACGACGCCCACCGCGTAGAGATCCGAGCGCGCGTCGAGGCGGTGCCCACGTGCCTGCTCCGGAGACATGTACTCGGGGGTCCCGCACACTTGCCCATGGCCCGTGAGCCCCGGACGCTGTTGCTCGGAGTCGTCCATGAGCTTCGCGATGCCGAAGTCGAGCACCTTCACGAGCTCGCCGTGGGTTTTGACCGTCTTGACCAGGATATTTTCTGGCTTCAGATCGCGGTGCAAGATCCCTAGACCGTGGGCTTCTGTGAGCGCTGCGAGAATTTGCAGGCACAGATCGACGATGCGGGCGCGGGCGAGGGGATACTCTTCGGCGATGACGGCTTCGAGGGATTTACCCTCCACAAACTCCATCGCAAGATAGGTCATCTCGTCGGGGGTGGTCCCGTAGTCAACGACCGAAACCACGTTGGGATGATTGAGGCTCGCGGCGTTGTGCGCCTCGTTCGCGAACCGGTCTCGCGAGGCCGCGTCATTGGTGAGATGCGCGTGGAGGACCTTCACCGCGAACGACTTGTTCAAGCTGGTTTGGGTCGCGCGGTAGACACGGCCCATGGCGCCGGTGCCGATGACCTCGTCGAGTCGGTACCGCCCCTCGATGGTGGTGCCGAGCCACAAGTCGCCGGCTTGAATCTCCACCGCGGCGAGATCTGTCCCACACGAGGGGCAAAATCGATGCTCTTCGTTCGCACGTCCATCGCAGGCAGGGCATACTTTGTAGGCTTCGTCGCGCATGGCGTCGCTGGGCGAGATGATAGACGGTGTTCGAGAGATGGCCCCACGACAGAATTGCTGCTTTTGAAGGATTTGGCGCCATCGACGCCCTGTTTGGACATGCAGCGGGTGTCGCCCGCGGCCCGCAGCATGAGTATTCAGCCCGGTGTGCCGCGGTCCGCTTTTCCGATGAGCGGTACGCGACGACTCTAAACAACTTTAATTGGCGCCTGAGACGATGTTTGTGACGACCTTGGACGTTCGGGAGGCCGAGGGATTTTGGCGGTGAGTTCCCAATTCTATCGGTCAATCGTGGCTGCGAGGACCCCCGCGCCGAGCCGACCAATACGCGCTTATCACGCATCTTTTGATGCTGTGGTTCCCAGTGGCTCCCACGGTTGGTCTGGCCAGTTGACACCTGGAACGCCCGGCCACTATAACCCGCCCGCTGTGTCGGTTTGACCCGCGCAGCACGGGCTGGTGCGTGAAGTTTCACCTCCTTCCCACTGGGGCGTCGGCAAGCGGTAAGCCATCGGTTTTTGGTACCGACATTCGCAGGTTCGAATCCTGCCGCCCCAGCCCTCTTTCCTGCGTGAACTCACGCCCGAGGGAGGCCTCGGTTCGCCCAGTTGGCTCGAACTCGGCGCTCGCATTCGGTATGAGTCACCCCGCCTCGAGCCCCTCCCGACAGCCTTCGAGCGCACGAGTAGACCCATGTTGAACAAGGCCATCACGATCTTCGCTGGGAACGCCAACAAGCCGCTCGCTTCGGAGATGTGCAAGTACGTCGGGATGACCGAGGGTCGCGCAAAAATCTCTCGGTTCGCTGACGGCGAGATCTTCGTGGAGATCAGCGAGAGTGTGCGCGGGGTGAACTGCTTTATTTTGCAGCCCACCTGCTCACCAGCCAACGACACCTTGATGGAGCTGCTCGTGATGATCGACGCGCTCAAGCGGGCGAGCGCCGCGAGCATCGTGGCCCTCGTGCCCTATTTCGGCTACGCGCGTCAAGACCGGAAGGTCAAGCCGCGGACCCCGATTTCCGCCAAGCTGGTCGCAGACCTGTTGACCGCCGCCGGTGCGGACCGCGTGCTGTCCGTGGACCTGCACGCCGGACAAATCCAAGGCTTCTTTAACATCCCCTTCGATCACCTCTACGCCACCCCAGTGTTCAAGGACGCGCTGCTCCGTTTCGGACTTGGCGGGGAGGACACCGTGGTCGTCTCGCCCGACGCGGGTGGGGTGGAGCGCGCCCGGGCGTATTCGAAATTTCTCAACTGCGGCATCGCCATCATCGACAAGCGCCGCGACTCGCCCAATGAGAGCAAGGTCTACAACCTGGTCGGTGAGGTCAAAGGCAAGCGCGCGATCCTCATCGACGACATCATCGACACCGCGGGCACCCTCTGTAACGCCGCCCAGGCCGTGAAAGACCAGGGTGCCAAGCAGGTGTTCGCCGCGGCGACCCACGGCGTCCTCTCGGGGCCGGCTGTGGATCGCCTCAACGCCTCCGCGCTCGAGCGCGTGTGGGTCACCAACACCATCAACCAAGACGAGCGGAGCGCCAAGTGCGACTGCCTCGAGGTCCTCAGCGTCGGCGCGCTCATCGGAGAGGCCGTCAAGCGCATTCACCACGGAGATTCCATTTCGAGCCTGTTTGGCTAGACACCCCCATCCATCAATCAAGGTCTCCCCGGCGGCGAGCCAGCGGTTTCGATCATAGTGTTCGAAGGGCTACGGCACCTATCCGGCGACCTAAACCACCCAACAAAAGCCCTCCTTAAAGGGTTCGGAGTACAAACAAATGAGTGACTACGGAAAAATCACCGCGCAGACGCGGGCCAACAGCGGCAAGGGCGTCTCCAGGAAACTGCGCGCCGCAGGTCGAATCCCCGGCGTGATGTACGGTCGAGGAAAAGACAGCTTGAAGCTCTCTCTTGACCCCCAAGAGCTGAGCAAGGCCATCGACCCGGAGCGCAAGCTCAACACCTACTTCATCGTGGACATCGAAGACGGCGAGAAAGAGAGCTGCGTCATCGCAGACTGCCAAATCGAGCCCACCAAGGACACCTTCATGCACGTGGACTTCCTGCGTGTTGATCCAGAGCTTGAGGTGTTTGTGAAGATCCCCGTGCGCTACTTCGGTCGCTCCGTCGGCGTTTCAGCTGGTGGCAAGATGAAGACCACCCGACGCGAGATTCGCGTGGCGGCGAAGCCGGCGCTGGTCCCTGTGGAGCTCGCGGTCGACGTCACCTCTCTCGACATTGGTGGCCGGCTCTTGCTGTCTGACGTTCCCTTGGAGAACGCCCGGCTTCTGGAGGCACCCGACACCGTGATGGCGCTCATCGACGCGCCCAAGGGCGCCTCAGAGGACGCGGCGGCGAAGACGACGACCTAGGCGAGGGACGTATCACGTGAGGAGTTCATGTCTTTGGATGCGCCATGGCTGGTTGTTGGGCTCGGAAACCCGGGCGCTCGCTATGCCAGCACTCGACACAACGTCGGGTTCATGGCGGCCGAATCCTTCGTGGAGACCCATGACTCCTATGCCACGTGGCGCGAACGCTTTGACGGGCTCGTCAGCACCTGCCGGGTGTCGGCGTGTCGCTGCGTCGTGCTCCGCCCTCAAACCTTCATGAATGTCAGCGGAAAATCGGTCATGGCTGCTGCCCGCTTCCACAAAGTTCCCGCCTCCCAGATCGTCGTCGCGCACGATGAGCTGGACTTTGACTTTGGTCGGGTCGCCGTGAAAACGGGTGGGGGCCACGGCGGACACAACGGCCTCCGCGACATCATCGGGCGTCTCGGGACGCCTGATTTCCTGCGCATTCGACTCGGTATCGGACGACCCAAGCACGGTCGCGACGATGTCTCCAACTGGGTGCTCTCAGAGTTCGACGATTCCGACGCTGCGGAGCTCCCCGATATGATTCGACTGGCCTGCCAGGCCGTAACCACCGTGGTTACGGACGGACCTGCGCAGGCGATGAACCTCTTCAACACCACGGCTACTTAGCCATCGAAGGAACCTTCAAGTGGATATTCAAAAACTTCTTTATTTCATTCCCGTCGCGGGCGCGGTCGCACTCGCGTACGCGTTTATCACCACCACGTGGATCAACAAGCAAGAGATCGGTACCGACCGGATGAAGAAGATCTCGGAGCAGATCTTCAAGGGCGCGATGGCGTTCCTCGCCGCCGAATACAAGGTGCTCGCGCTGTTCGTGGTCGCGGTCGCGGTGATTCTTGGACTCACCGCCAATGAGGCGAGCTCGCACCCCCTGGTCGCGCTCTCCTTCGTACTCGGCGCCACATGCTCCGGTCTCGCGGGCTTCTTCGGGATGCGGGTGGCGACGCGCGCCAACGTTCGCACGGCGGCGGCGGCCCGCGGTGGCCTCGCGCCCGCGCTGAAGATCGCGTTCCGTGGTGGAGCGGTCATGGGCATGAGCGTCGTCGGTCTGGCCCTGCTTGGGCTCGGTGGCCTCTTCATCTTCTACACGGGCTTTTTTGGAGTGTCTGTGGAGCAGGCACCCGACGTCACAAAGTTTGGGCGGCTCATCAACGTCCTCGCCGGGTTCTCCATGGGCGCCTCGTCGATCGCACTGTTCGCGCGCGTCGGTGGCGGCATCTATACGAAGGCCGCCGATGTCGGCGCTGACCTTGTGGGCAAGGTCGAGGCGGGCATCCCTGAGGATCACTTCCTCAACCCGGCGACCATCGCTGACAACGTCGGCGACAACGTCGGTGATGTGGCGGGCATGGGCGCGGACTTGTTCGAGTCGTACATCGGTTCGATCATCGGCGCGATGATCCTCGGCGCGGTCGCGGTCACGGGAGGCATGGAGGCCGCTGTGCTTCCGCTCATCATCGCCGCGGTCGGCATCATCGTCTCCGTGGTCATGACCTACGTGGTCCGCACGAAGGAGGGCGGCAATCCCCAGCACGCCCTCGATGGTGGCGCGTTCGGTGCAGCAGGCATCATGCTGGTGCTCAGCTACTTCATCATCGACTTCTTCACCGCTCGCGTGGGTGGAGCCTTTGACTTCGCGGGCACGAAGATCGACACCATGGGTCTGTTCATCGCGATGGCCGTGGGCCTCGGTTGCGGTGTGCTCATCGGCATCGTCACGGGGTATTACTGCTCCAAAGGCAAGCGCCCCGTGAACTCGATCGTCGAGCAGTCACAGACGGGTCCGGCGACCAACTTGATCGCCGGCATCGGCGTCGGTTTTGAATCGACTGCGATTCCGATCATCTTGATCGCGGCGGCTATCTTCGGCGCCAACCACTTCGCTGGCCTTTACGGGGTCGCCCTCGCGGCGCTCGGCATGCTCTCCACCACGGGCATCCAGCTCGCGGTGGACGCCTACGGTCCCATCTCCGACAACGCCGGCGGCATCGCGGAGATGAGCGGGTTGCCTAGCGAGGTTCGCGAGCGCACCGACAACCTCGACGCGGTGGGCAACACCACGGCGGCCATCGGCAAGGGTTTCGCGATCGCCTCGGCGGCGCTGGCGGCGTTGTCGCTGTTTGCGGCGTACAAGCAACTGGCGCTCGGTAGCCAAGACATCGTGCTGACCGATCCCAACGTGCTCATCGGCGTCCTGCTTGGCGGCATGCTTCCCTTCTTGTTCTCTGCCATGGCTATGAAAGCTGTGGGAGACGCGGCCATGGACATGATCACCGAGGTGCGTCGGCAGTTTCGCGACATCCCGGTGCTGAAGGCGGCGCTCACGTTGGTGGCGACTGCGGAGTCTGAGGATCGTGCGCTCACTCCAGAGGAGGACGCTCAGGTGCTGGCCGCGGGTGACGAGGCGGACGTCGAGCGCTGCGTCGCGATCTCCACTCAAGCGTCGATTAAGCGGATGATTCAACCGGGTCTGCTCGCGTTGGCGGCACCCGTGATCGTGGGTATTTGGTCGCCGCACGCGCTCGGCGGCTTGCTCGCCGGCACCTTGTGCTCTGGCGTGATGCTGGCCATCTTCATGTCGAACGCGGGGGGAGCGTGGGACAACGCAAAGAAGCAGGTCGAAGAGCAACCTCGCGATGTTGAGAACAACACTGGCAAGGGGTCCGAGCGTCACAAGGCGGCCGTCATCGGTGACACCGTCGGCGATCCCTTTAAGGACACGGCGGGACCGAGCTTGAACATCCTCATCAAGTTGATGACGATCGTCGCGGTGGTCATCGCGCCGAGCCTCGCAGCCATGCACAGCTCCAACGCCGCCGCAGACAACGTGGAGGTCTCAGCCAAGAGCGAGTAAGGCTCGCGCGCTCTATCTTGTAGAGCGCGGCATGGGGGGCGGTCCGGTTGTCGGGTCGCCCCTTCTTTGTTGGTTGCGTCGGTCTCCCCGCCGGTCGCTGGGCGACCTGGCCCCTTTGCGGCCAACGGACTCACGTGGATGCGCGTGCGCCCGACACGAGGTCCGTGGTCACCCCACGATACGAGGGCGCGCTAACGACCTTCACGCAAACGACCTTCACGCCACGATTGATGCCTAGAAAACCGTCGGCTCACTCACCAACTCTAGTTGCTGAGAAAGCCTTGGTGCCGGCGTGCTTCAATCCATTGTCGTGCGACATCGCGCGCTTCGAGTTCGAGCTGAACATCGGGACTAGTGCGATCCTCGAAGCGAATACCCGCCGAGTGTGTCTCAATATGAGAGGTGTGATCCAATGCTGAACATGTTTGCCGGAAATAATCCGTCATTTCGTCGATGCCGGTCGCTTGATTGCGCGGAGCACCAGACAGTTGTTCCCGAAGCTCTTCGATCAAGGTCATCACCCGACTCATAGGAACATGATGTAGGATTGTCGGTTTCGCGCCAACCCAAGAACGCTCGTTTGGACGGCAAAAATTGCGATATGCTGGTAATTCGGGCAGCCTGTCGGCCGGTGCGCAAAATGCGCGACTCTGTTGGCGGCCGTCGAGCGCTACGGACAAGATCTCCTTGCTTCGCGGTGGCAAGTGGATATTCTCCGCCCTCTCCTTGGTCACGAATTCCTCGTGGCCCCAAGGTCCAAAGGGAGCAAGCAACACTTGAACACAAATATCGAACCTGCAGTGGTGCGGTCTCAGCGAAGTCTTCGGATGACGCAGCGCGAGTACGAGACCGTTCTTATCCTTAAACCCGACGCCAACAAGTCGCAGATCAAGCGCATCGTGACGAACGTCCAACAGATGTTCGCAGACGCGGGCGCGTCCTTAGTTAGCGCCGACAATTGGGGCATGCGCACGCTGGCGTACCCGATCAAGCGCAACACGAGAGGCATCTACTTGTACCTGCGCTTCCTTGGCGGTTCCGACACCGTCCTCGACTTCGAGCGAAAGCTTCGATTGACGGAGACTGTCCTTCGCTACCTCACCGTAAAGGTGGACGAAGACATCGATCCGACCGCTCGACCCTCTGAGGTCAGCGAGGATCTGTTGGAGGCAGTGTCGGACACGGGGCCCGATCCCGTGGAAATCGAGCGTCAGCGCCAGGCCGAGGAGGCCGCGAAGGCAGCCGCAGAGGCCGCTGCAGCCGCAGAGGTCGCCGCAGCCGAAGCAGCAGCAGCTGCGCCCGCCGCACAAGAGGCTCCCAGCGAAGAAGCAGCGCCCGCAACGACGGAGGAGAACTAGATCATGTCTAACCGTGAAGAAGAACGAAACGGACGCAGCCGTCCAAAGCGGATCTCTCCGCTGGCAGACCCCACCGTCGTCATCGATTACAAAAACCCAGCGTTGCTCAAGCACTTTGTGAGTGACCGGGGCAAGATCGTCCCCTCGCGCGTCTCCAACGTGAACTCGCGACAACAACGCCAACTCACCCGCGCCATCAAGCGCGCGCGAATTCTCGCGCTCCTCGCCTATTCGGCGGAGTAAGAAAGGACGAACGACATCATGCAAGTCATTTTGACCCAAGATGTGGAGAAGCTCGGTGGAGCTGGAGACATCGTCACCGTCAAGGCCGGATACGGTCGCAACTTCCTCCTCCCTCGCGGCTATGCGCTGGTGGCATCGCGCGGAAACGTGGCGCGGTTGGAGCACCACAAGCGCGCCATCGCGAAGCAGCAAGAGGCGCGGAAAGAGAGCGATCTCGCCGTCGTCAAACAGCTTCAAAGCGTGAGCGTTTCGATCGCGCGCAAGGTTGGCGAAGACGACAAACTGTTTGGCAGCGTCTCCACCCGCGACATCGCGGATGCCCTCGCCGCTCAAAACATCGAGATCGATCGGCGCGTGGTTCGGCTCAAAGAGCCGCTCCGGAGCCTCGGACAGCACGCCGTTGAGATTCGTTTCTCGGCAGACGTGACCTGCGAGCTCTCCGTGAACGTAGTCGCGATCCGGTAAACGCCGCGCCGAGAGGTGCCAAGGAACGTCGACAGCCCCCGGGCTGTGGGCGTTTTTTTGTGAATGCGGGCGGCGCTCGCGCTCCACGGCGAATCCACAGGCAGACTTGTTATGATCCGCGGATGCAAGGTCCACGGACGCTCCCGCATAACTTGGAGGCCGAGCGCTCTGTGCTCGGCAGCGTGCTGCTCAATGAGCGAATCCTTGGAGACGTGGTGGCGCTGCTGCAGCCCGACGATTTTTACGTGCCAGCGCACCGAGCCATCTTTTCGGCGATGGTCGACCTGTCTGAAGAGGGACAGCCGGCGGATGTGATCACCCTCGAGGATCGTCTGCGCAAGCGTGACGAACTCAATATGGTGGGCGGCATCGAGGCCCTCTCCAAACTCGCGGATCGCTACGCGACCTCTCACAACGCGCTCGCGCACGCGAAACTGGTGCGTCAGACGGCGCAGCTACGCAGCTTCGCGACGGAGGCTCGCGAGCTCTCAAGCAAGGCCATGGATGAGGTGGAGGATGTCAGCGCGTTCTTGGATGATGCCCAAGTTCGGATCCTCGAGGTCAGTCAGCACGGAGAGCGCAGCGAATACCAAAGCTCGAGCCAGATCCTCGGGGGAGTGTTCGCGTCGATCAAAGCGCGCCTTGAGTCCTCGAGCACCATCACGGGGGTCGCGACTGGCTACAAACAGCTCGATGAGTTCACCGCGGGACTGCAGCCTCAAGATCTCATCATCATCGCGGCTCGTCCCTCCATGGGCAAGACGGCCTTCGCCCTCAACATCGCCCAGCGAGCTTGTATCCCGCGTCTGCGGAGCGCGGAGCTTCCCGAAGAGGAGCGCAGCAACCTGGTGCCGGTGTTGTTCTTTTCGCTCGAGATGGGCCCCGAGCAACTCATCGAGCGGATCTTGTGCAGCGAGGCGAAGGTGGACTACGCCGGTGTTCGACGGGGTGTGCTCACGGAGAAGGGGGACATCAACAAGTTGGTGTACACCGCGGGGCGGCTCGGCGACGCCAAGCTGTTTATCGATTCCAACACGAGCCCCTCGGTCCTTGAGATTCGAAACGTCGCGAGGCGATGGCGAAACGACAAGTCGATCTTCCCCGATCCTTCCAAGCAAGGGATGATCGTGGTGGACTACTTGCAGCTGTGCCGGGGGGCGCGCGAGCGGTATGAGTCACGGGCGCAGGAGATCACTGAGATCTCGCGAGGACTAAAAACGCTCGCCCGGGAGGTTAACTGCCCGGTGCTGGCACTGTCGCAGCTCAACCGCGCAGTGGATTCGCGCAGCGACCACCGACCAATGCTTTCGGACCTTCGGGAGTCAGGCGCCATCGAGCAGGACGCGGATGTCATCATGTTTATCTATCGAGGCGAGCGTTATCTGACGACCGAATCGAGCGATGAGGAGCGTCAGAAGGTAGAGGGGCGAGCCGAGGTGATCTTGGGCAAGCAGCGAAACGGTCCTATCGGCACGGTTCATCTCAACTTCATCAAGCGCTTCACTCGGTTTGAAGATCCGACGCCGGACGGAATGCGCCCGTAACCGCAGCGGTCGCGAACTGTCCCGGCCGCAAGTCGAAGGGCCGTCGCGGGTGCGGAAGCGGATCTGGCCGCAGCCTGAGTCGGTAAGGAAGCGCACATGACGCGCTCCAGAAACACTGCCAGCCTTGTTTTGGGCCAGTGCCCGCTCGTGATAGCGTCAGGCGAGATGCCAGCGGTTCCTCAGAAGATTGGCCACTTCAAGGTCTCGAGGCTCCTTGGAAAAGGAGCGATGGGCGAGGTCTTCGAAGCGGTGGACTCCTCCCTAGGCCGACGCGTCGCGGTCAAGGTGCTGAGTCAAAAGCATCGTGAATCGAAGGAGTTTAAGACTCGATTTGAGCGCGAGGGCCGTTCCCTCGCCACCATGAATCACAAGCACGTGGTTCAAGTCTATTTTATTGGTGAGCACGAGGGCCGACCGTTCTTGGCGATGGAATACCTCGACGGCATCGATGTCGGACAGGCCATCAAGCGCAACGGTCCGCTGCATCCTGGCGACGCCGGGGAGATTATTCGGCAGGCAGCCTCGGGTCTGCAAGAGACCCAGCGGGCAGGGGTGGTGCATCGTGACGTCAAGCCCTCCAACCTTGTGCTGACGTCCTCGGGTGAAGTCAAGGTCACAGACTTCGGGCTCGCCAAAGCCCTCCAAGAGGACATGTCCATCACGGCCACCGGTGTGTTTGTTGGGACGCCGGATTATCTCGCGCCAGAGCAAGCCATGGGGGACGACGTGGATGCATCCGCAGACATTTATGCCCTCGGGTGCTCCTTGTTTCACATGTGCAGCGGCAACCCGCCGTTTCGTAAGGGGGGCTCCGACGACCACTACACCGCCGTCGTACGCCGTCACCTAAAGTCAGAGCGGCCGCAGCTGAAGAACGTGCTGCCTAATTTCGACGAGGCACTCAGCGACTTGTGCCGACGGATGATGAGTCGTCGTCTCGATGTCCGACCCAACTACGCCGAGCTCGTGGATGCGCTCGGTGAGATTGTCCAGCGTCTCGGTGGGCGCTTGCCCCCCCGGCATGTGGACCCGGAGACGGGACTTTCGCACACGACGGGACCGCGTTCGGTGGTGGAGGAGGCGGTGGAGTCGGGCGTGGCGGACGCGCCAGATCTTCGCGCCGCGGCGGGCGTCTCCTGGGTTCAACTGGGTCTGATCGTCATGGGAGTGTTGGCGGTGGGCGTGGGGCTAGGCTTGATGCTCGCCGGGGGATAGGCGCCTCTGGTGGTGAGGTACCCCAACAACGCGGTGCCGAAAGGAACATGATGTCGAAGGAGATGAGAGAAAGCGCGCGCTCGGCCGTGCAAGAGTGGCTGGATGGGAGCACCCCAGAGTGGATGCTCGTCTGCGGCTCGGGGATGGGCGCTGGCTTGATGGAGTCGGTCGATCAGGGGGGACTCGGTCTGCAGCTGGAGCGTCAGATAACGCTCGAGGCGCTGGGCTTGCCGGTGTCGACGGTGCCCGGGCATGGAAATTCACTCATCATGGGCATGCTCAATGACGTGCGGGTTTGCGTGCAGACGGGGCGACTTCACCCCTATGAGGGCCACGATGTTCGCTTGTGCACGACAGTACTCGACACGGTGCTCGAGGCTGGTGCCACGCGGGTCATGTTGACCGCGGCGGTCGGGGCCCTGACGGAGGCGCTCCACGCCGGAGAGATCGTCGCTTTGCGCGATCAAATGGCCCTGTTTGGACCGACCCCGCTGGTGGGGCCAAATTTCATCGATTGCTCGAATATCTATGACGCCGTGCTCCGAGAGCGCTCAGTGGCGGTCGCCAAGAGGCAAGGGCTCGCGCTCAAGAGCGTGGTGTATGCCCACGCCCGCGGGCCACAGTACGAGACCCCGGCGGAGTGCGCGGCCTTGAAGAGCCTCGGCGGAGATGTGGTGGGCATGTCGACCACGTACGAGGCGGTGGTGGCGGCTGCGCGGCGCGTGCCGTGTGCGGGGCTCGCGATCGTGACCAACGCCGCGGGCGCCGATGGCTTGTCCCACGAAGAGGTGAAGGAGCGTTCCAACGAGGCGCGCTCCACCCTCGCGAGGTTGCTGATCGACATCATGGGAGCCGGCGCCGGAGCGGCCTGATGGGCGCGACCGAGGCGGAGCTGCGGATTCCTGCGAACCGCCTCGCGGCGGCAGCCCGCGCCCTGCAACCGACATTGATGCGCCTCATCGCGGTGCGGGCCGACCAGATCAGTCGCACGCTCGAGGCGGAGCACGGAATTGTCCCTTGGGATCGTGAGCAGCTGATTGGACAGCTTCAGCGACAGCTCATGGAGCTCGCCGACGCTCGTTTTAGGGTTCGCGGGGGCCCGATCGTCCACGTGAGGGAGCGACGTTCGCAGCCGCTTGAGGCCATCCCTCGGGCGTGGCGATGGTTGCGGGAAGGGCGTCGCGTGTACGTGGACGCGGAACCCGGGGCTTGCACCCAAACGCTCGCTTTGCTCGCAGAGATGGGCGAGGTCCTCGGCTTCCATGTGCTCACGACCTCGCGGGATGTCGCGGGCCCGCCCAAAGGATCCGTGGAGGGTGGGGTTGCGCTCGCACCTCGCCGGCTCACGTTGATCGCGTCACAGGCGGACGAGGAGCTCGCCGCCTATGTCCTCGCGCGCGCGTGCCTTCGGCGATCGGGGCTCGATCCGCGGGCCGTACATGTGGCCATCGTGAGTGGTGACGGGCGAACACTCGGCAGGATGCTCCGACGGTTGTGGCTTTCTGTTCGGTTCTCAGAGCCGGGGGATCACGGGGCCTTCGCGGGACCTGTCTCAGAGGAGGTCGCTCGTGAGCTTGAGCTGGCCATGGAGCGTCTCGAGGGGCGCTCTGATGTGACGTGCTGGGTCCCGCTGCGGCGCCTTGAGGGGACATCCGAGACGCGCGGTTGCCTCATGGCACCGACGCTCTGGGCGACTTCGGTGGGTCTCGACCGTCACCGAGTGGAGGAGGTGATGGCGTGCTTCCCCGAGGTCGGCCCGGCGCTGTTGGTGCTGCGGGAGCGCGACGCATCTTCCGCGAGCAGGCTGCTTTTTGACCTGGTAGGAGCGGGGTATCGGTGGACCCTCGTCGGTCCGCTGACCACACCTGAGGTGGTCGGCCTCCGTGAGCCGCCGTTGAATGTCTTTGACGGGGCGCTGCTTGAAGAGCGGCTTCCGCCAGGCCTCCCCAAACCCCGGCCCTAATTCGAAGGCTCGCGCCGACTTCGACGCGAGCCTCTCCCGTTCCGGTTTGGCTCAGGGGGTGGGGGCTTCTACGACGCCATCGAGGCAGCCGCTGCAGAGGGTGATCAGACCCCGCTTCTCCTCGAGAGGCGTCGTGTTGAAGCCGTTCGGCCCGTCGTGATACTGCACCGTTCCACATCCGTCCGAGGTGACGTTGACGGTCACGCCGGTCCCGGAGAGTGCGCCCGCCGGGAAGTTGGTGTTGCCCTTGCACTTCCAGGGCTTCTCGAGGTCGTTGCAGTCCACGGGATCCACTTCGCACGCGTCAAAGTCATCGCAGAGGATGTCGACGTCACAAAACTGGTTTGTCGCGATGCTGTTGAGCTCATCGATGTTGTTGAGGGTCGCGTTGGTCCAGTAGCCTGCAGGCGCGTCGACGATCGCGTTCATGGACTCGCTGCCGCGGGAGTCCACCTTGATTGAGTTCAAGTTCTCCGCGCTGCATGGGCAGTTGGGGCTCCATGGGAGCGCCTCGTCCGTGAGAGGATCTGTATACTCGGCGCAGGCGGTGTTGAGGTCCGCGCCGCAGGCGGGCGCGGGAATGGCGTCGTCCGCGATCTTCACGTTGGCGATCCCGGAGTCCATAGTGACCTCGAGGCGTCCTTGCAGCCCGTCGACCGTGACGTCGCTGCGGTCTAGGTAGGTGGAGGCTTCGGTGTTGTCGTCGGTGGTGAGAATGAGTTTGCCCGCGAAGTCGGAGGGCAGGAAGACGCGGATGTCGGCGCCGTCACGGATGGGCTGGGTTTGTCCGTCGTAATACACCCGGATTTGGCAGCCTGCGAGGAAGCCGTTGGTCTCATCGCACTCGGCGCCCGCGAGGCTCGGGTCGGTTGGCGGCGCGAGGGTGTTCGACGCGAAGAGCCACGGCTGAATGCGCGAGAAACGCCCCGGATTTTCGCCATCACCGAAAGCCTCTGCGTCGTCGCAGGCGAAGGTGAATTTGTTCATCTGGATGATCATTTGCCCGATGCCGCCGCTGTCGGCAGCGGGCGCGAGGCTCTGGTAGACCTCGATGTCACCGCGATTGATGAAGTTACCGCCGGACTGGGTGCCGCCAATTTTTAACTCAGTGACGTCGAAGCTCTCTCCCGTAGACACAGCGATTTGACCATCGAGCACCGTCTCCCAGCCCGATTTGTACGGTTTTGTGTTTAGACAGCCGCCGCTGTCTGGAGTCTCTGCGGAACATCCGTAGGTGAAGCCCGTAATACAGAGCAGGCCAAGGGCGTGGGGAATGACGGTGAGGGGGCATTTTCGGTCAAACATGCGAATCTCCTGGGTCGAGACCGCAGCATACCGCGGTCCGTAGGCGCGAGCAACGCAGCACCGCAAAACTAGCCATGGGCAGGTGACTTGCGGTGGCTGTTCGTGCAGGGGTTCGTTCGATTGTTCGTTGCTCCGCGGCGCCGTGGCGGATAGGTTCACACAGTCGATATCGTAGGCCGCGTCGCGAGGCCGGCGCTCCGTCGCTCCCAAGGCGAGCAATACCCCTGCCATTGCATCCCATGACTATTTCATCGACCACCTCCGCGCCATCATCACGAGCGTCCCTGGCCCCCCACCAGGCGCAGCTTGATCTCCCCCAATTTGAGGAGGAGGTGCTCGCGCTATGGAAACGCACGGGCGCCGAATCTCGCAGCTTGTCGGAGGGGCAAGAACGCCCGAAGTTTGTGTTTTACGACGGACCGCCCTTCGCCACCGGTTTGCCTCACTACGGTCACCTTTTGGCGGGGACGATCAAGGACATCGTCCCGCGATTTTGGTCCATGCGCGGGTACCACGTAGAGCGCAGGTTTGGTTGGGACTGCCACGGGCTCCCCATCGAGAGCCTGGTGGAGCAAGAACTCGGTGTTCACGGCCGCGTGGAGATCGAGGCTCTCGGTGTCCCTAAGTTTAACGAGGCGTGCCGCGCTGGCGTGCTGCGCTTCACTGCGGAGTGGGAGCGCGTGGTCAAGCGGATGGGTCGATGGGTCGACTTCGAAAACGACTACAAGACCATGGACCGAAGCTTCATGGAGTCGGTGTGGTGGGTGTTTCGTCAGCTGTGGGACAAGGGTCTGATCTATGAGGGATACCGGGTACAGCCCGTCTCTCCGGCGTTGGGAACGCCCTTGTCCAACTTTGAGGTCGCCCAAGGCCCGCAGCAAAAAGATCCTGTGACGCGTAAAGACGGGCACCGTCGTCGACAAGACCCGTCCATCACGGTGCGATTTGCCCTCGAGGATGAACCCGGGGCGAACTTGTGGGCGTGGACCACCACCCCCTGGACCTTGCCGACCAATCTGGCCTTGGCGGTGCACCCAGATGTGGAGTACGTCAAAGTGCGCGTGGTCGAGACCGGCGAGGTTGCCTACCTGGAGCCGGGGCGATTGGCCGACTACCAGGCGCGTGATCGCCTCGGCGACACGGAAGAGCTCGCGCGTGTGCGAGGCCGCGAGCTTGTGGGCCGCCCGTACGCGCCCTTGTTCCCCTACTTCGCGCACTACAAGGAGCGGGAGGACGGCTCTCGATGGGCGTTTCGCGTGGTGGAGGCGGACTATGTCACCACGGACAGCGGCACGGGGATCGTGCACCAAGCGCCTGCGCACGGTGAAGATGACTACCTCATTGGCCAGCGTGAGGGGTTGCCGTTGGCGATGGCGCTCGATCTCAACGGTGTCTTCCAAGACAGCGTCCCTGACTTCGCCGGCCAGTTCGCGAAGGACGCCGACAAAGACATCATCGCGTGGCTTCGTAAGGAGGAGCGCGTTGTGGATCTCGACACCATCGAGCACGCCTACCCGCATTGCTACCGCACCGAGCAGCCGCTCTTGTACATGGCGATCTCCACCTGGTTTATGAAGGTCGAGCATATGCGGGACGACCTCGTGTCGAACAACGACCAGATCCGCTGGGTCCCGAAGCATGTGGGCTCAGGGCGATTCGGAAATTGGCTGGCCAGCGCCCGCGATTGGAACCTGAGCCGGAATCGATACTGGGGGACGCCGTTGCCGGTGTGGCGCTGCGACGAGGATCCGACGGACATGCTGTGCATCGGCTCGATTTCAGAGCTTGAGACGCTCGCGGGGATGTCTCCAGGGTCACTCGATGACGTTCACCGGGAGTTCGTCGACGACATCACCTTCCCCTCCACGAAAACTGAGGGTGGCACCATGCGGCGGGTCAGCGAGGTCTTCGACTGCTGGTTCGAATCAGGGTCGATGCCCTATGCCCAAAACCACTACCCGTTCGACGAGAGCAAGCGCGGGTTCGTGGAGGACAACATCCCCGCGAATTTCATCGCCGAGGGGCTCGATCAGACCCGCGGGTGGTTTTATACGCTGCACGTGCTGTCGGCCGCGCTGTTTGGTCGCCCCGCCTTTGAGAACGTGATCGTCAACGGGCTCATCCTCGCCGCGGACGGTAAAAAGATGTCCAAGCGGCTGAAAAACTATCCGGATCCAAAGCTGGTGATCGACACCTACGGCGCGGACGCGCTGCGGGCCTATCTCATCAATTCGCCGGTGGTTCGCGCGGAGCCCATGCGCTTTGGCAAGCACGCGAAAGACACCAGCGGTGAGGCCGTCAAAGACACGGTGCGTACGGTGGTGCTGCCCCTTTGGAACGCCTACAATTTCTTGACGACCTACGCCCAGGCGGACGGCTGGACGCCGACCGACACCCGCGCGCCGACGAGCGAATCCGAGCTCGACCGATGGATCTTGTCGCGACTTCAAAGCTTCATCGCGAACATCACGGCGGAGTTTGAGGCCTACAGTCTTTACAATCTGGTCCCGCGATATCTAGAGCTGTGTGAAGACCTCAACAACTGGTACATCCGCCGCGGACGCCGTCGCTACTGGCGGGCAGGAGGGGAGGAGGGCGCCCATGCGGACAAACAGGCGGCCTACCAGACGCTGTATCACGTGCTGGTGACTGTGGCGCACGCCATGGCGCCGGTGCTTCCCTTCTTCTCCGAGTGGCTCTACCAGCGCCTCGTTGTGGACCTTGGGCTCCATGAGGCGGAGCTGTCGTCGCTTCACCTGTGCGCGTTCCCAACGGTGGATGAAGCGCGGCGCGATGAAGAACTTGAACGCCGCGTGGCGGTGGTGCGGGCGGCGGTCGGCTTGGGCCTCTCGCTGCGAGAACAGCAAAAACGAGGCGTGCGACGCCCCTTGGGCGCGATGACTGTGGCGTCGGCAGATCCAAAGATTCGCGCAGCGGTCCTCGCTCACCACACAGATCTTCAAGCCGAGCTCAACGTGCGCGAGGTCCACGTGGCCGAGGACGATCGTGGGTTGGTGTCGCTGAGTGCGAAGGCCAACTTTAAATCGCTCGGGCGACGACTCGGGAAGAAGATGAAGATCGTGGCCGCGGCCGTGGCCGCGCTCGACGCGGCGGCGGTGTCGGCGTTTATGGAAGAGGGGAGCCTTGTCCTCGAAGGCGAGAGCCTCACGCTAGAGGACGTGATCATCGCGCGTGAACCCTGCGACGGGCAAGTTGTGGAGAGCGACGGTGTGATGACCGTGGTGCTCGATATGACCATGACGCCAGAGCTGACCATGGAAGGGCTCGCCCGCGAGATCATCAACCGAGTGCAGAACCTTCGCAAAGACGCGGGGTTCGAGGTCAGCGACCGAATCTGCGTTCACGCCTACGGTGAGGGCGCGCTGGCAGACGTGCTCGCCGATCCGGGCGCGTCGACCCTCATTCGGGGCGAAGTGCTCGCTGCGGATCTTCTGGTCACCTCACGTGAGGACGTAGAGGGGCGCGGACACCAGCGGGTCGATGAAATTGACGGCTTGTGTCTAGCCGTGGCCGTGGATCGTGTTGAGGGGCCGTAGGTGAGCACGACATGGCGAATAAAATAAGCACCAAACCACCGAGCGGCATGCGTGACTTCCTGGCTGGGGACGTCGCGCGTCGACGCTTTGTCGTGGCGAAGATCACGGCGGCCTACGAGTCGTTTGGGTTTGTCCCGATCGAGACGCCTACCATTGAGAACCTGTCGACGCTGCTGGGCAAATACGGGGAGGAAGGAGATCAACTCCTATATCGGATCCTTCATCGACGTGACGCGCTCACTCGCGCGGTCGAGGGGGCGGCGTCTCAAGGGCGACCCGCGACCGCCCTTGAACTGGGCGCGTTGGGGCTGCGTTACGATCTGACGGTCCCCCTCGCGCGGGTGGTTGCGCAGTACGGAGACCTCCCAAAATTCTTCAAGCGCTATCAGGTGCAGCCCGTGTGGCGGGCGGACCGGCCGGGTCGCGGTCGCTTTAGAGAGTTCTACCAATGTGACGTGGACGTGACCGGGACCACCTCGCTCGTCGCAGACGCGGAGGTGTGTGGAGCGGTGGCCGCAGCCCTCGACGAGCTTGGCTTCGATGACTACGAGATTCGCCTAAATCACAGAGGCCTCCTCCGGGCCATGGTGCGGGCGGCAGGGATCGAGGCCGAGCACGAGACGACCGCGCTCGTTGCGGTCGACAAGTTGGACAAGATCGGACGCGAGGGCGTGACCACCGAGCTGATCGCGCGAGGGATCTCCCCCAAGAGCGCGGAGGCGCTGCTTGGGTTGGTTATCGCGGAGGGATCGAGCACCAACGACGAGCGCTTGGACGCGCTGGAGCGCGCGGGTCTGGACGACGAGGGACGCGCGGCGTGCGAGACGCTACGCGAGTTGCTGACCATGACGGCCTCAACGCCAGCGGGGCCGCGTCTACGCGTGAGTCCAGAGCTGGCGCGCGGCCTCTCGTACTATACGGGGCCGATCTTCGAGGTCGCGGTGAGCGATCTTCAGGGGAGTCTCGGCGGGGGAGGTCGCTACGACGGTCTCGTCGGGATGTTCGGGAAGCGCTCCGTGCCCGCGGTGGGGTTCTCGCTCGGGCTTGAGCGCATCCTCGTGGTGATGGAGGAGCGCGGGATGTATCCCGAGATTCCCTCGGGACCCGAGGTGATGCTGTGCTGGTTTGATGTGGACTCGAGCGACGTGCTCGCGCTCGCGTCGACGCTTCGCTCGCGGGGGGTCCGAGTCGAGGTGTATCCCGAGTCAACCAAACTCAAGAAGCAACTGGCCTACGCCGCGAGTGATGGCGTGGGCGCGGCCTTCGCCCTGATCCTCGGTCCCGACGAACTAGAGGCTCAGCAGCCGACGCTTCGCGATCTCACCACGGGTGCGCAGCGCTCGGCGGAGGTCGACGAGCTCGTGTCGCTGATCACCCAAGGAGGGTTTTCGGCGTGAGCGCGGATGGTGTCGCGCGCGTCGTTGAACGCGAGGTCCGACCCGAGGGGGATGGACGGGAGGGGGCGCTGCGCGGTCACGTTTTGGTGGTGGATGATGAGCGTAACATCCGACGTATTTTGAAGATGGTGCTCGAATCGGAGGGGGCGGCGGTCTCCGAGGCCCGGAGCGCGACGGAGGCCCTTGAGCACCTCGGGCGGCCGGGTGGTGAGGTCGACGTTGTCGTGATGGATGTGAAGATGCCTGGCATGTCTGGGATTGACGCCTTGGAGCGCCTCGCGGCGGACGGCAAGCCAAATGTGCCCATCATTATGATCTCGGGCCACGCGACGGTTACAGACGCCGTGAAGGCGACGCGATTGGGCGCCTTCGACTTCTTCGAGAAGCCGCTGGCACGTGAGCGCGTCATCGTCTCTGTGCGCAACGCCTTGGAGCGTTCTCGAGCGGTGGCAGAGTTGACCAAACTGCGTCGCCAGTGGGGGAGCGAGATTCTTGGGCGGTCGCCCGTGATGCTGCGGTTGATGCAGCAGATAGAGAAGGTGGCGTCGTCGAAAGCGCGGGTCTTGATCCAAGGCGAGAGCGGTACGGGCAAAGAGCTGGTGGCGCGCGCGATTCACGAGGCATCGGGTCGAAGCCACGCCACGTTCGTCAAAATTAACTGCGCTGCGATTCCGAGTGAGCTCATCGAGAGTGAGCTCTTTGGCCACGAGCGAGGGGCGTTCACGGGCGCGAACGCCCGGAAGCGGGGCCTGTTTGAGGTGGCGGACGGCGGGACCTTGCTGCTCGATGAGGTGGGAGATATGGATCTCAACGCGCAGGCGAAGGTGCTCCGCGTGATCCAGACCGGCGAGTTTATGCGGGTGGGTGGAGAGGCGCCGATCGAGGTGGACGTGCGGGTGATGGCGGCGACGCATCGCAACCTCCAAGAGTGTGTGCAGCGGCGGGAGTTTCGAGAGGACCTGTATTTTAGACTCGCGGTTGTCCCCCTTGGTGTGCCACCGCTGCGTGACCGTCGGACCGACGTGGCAGAGCTCGCCCGTCACTTCATTGACGAGGCGTGCCGTGAAAATGGTCTCGCGGGACGCGAGATCTCCCCCCGGGCTCTCGCGGCGCTGGCCGAGTACGACTGGCCCGGGAATATTCGTGAGCTGCGCAATGTGATGGAGCGGATGGTGGTGTTGTGCGAGGGGGATCTCGACTGCGAGGACCTGCCAGACGAGATCGTGGCCGGTGGCGCGTCCCACCACCGGGCGCAGCGGGGGCGCCTTGAGCTTACGGAGCAGCTCGCGGAGGTGATCGACGATCGGGACTCGTCGCTGCGGAGCGTGCGAGAGGCGGTGGAGCGGGCCTTCATCGTGAAGCGGCTGGTCGAGCACGGGTGGAACGTCTCACGCGCGGCGGAGAGTCTCGGGCTCGAGCGCACTCACCTGCATCGCAAGATGAGGCTCCTTCAAATTCAGCGGGGGACGGCGTGAGCGCAAGCTTCGCTCCGCGGGGCGGCGCAGCGCCTCTCGTGTTGGGGATGTGCGTGGCAGGCCTGGTGGGGCTCACCGGAGGCTGCAGTGACAAGAGAACGGCACCCGAGATCTCGCTCGCCGACCTTGAGCCGACCCCCGCGGCGATTCATGTGCCGCGAGAAGAGCAGGTGTTTCTCGAGGCTCTCTTTCCCCAGCAGCGGGCGCAGATCAAAGTTTCCTATGGTCTCGAGGGCGCCGGCGGTATGACTGGTTCGTTGGAGGTGTGGACCGCCGCCGGGGGGCGACGTCGGGAGGTGCTCCGCGCGACGATTGGGAGCGCATCGGCGAGCACCCTGTCCAAGGTAGAGGGTCTCACCATCCAGGGGCCGGGTGGGATCTTTCGCGCGACGGGGTCCGACGACCTTGGGACTCGAAGCTCGGCGCCGTATGATCGGTTGGCGGAGGCGTGGTCGAACCTGCCGGATTCGCGGAGGGCGAAGGCGCTCGAGAACGTGCGGGAGTGGCACGCGCTCCGCACGGAGGCGGTGACGAGCAAGCCCGGTGAGCAGCGAGAGATCGCCGGACACCAATGCACCCAAACCCGCTTGGCGGGTCAGAGCATCTGCCTGTGGGAGCAAGAGGGGGTCGTGCTCGCGTACGAGAGTGAGGCGTTTACATTAATGGCGCTCCGGGTGGAGGTCGCGAACGCGGTCGAGCCTGTCCACTTTTCTGTCCCCGCGAACGAAGGCGTCGCAGCGGATCCGGTGAGTGACGAGCTGAAGGCGGAGACGACGGCGCTGCTCGCCGCCATCGAGGGGGGGGACATGGATACGCTCGCCCCGCTGCTGCACCCAGGATTTCGCTTCGCGGCCGGGGCTCCCGCGCCGTAGACATCTGGAAGTCGAAATCACGTCGCGAAGTGTCGTACCGTAGCAGTCACATGGAGACGCCCCGCTACAGGTCGTTCGAGGAGTTTTGGCCCTACTATGTCTCGGAGCACCGCGCGCGTGCCTGCAGGGGCTTGCACTACGTGGGGACCACTTTGGCCATCTGCAATCTCGCCGCGGCGTTGCTGTGGATGCAGCCACGTTTCCTCGCGACGGCGGCGTTGAGCGGCTACTTTTTCGCGTGGATCGGCCACTTCTTTATTGAGAAGAACCGACCAGCCACGTTCAGCTATCCGCTGTGGTCTCTGGTTGCAGACTTCAAAATGTTTGCCTTCGCGTGTGCCGGTAAAATGTCACACGAGGTCTCTCGGGTGTTGGCCGAGGAATCCAGCGCGTAGCCGTCGTTGTGTCGCGGCGCGCCTAGGTGGCGTAATCGACCCGCACGCGGCATCCATCCACGGAGGTCCCGTTGATGCGACGCACAGCCTCGTCCGCATGGGTGCGAGACGCGATAGTGACGTAGGCGAAGCCGCGACACTTCGTGCGAGAGGCGTCTTTGATAATTCTCGTGGAGGCGATCTCGGTGACAGGCGAAAAGATGCTCTGCACAAACTGCTCGCTCGTGTCCTCAGGAAGCCCGCCGACGAATAGAGTAGAACAAAATAGTTGACCGAACAGTTTTAATCTAATCAC
>JBDQGY010000014.1:0-33529 GCA_040265175.1 Nannocystaceae bacterium
GCGCCATCTTGTCGTACATCATGTGTTCGGCGATGAACCGCTCCTTCATCAGCGTCATCCTCGGAGGCTTCGGCACCGACAGCGGCGGTTCAGCCAGCGGCGCCACTCGCGAGTACGGCGACGCCACCGAGATCTCGGTACAAGACACGGTCGCCGCGCTTCAGGACGCCAGCTCCATCGTCATCGTGCCGGGCTACGGGATGGCTGTCGCCCAAGCGCAGCACTCCCTGAGCGAGGTCGTCAAGATCCTCCGTGGTCGAAATAAGAACGTGCGCTTCGCTATTCACCCCGTGGCTGGGCGTCTCCCGGGTCACATGAACGTCCTCTTGGCCGAGGCCAACGTGCCCTACGACATCGTACTTGAGATGGACGAAATCAACGACGATCTTCCTGAGACCGACGTGGTGTTGGTCATCGGCGCGAACGACATCGTGAACCCTGACGCGCTGGAAGATCCCACCAGCCCCATCGCCGGGATGCCGGTGCTGGAGGTGTGGAAATCCGGCCTCGTCGTTGTGTTCAAGCGGAGCTTGGGTACCGGCTACGCGGGTGTCCAAAACCCGCTGTTTTTCAAGGACAACACAGACATGTTGTTCGGGGATGCCAAGAAAAACGTCGACGCGCTCCTCACAGAGCTTCGACAATAGGGCGGCCGTGTTCGGCCTTCTAGGGCGGCTGAATCGCGAGGTCGATGTTCAGGCGGCTCGCGCGACGTCGATCTCAAGCCAGTCCACGATGGCGTTCGCGTAGGAGTCCGGGATGTCGATGGTGGGACGCGCTACGTGGGGTGTGGCCTCCCCATGAAAATCGCTGCCTCCCGTCGCCACCATCTTGTAGCCCTCGACAAGATCGAGCCATGGGCGACGTTGCGCCACCGCGTAGCCGCCATAGAACGCCTCCAGGCCCTCGAGACCGGCATCCCGATACGTCCGAACGATCTCTTCCACGAGCGCGGGGCTCCTCAGCGTATGCGGATGCGCCATCGACATCTTCGCGCCGACGGACTTTCCAAATGCGAGCCCATCTTCCAGCGAGATCCTCTCGATCTCGATGGCCGCAGGTCCCCCGTCGTGGAGCCAGCGATCAAATACTTCCTTAATGCTCGTGGCTGCTCCCGCCTCGACCACGGCCTTCGCGATGTGCGGACGGCCAGGTGAGCCATGGGCCGTGGAGAGAATCTTCTCGGCATCAAGCTCGACACCCAGGCTCGCGAAGCGGTCACAAATCTCTCGAAGACGCTTCACCCTCGCGACCCTGATCTTGTCGAGGCGCGCTTGGAAGGTGTTGAGGGCGTCTCCTTCTTTGAGCCCGTACATCAAAAGATGGACCGTCCGCCCCTCGTATTTACAGCTCAGCTCTAGGGCGGGCGCTGTTGCGACCCCGTTCCCGAGCGCACTCCTCGCCCGTTCGAAGCCCTCGAAGGTGTCATGATCGGTCAAGAAGAAAAATGACGGGGTCGTCGCCATGGCTTTTCCAGCGACTTCTTCCGGAGCGAAGGAGCCATCCGAGCACGTGGAATGACAGTGCATTTCGAGCCACATGCCGCCACCATAACCTAACGGGGGCGGCTTTTGGCGCCCTTGTCTTCGCCGCACCGCCGCGGGATTCGAGGAGTCCCGTGAGAAACCAGAATTGCTCGGTTCGTCCTCCTCGGCATGCAGCAGCCTCGTCTCGACCGCAGCGGGACGTGGACAGGCGCATTTTCCGCTACGAACGCCGCGCCCTTGTCTCCCGGCTGTGATGTTGGGATAGGTGCGCCGCATCCAGCACGCTTGACCCCAAGGTTCACGCCGCGCTACTCGAAAGGCGTGCGACGCCTCCTTACCACCGCAGTCCTTGTGCCGCTCCTCGCGTGCGCCCAACCATCGGGCCCGTCACAGGCGCCCGGCGCCCCATCCAAAACCGAAGCGATGGTCACGGTCGACCCTCACTCTGCCGCCGAGCCACACCGCGTCCGCACGACCCACGCAGCGCTGACCTTCGCGGTCGATTTCGACGCCCGCCGACTCCAAGGGAGCGTCACCTATGATCTCGATCGCGTCGACTCCACGGCGCCGCTGCGACTCGACACCCGCGCGCTCAGCGTCGACGCGGTGTCGGTAGTCTCCGACGATGGCGTCTCCACCGAGGCAACCTTTCGCCTCGGCGATCCAGATCCCATCCTCGGTCGTTCCCTCGAGATCGATCTTCGTCGGGACACCTCGCAGGTGCGAGTCGAATTTAACACGCTCCCAGAAGGGTCTGGACTGCAATGGCTCGACCCGCAGCAGACCGCCGGCAAGAACACCCCCTTCTTGTACTCGCAATCGCAAGCCATTCACGCCCGCACATGGTGGCCATGTCAAGACACCCCAGGGGTTCGAATGACGTATCGCGCGACGGTGACGACACCCAAGGGGTTGGTCGCGACCATGTCTGCCGCCCAAGAATCCGAGGGAACCGACGCGGCAAACGGCGAGTTTCAATTCGTCATGGAACAGCCCATCCCCGCCTACCTGGTGGCGCTCGCCGTGGGAGACCTCCAGTTCGCGTCGATCAGTCCCCGAGCGGGGGTGTGGGCGGAGCCGGCGGTGCTGGAACGCGCGGCCTCCGAACTGCGTGACCTCGAAGCCATGATGGAGGCCGCCGAGGCGCTCTACGGTCCCTATCAATGGGAACGATATGACGTGCTGTTTCTCCCTCCCGCCTTCCCGTTCGGCGGCATGGAGAATCCGCGACTCACCTTCGCGACCCCCACCATTTTGGCCGGGGATCGCTCACTTGTTGGACTCATCGCCCACGAGCTCGCGCACTCGTGGAGCGGAAACTTGGTCACGAATGTCCAATGGTCGGAGATCTGGCTCAACGAAGGCTTCACGACCTACTTTGAGCGACGCTTGATGGAGGCGTTGTACGGTGTGGAGCGCGCGAATATGGAGTGGTCCTTGGGTTTTCAAGACCTCCAAGGCACGCTGGCGGAGACTGCGAACTCCCCCGAGTCTCAATGGCTCCACCTCAACCTCGCCGGAGAAGATCCCGACGCCGGTCTCAGCGACGTCGCCTATGAGAAAGGGGCGCTCTTCCTGCGGACGCTTGAGCACCGATATGGACGCGCTCGCTTTGACAAGTTTTTGCGAGCGTGGTTTGACCAACACGCGTTCACGAGCGTGACGACCGAGGAATTCATCCGATTTGCGAACGACACGCTCTTAACCACGACACCCGAAGATGGACAAGCGGCCGAGGATCTTGAGGCCTGGATTCACGGCCCCGGCGTCCCTCCCTCCGCCCACATCACGCCGACCGCCGCCTTCGGCACCGTCGATACGATGCGAGAAACATTCATTGCAAACGGTGAGATCGCCCCTCTTCGTGAGGCCTCATGGTCTGCGCACGAATGGCTGCATTTCCTTCGCGGGATTCCAGAGGGAGTCGATCCTACGCGGCTGTCTGAACTCGATGACGGGCTCGACTTCACGAAATCCGCAAACTACGAGCTCCTCGCCGAGTGGCTCGAAATCTCCATTCGCGAGGGCTACGAACCGGCGCAACCCGCCGTGGAGGCGTTCCTTCTCGAAGTCGGACGGCGCAAGTTCCTCGTCCCACTCTACCGAGCGCTCGCCGCGTCCGACCTCGCGCGCGCCAAGGAGATCTACGCCCGCGCCCGTCCTGGCTACCACGCGATCAGCCAGGGAACCCTCGACGCCATGCTGCGCGCAAAGTGAGCGCGACACGGAGCGCGGTCACAAAAGCGCGAAGCGATGTCCACGGTCACGACACCGGAGAGTCGTCGCGCCGAGGGCCTCCATCGCACCCGCGAGAATATAGAGCCCGGCCACGATCACGTCGGCACGGCCGCTTGTCAGGCAAGGTCGCCGCTCCCGGATCGCGACCGTCTCCGATCCGAGTTCCCCCGCCAATCCGAGGATTTGATCCAACGAAAATGTCGTCCCGTCGACCGCCTCACGATCGTAACGCTCGAGCCCCAGCAACAACGCCGCGGCGGTCGTCACCGTCCCCGCGAGCCCGACGAGTTCTTCGCTTGGCGGTAGCTGCAGTGCAGCGAACTGTTCGGTGACAGCCGCGCGAACGAGAGTGACCTGTGGGAGAGTCGGCGGATCCTCTGTCAAAAACCGCTCCGTGAGTCGCACGGACCCAATTCGCAAACTGTGACGAGCGTGAACAGTGCCACCTTGGCCCCAGGCGATCTCGGTCGAGGCGCCACCCACATCGATCACATGCAGCGCCGCCGAGGGCTGCTCCGTGGACACAGAGCGGAAACTCAGCTCGGCCTCCTCTACGCCGCTGAGCACGCGAACCGGCGCGCCCATGACCGCCTCCACGCGCTCGATAAACCCATTCGCGTCCTCCGCCATCCGGACGCCCTCCGTCGCAGCCACGGCGACCAGCGTTGCCCCGAGCGCGTCGATCCTCTCGCGGTAGCCTTCGAGCACCCGGAGTGATTTCTCTACCGATGCGGCGCTAAAGGTCTTCCGAACATCGACTCCTCTCGACAGCCGAGTGACGGTGGCGAGATCTTCTACCACCTCCACGACGCCGTCCTCTCCCCGCCTTCCCACCAGGAGCAACAGCGAGTTGCTCCAGATATCGACCACGGCCCGCATCAACGCGCCTGCGGGCCCCTCAGTAACCCTCGACTCGAGGGCCCCAGTCCGGCGAGGTGCCTCCCCGCGCGATCTTGATCTGGTTGTTTCCTTCGTCATTCGCCACAAAGATCCCGCCCTCTTTCGAGTACGCGATCAGGCGGCCGTCAGGACTCCACGAGGGATCAAGGTTTCGACCCGAGCTTTGTGTCAACCGCTTGGTCTCGCCGGTCTTGGTGGAGACTTTAAAGATATCGAATCGATTCGAGCCGTCACGGCCCGCGTAGACGACCCACTCCGCGCACGATTTTGCGGGGCACCAGTCCGGCGTCTGGTTGTAGCCGCCCTTCTTTGTGAGCCGCTTCGTACCTCCTCCTCCGCCCGACATCGAGTACACGTGGACACCCCCCGCACGGTTCGATGCGAACGCGATTTGCCCCCCCGGTCCCCACGTGGGAGATACATCGATGGCTTTATTCTTGGTCAAGCGCGCCTTGACGGCCCCAGATCGACTGAGGGTATAAATCTCGGGGTTCCCGTCCTTGGACAACGTCACCGCGATGCTCGAGCCCGTCGGGCTCATCACGCCTCCCGTGTTGAGCCCGCTGAACGAACTGACCCGCTTGGGACCTCCTCCACTGCTCATCCACAAGTCCGGATTTCGCTTCGCGTAGCTCGTAAAAAGAACTTCTCCCCCAGGCCCAATCGACGGCAACACATTGAGGGAGCGATTCGAGGTGACCGCGCTCGGCGCCTCACCGTTCATCTCAACCGTCTGAACGTTCTTGCTCACGCGGGGATCACGTCGAGTTCGAACGTAGGCGATTCGCGAACCGAAGACACCGCGATCGTTCGTAAAGCGCTCGACTACGTCATTCATAAACTTGTCCGCAGCTTTCAGCGGATTGCTCGCGGGATACGACTTCGAGAGGACCGCCTTTTTGCCGCCGCGCTCTTCGAACATGCGAATTTTAACCTGCGAGCCAGAGGCATCCACAATCACCACCACGTCCGCGCCCACGCTCGCCCACGCGGCGGGATCGTAGCCTTTCGAACGGACGAGAGAACTCGGGATACTCTTCCGTTCAATCACTTCGAATCCGCTAGAGAGCGCCGCGTTTTTGCGCAGCACCTCACCGAGCTTGCCGTCCGCCGTAATCGCGATCCTCGGTAGCCGAGCGCCCCTTCCAACACCCACTTCTTGGCCATCGACACCGACGGTGTTCGCCAACGCGGTGGGTTGAGCAGCCCAGTGAGCACCAAAAATCAGCGCAGAAGAGAGCACCGTGATTCCGATTATCGTTCGTTTCATTCCGTGACTTCCTCGGTGAGGGCACCGCGTCGAACTGCGGACCCCAGAGTGCCCCGAAGATACCCGTCTTGTGCGCGGTTCGTCATCCCTCGAACAGACGCTTTGAAAGGGCCGAAGATTCAAACCGCGAAAAGTCCGCAGTTCTGCCACCCGGCGCCCGAGGATGCTCTTCGAACGGTCGGCAGGGTGCGTTTAGCGCACTCTGCCGCTCGCGTCCCAGCCGAAGGTGTACTTCAAGAAAACACAGTTGCTCTTCATCTGCTTGCGAACCTTCGGCGGCGGCTTGGGAATTTTCATTCGCTCGATCTCCGCCATCATCGCCTGGTCGAGGGTGACATTACCGGTGCTCGCATTCTTGCCGGATTTGATCACCTTGTTCACGGTTCCGTTCGCGCAAATTTGCATCTTAAACCTGAACTTCCCGGTCCCCGACTTTCCCCCAAAGTTTGGATACTGCAGCTTATTGAGCTGGGCCATCACGGCCGTCGCCCACGGGTCACCGTCTTTCATCAGATCGGACCAACCCGAAGGATCTCCGAACGGATCTCCAGGAAGCTCCTCCACGGTCGGCAGGTCGTCATGCGGCGTATTACTCTCTTGGTTGCGCTCGGCCTCTTTAGCGTCCCGCTTGTTTGGATCGGGCGCCTCTTTGCTCTTGATCTTCTTCTTCTTCTTGGGCTTTGGAGGCGTCTTTTTCTCCGGCGGCAGCAGCTCTTTCTCCGTCACCACCTCCTTCTCTTCGCTAGGTGCCGCCGCGACCTTCTCCTCCACAATAATTTTCTCGGGGAGCTCTTCAGGTTTGGGCCCCAGACGAACGAGGGCGCCCGGCTCGAATTCAAGGGTCGGGCCCTCGTCTTCCGCCGCCTCGGACGAGGGGGCCCACAACACGAGGGCGATGGAGACACCGCAAAAGACGAGGGTCCCGAGGATGCTTCCCAGCATGGCGCGCGGCACGTCAAACATGGCGCGAACCTCCGCCACCAGCATCTCAACCGGCGCGAACGCCATCCGATACCAACGATTCCCCGGCGTCGCCATCAGGGGACCCCTTTCCGTGGATCGGTGACAAAACCAATCTTCTCAACGCCTGCTTTTTGGAGGGCCACCAATACATCTACGATCTTCTCGTAGGAAACGGTCTTGTCCCCCTGGATAAATGCCACGCCATCGTCTTTCAGCTTGGTGTTGCTCTCGAGCTGCTCAAGCATCCTTGACGCGTCTGTGGAGAGCGGCGTAGAGCCCACAAAGACCTGCCCGCGCGCGTCGATGGAGATCACTGAATATTCAAACTCTTCTTCTGAGATCTCCGCGCCGCGAGCCTTCGGCAGGTCGATCGGAAGTTTCTCCTGCTGCATGAGGGGCGTGGCGACCATGAAACCGATCAACAAGCAGAACATCACATCGATCAACGACGTGACGTTGATCTGGGCGAGCGGCTCATCCCCGCTCGTCGACCCGTCGCTGCTGATCATTCCAGCCATGTTGCGGCTCTCTTCAATGGATGTTGACCCGTGCTCCTAGAAAAAATGACGGCGAATGATGTTGAGGTAATCATTGCCGAAGGTCGCCATCTCCGCCGAGAGGACCTTCAAGCGCCGATTAAAGTAGTTGAACGCGACAACGGCAGGGACGGCGCTCGCCAACGCCAGCGCGGTTGTCACGAGCGCTTCGGCGATCGGTTGCGCGATCTCGGAAAGCTCCGCTTGACCAGCCTCCGCGATCGACAAAAACGCGTCCATGATTCCCCAGACCGTGCCAAACAACCCGATGAACGGCGCGGACGCGCCAACGGTCGCCAAAAACGGGAGGAGATTCTCGAGCCTCGTCAGCGAGGCCAGCCGCGCCCGTGACAGCGCTCGCTCAATATTGGTCGTATCGTCGACCTTGTCATGCATGGTCTGTCCAGAGGCGCTTTGCCCCTGCTTCACCTTGCTCAACTCGATATAGCCCGCACAAAACATCGCGGCCAACGGGCTCTGCTTGAGTTCCTCGGCGACCGTGAAGATGTCATCGAGTCGCTTTGACTCCCAAAATCGATCCAAGAAAGTGACGGACTGTGAGTGCGCCATGCTGATGTGAATTAGCTTGTACAGCAGCACATAAATCGTCAGCGCGACGAGCGTCAGCAAGATGATCACGACCCCGAGTACGACTCCTTTGGATGCCGCGAGGAGCTTGTAAAGATCAACTTCGCCCACAAGCATGCCTGGGGCTATCCATGAGGAGAGGTCCGAGAGGGAGGCGGGCATCAGCACCCTTGGAGGCTACACGCCCGCGAGAGCCCGTGTCCACCGCGGGATCCCTCGTTTTTTTTCTAATCTTGGGCAAAGCGTCCGCCCGTTGACTACACTCCCTCTATGAGCGCTGGACCCACGTACCTCCGACAAGGCAGCGCACGACCCATTCGACGGGCCGCGCTCTCGGCTGTCGCGGCCGGTTGCATGTTGATGCTCCCAGCGTGCGGGCGAGACGAGGGATTCGTAGAGCTCAACTGGCAGTTCGTCGACGCCAACCTCGACGGACTCACCTATCCGGAGGGAGATCGTGACAACACCTGCGGACTCTCTGGTCGTGGCAGCCTGGGGGAGGAGTTGCCGTATTCGATCTCAGTTCGGCTCGTCATTGAGCGTGAGGACTGCGACACAGAGTGCCTGGTCCAAGAACAAACCTTTGACTGCGATCAGTTGCGGGGCAGCTTGACGGAGGTCCCGGGCTCGGACGGAGAGAACTACAAAATGACGGTGCTCCCGGTGATCGTCCCCGAAGACTCCAGCCCCTCGTTCGTCCCCAGACCCGAATGCATCACGGGCCCCGGTCCGCAGTTTCGGCAGGTGGGCGCCGGGCGAACTGTCGACCTCCAAGTGATGCAGTTCATCGCCTACGGCATAGACCTGTCCGCGAGCCCCAAGAGCGCCGGTTTCCTGGACCTCGATGCTTGCGCAGCGCCCTAGGGGGAGCCGGTACGCAGGCCCAAGGCGCGCCTCACCTCACACGCTGGATCTCCGCTGCGGTCCCTGCTACTAAGCCGAGGAGTGCGTACGAAGTCCCAACCCCGCGTTCAGCCCCGCGTGATCCGTCGGGCGACGCGCATCACCGTCGTTTCCCAGCTGCTGCTTTGCGCCGCGTGCCAGCAAGAGCCCTCCTTCGAGTTCAGGTGGGAGCTCCAGCGCGCCGGGGGCGAGGAGCCAGCCGTGTCCATCACGACCGCGCAGCACTGCAGCGAGACCGGCGTCGCCTATGTCGAGGCGCGGGTGGTGAGCCAACGCTCAGGGGACGTCGTCGGGACCAAGACCTTCCCGTGCTTCGCTCCCTCCATGGAAGATCCGAGCTATCTCCTGCCAGGGCCCGCTCTCGACGTCTCGGGTCTTCACACGGTCGAGTTGCGCGCCCTCGACCGATCGCGCAATGAGTGGGTCGGGCTCGCGCCGCTAGACTCTGCCCTGCCCGAAGGCACCGGGTTCACCTATTTCAACATCAATCTCACAGACGGTGACACTGTCGACCTCACCGCCCCGATCGTTTTGAGCGTCCCCCCCGAATGCGCGGACGGCATCGACAACGATGTGGATGGCCTCATCGATCGATTCGACAACGCCTGCGTGGCGGACCCGGCGGGTCCTGAGGACGGCGACCAGCTCTCCTCGCAGCTCCTCGTCGACGTCACTTTCTTCCAGGACAACCCAGCTTTTCGTTGTGCCATCGTCGGTGTCGACGCCGTCACCGTCGACATCGTCGATGATCAGGGCGTGACGGTTACGGAGATCACGAAGGACTGTGAGGTCAACTCCGTTGATTTTGGAGTGATCAACGAGACGCTTGAGCCCGGCGCCTATCAACTCCGAGCGCGCGCGGTGAACTCGGAGGGGAGCCTCTTGACTGAGGTGCAGACCACCGATCTTGAGATCGCGACCACCTCTGGCATCGCCGCCGAGATCTTGATCGACTTTCCGGCGAGTTCCTTCACCCCCCCCATCGAGCTCCCGATGTCTGCGCGCTTCGTCTTCGAAGACAGCCTGCATCAGTGCACGCCATCGTCGAGCGTTGGTGGCACCCTCATCCTCGACGAGATCGAATTCCTCGTCCTCGACGAGGATGGCGTCCCCGTCCCCTCCGCGGGATTCGATGCGCAGGGCACGACCAACGCGCAAGGCGCCCTCCTCATCCCATGCACGACCAACTCCGTCGATGGCCCCGTGTCTATCTGGGGTCAATACTCCATCAGCGCCGCCGCCAAATCTGGCGGTGTCGATTGTTTCGCGAGCGAGTCCATCCCCCTCGCGCCCCGGCTGCCTGGCGACACCCAAGCCGTGGTGCTGGAGCGGGTCACCGTCGACGGGCTCGTGCCCGAGGCCTGCGCGGAGTGCAAAGTAGACGCCGACTGCAATATTGAGCGGCGGTGCGAGCTGAACGTGTGTGTGTTGGAGTAGTCGATGGCAACTTCATCCGGATCAAGTCGTCGAAAGCGCCGCGGGCACACCGCGAACGCCCCCGTATCCGACTCCGTTCCCCCCGCGAGCCCAGCCAAAACATCGGACGAGACTGAAGCGATCTCCGACCCCGCAGACAGCTCCAAGCCTCCCGCGCCAAAGGTCAACCCGCGCGCCTACCAACAAGTAATGGCGCAGGTCCGCGCGTTCTCCGAGCAACGCTTTGAGTCACTCATCACAAGCGTGGCGCAGGGTTTCTTCGGCATGGCATCTCGAGACGAGGTCGAGCTCCCCGAGCTTCGCGCCGCTTTCTTCGCCTATTTTGTCCTCGGCTACCGCGACCAGAATCAGATTCGAGTCCTGGACATGTTTCGAGGCTATGGATTCAAACCAGACGCGAACCAACGAAGAGCACTCGACGCCCTCTCTGCGGCGACCTTTCGAGTCGTCGAGATCACCCATCGACACGAGGGCAATCGGCAATTTGACGGATGTGACGTCCTCACGCACGAGTCGCTACGTTTCGTGGACAAAAAAGCTTTCGAGACCCTGCACATTGGAGACGCCATCATGGCCTGGTTTATGCCCTCCGGTGAGGTCTTCCGTCCGGTCGAAGTGGCCACACAAATTGAGGCGCTTCGGCTTCCTGGGATCGCGGCGGCGCTTCGGTCGTTGGCGGATTCTCTAAAAATCGAGCCACGTGAGCTACTCCGCCGCAAGCCCGCGCAGGCGTTCTGGACCGTCTACCGGGGCGTGAACATCCTCCGCTGAGCGCCGCGATACACGCTCCGCGAACCGGGTGGATTTAGCCCCCGTAGCGGCGAGCTGCGGTCGCGTGAAATGCCCGACGAAGCGCGCGAATTCCAGCGACGTCCCCCCGCCTCGGATGCACGCGATTGGTCAAGAGGATGTAGATCGCGCGCGCGTTCGGATCGATCCAAAGTGAGCAACCGGTGAACCCTAGATGCCCGACGCTCGACGGATGGATCGCATCTCCAGTGGAACCAGTGCCGTCGGGCGATACGCCGTCCCAACCGAGCTTGCGGGGTGAATTCAACGTAGAGGACCACCCCCAAAATGCGTCCCGCACGCTCCGGTCTAGCCCCGGGATTCGAAGCTCAAGCCAACCGCGGGCCACCTCGAGCACCGCCTCCGCCGTGCCAAATAAGCCCGCGTGCCCCGCCACCCCACCCATCACAAACGCGTTGTCATCATGCACGTAGCCGTGCGCGACGCCCTGCGAGCTCGCGCGCACAGGCTCATGACTCAGCGCTCCCGTTCGCGTCGGCTCGTAGACCTCGGTCGGCGCCACGATCCGTTCATCTTCCCACGACAGCGCGCCCCCGTCGGTCGGCCGAAACGCGAGGTCTGGTACCGCCGCGGTCTCCTCACGAATCAACGGGGCGAGGGAGCGAGCAAAGAGTCGGTCCAAACGATCTCCTCCGAGATACTCGAGCCAGGCTCCCAAGCTCATAAACCCCAGGTCACTGTACGTCACTTGCGTGCGGGGTAAGGCCTCGCGAGGCTCGTCTGCGATCGCGCGAAGCAGCGCCTCACGCGAGTGCAGCGCCTCGCGTGCAAAGAACTCTCGATGGGCCGGAAAGCCTCCCTCGTGGGCCAGCAGATCCCGCAGCGTGACGCCGGGATAGCCACCCCGGAACGGCGCCGGCACCTCGTCATCAAGCCTCACCCTCCCCTCGCTCACAAACAACGCGGCGAGCGTCGTGGTCGCCAAGACCTTCGTGAGGGAAGCAAGATCGTAGCGAGTGTTTCGTTGGACTGCCACATCCCGCACGCTCGACCGCGCGTCGGTTGCGAGGACACCGTGGGCCTCATGGTATTCGATGGAGCCGGCCCGGCAGACCAGCGCCACGCATCCGGGAGTGACGCCCCCGGCGACCGCATCCTCAAGCAGCGCAAATGTACCCTTGTAAGGGTCCTCATCTCCCATCACCCAACTAGCTTGCACTCTCAACAGCCCGCGCGCTAGACCTGGCGCTCATGGATCTGGAAGCCGCGCGTGAACGCCTCATCGTCGCTCTCGACGTCCCCGACCTCCCGCGAGCGCTCAGCGCCGCGGAGTGCCTCGCGGACCACGTTGGGATGCTCAAGATCGGTCTAGAGCTCTTTGTCGCGGAGGGTCCAAAGGTCGTCCGCGAAATTCGAGAACGCCACCCGAACCTCGGTATTTTCCTCGATCTCAAGCTTCACGACATTCCCAACACCATGGCGGGTGCCATTCGCTCTGCCCGCTCCTCCGGTGCGAATCTCATCACCGTGCACGCGGGCTCAGGCGTCGACCACCTGCGAGCGTGCGTCGACGCTGCTGAAGATGCGCTCGGCATCCTCGCCGTCACCGTCCTCACGAGTCAGGACGCCAACGCTTGCAAAGAGGCTGGTCACTCCCGCTCCACGGAAGAGCTGGTCGCCATGCGCGCCATCTGTGCCCGAGAAGCAGGATGCCGCGGCGTCGTCTCAAGCGCTCACGAGGTCTCCAAGGTCGCGTCCGTCGCACCAGGACTCATGCTGATCACGCCGGGGATCCGTCCAGCGGGGAGCGCCACGGGCGACCAAAAACGGGTGATGACTCCCACAGAGGCCATCGCCGCCGGATCGAGCCACCTCGTCATCGGGCGGCCGATTATGAAGGCACCAGATCCAGCCGCGTCCGCCGACGCCATCGTGCGAGAGATCGCCGAGGCCCAAGGCAGTCGCGACCGCTCCTAGCCTTGGACAGGGGCCACACGACCGCATACACGTCGGACGACGTGAGCCTGGTACGCTCGGGGCATGCCACCCATCGAGGCCCAGATCTCTGCGCTGCTCTCTCCTCTCACCAGTCTTCGTCATGAGATCCATCGACACCCTGAGCTTGGATTCGAGGAGCATGAGACCCAGCGGCGGGTCATGGCGTACCTCCGCGGTCATGGATTTGAACCAAGACCGTGCGCGACTACTGGTGTGATCGCCGACCTCAATCCTGGTCGATCGGGTCGGTGTCTCGCGTTGCGGGCGGACATGGACTGTCTCCCGATGCAGGAGCACACGGACCTCCCCTACCGCTCTGTCCATGATGGTCGAGCCCACAAGTGCGGTCACGACGGGCACACGGTCGCGCTGTTAGGAGCTGCGTCGATTCTCGCGGGCATGCGCGAACGGGTGGATGGGAACGTCCGGCTGATCTTTCAACCCGCGGAGGAAGGCGTCAACGGTGGCGGCGCGCGCGTCATGGTGGAGGAGGACGCGCTCGAAGGCGTCGATGAGATTTATGCCTTCCACAATTGGCCGGGATTTCCCTACGGATCCGCCCGCGTATCCGCAGGCGCTGTGATGGCGTCGGTGCACGACCTCGTCATTGAGCTTCGCGGGGTCGGGGGTCACGCGAGCCAGCCGCAGGTCACCCGCGACCCTGTCGTCGCGGGCGCCGCCTTGGTCACCGCGCTTCAAAGCGTGGTATCGCGCAACATCAGCGCCACGGACGCCGCCGTATTGAGCGTATGCACCTTCCACGCAGGAGAGGCCAACAACGTGATCCCAGCCCGCGCCCGATTGACTGGGACACTTCGAACCTTCGACACCAGCGTCGCCGCGAATGTGGTCGACCGGATCCGGGCCGTGTGCAGTGGAATCGCCGAGTCGTACGGTGTGGAAATCCTGCCCGAGATCCAGGCGCTGTATCCTGTTCTGGTAAATCACGCGGATTGCGCGGAGGCCGTCCGTCAGGCAGCGGAGGCGATTCTAGGTCCAACTGCGGTCAGCCCCGCCGGGCTGCCTCTCGCCGCCGCAGAGGACTTTGGCCGCTTCACGGAGCGCGTCCCCGGAGCTTATTTTTTCCTTGGAGCAGGAGAGAACAGCGATACACCCGGCTGCCATCATCCTGATTTTGACTTCGATGACCGGCTGATCCCCACAGCGATACGCCTCTTTGTGAGACTCGTCGAAGATCGAGTCGGCCTCCGGCCTTAATTTCGGGTGCCGCAGCGCGCGCCCTTTCGCATGCGCTGGTGTGCACCTCTGCGCACGCGCGCAGCGGCGACTCCGCACAAATGGAAACAGTGACCGACTGATTTTCGTTCCGCGAACGTTGGGCGTTGAAACGAGGGTCCAAAGGTGCAAAAAATAGAGAGAGAGGCGCGCCTCCTCGCTTCCTCGCTGCCCAACCATGCTGACCAAGCTCGACGCCATCGCGTCGCTCCTCGACCAAGGAGCGTCGGACTCCGCTCTCCGCCTCCTGCGTAATTGCTGGGAGCCTGAGATGCCCGCCTGCGATCGAATTCCAACCTACTGCATGTGGACCCGAGCGCTGTGCGAGACGGGAGACTTTGACGCCGCCCTCACGCTGGCATGTCGCGCCGCTCAAGAGTTCCCCCGCGAGCCCGACATCTTGATCGCGCTCGGAAATGTCTACGACATCCACGGAGAGTTGGAGGACGCGCGCGAGGCCTTCGCCGTCGCCGTCGACATCGAGCCTCAGGGAATCTTGCAGCGCTACAATCTCGGCGCGATCCTTGAGCGACTCGACGAAGAGGGTGAGGCCGAGGCTTGCTACCGACAGTCCATCGCCGCCCAACAAGACGGCTTCGTCATGGCGGAGCCATACATGGCCCTCGGCGCGTTGCTCCGTCGCGCAGGACGAATTGACGAGGCAGAGACGTTGTACGGTGAATTCCTTGAGGAGGATCCCGTGCACGTCGACGCCTTGGTCGAGCACGGAATCTGCCTCTCAGACCTCGACCAGCTCGACGTGGCGATGGAACAATTCGACGCCGCCTTGTCGATCGATCCTGAGCACCCCGGCGCTTGGTACAATCGAGCGATCACCTTGTACCGAAACGAAGACCTCTCCGCAGCCATTGAGGCGATGCACCGCTCCCTTCGCGCGGAGCCAGACAACCCTCTCACGCTCGCCGTTCTCGGGACATGGACCGTTCACCAAGGCAAATCAGGCGGCGTGTCTCTCCTCCATCAGGGGCTGGACTGCCTCATCGACCTTAGCGCAACAGAGAGCATCGGGGTCGCCTACGCCAGCTTGGTCATCGAGGAGATTTTTGAGTGCCTCTGGCAAAATGAGCATTTCGAGCAGGCACGGGAGGTCGCTAGGGTCGCGGGGCAACGCGACTGGATCACCCCGCACATCCTCGACACCCTCAACCGCGCTGACTACGGGACCTCGGACGAAGGACAGCGATTCCGAATCAAGGCCCAAGCGCGCGGTGGAGATGATCCACCGCCCCATTGGCCCGCCGATGCATGCGGCTACACCACCGACCTCACGGTCATGGCCCGCACCGAGGAAGATGCCCGAGAAATCGCCCTGGCGTGGCTCAAAAGCCTAGAGCCTGCGACCGCCACCTTCGATGTGTGCGTCGATTGTTTGGAGCAAAAGAATCCGCCGAAGCCAGAGCAAGACGCCTGCGTTCGCGGCGTCATGCGCATCGACTCCCTGAAGAGCTACCTGCGCAGCTGAGCATCCTCCCGGCGGCGCGAACCCTCGCCACCGAGAGTCCGTCCGCGTGTTCACGCGTCAATCTTCGGTCGTCGTCTCGTCCGAGCGGCCGCCGTCTGCCTTGCGCCCAGTACAGATCTTTCCCGTGTCTGCCTGCAAAATCTTAATCTGGTCGGCGGCCAAGGTTTGATATTTCGCCGGCGCCTTTGAGTCTGCGACCAGCGCGTCGAAATAGGCGATCGCCTTGTCGCATTGGCCGATCTTCGAGAACGCGAGACCCGAGTAGTAGAGCGCGTTGTAGATGGCGGGGTCCGTCCGCGCGTTTTGTACGATCCAATAGAACTCGCTCAGCGCGGACCGATGCTTATTCTCGTTGTAGAGGGTCTGGCCGATGCTGAAACGAATCTCAGCCTCCTTCTTTCCGCCTGGATACCGCGAGAGATAAATTCGGTAGAGGCGGCGAGCTTGTGGCCAGTCCGCTGCCTTGAAAAGGCGATCGGCCTCTCGTTTCAGCGCGATCTGTCCCTCAGGTATTTCGGTCTCGCGATTCAGTCGCTGCTCAAGATCGGCCACGCGCTGGTCAAACCCTGCTCGGAGCTCCCGAGTCTCAGAAAGCAGCGCCGCGATGTCGTTGCGGGCGTCTTCAGTCTCACCACGCAGCTGGGCCACATCCAGTCCGAGATCGTCCACATTGACCCCCAACGACGCAGCGCGGGATCGCAGTACACGATCGAGCTCGTCTGACTGCTGCTTGGCGCGCGCCAACGACTCTTGGAGTTCCTTGTCTCTCGCCTCCACGCGGTCGTTCAAGGTCGAAACCTCGCGTTGGAGTTGCTGGAATTGGGAGGTCGTCACGAGACAGCCTGTGCTGCAAAACAAGGGCGCCGACGCGAACGCCACACCACAAATCTGGGGAAGGAATCTTCGAGATCTACGCATCATGTGCTCACTGGCTCCGCATCTACTCTTGCCCTAACCCATTCGCAGGAAATTTCAATTATTTGTGGCTTCGGCGACTCTGCTGAGCCTCGCGACATGAGCGTATCTGGCGACCTCACGCCACCTGCTCCCAGGCAAACTGATGAGCTTGAGGGGCCCATCGCGAGGGCCCGCAGCCCCCACTGTGAACGGTTGCGACGGCCCCTATGCGTATCCTAGGGTGCGCAGACCAGCGGCGGGCGCTCCGCCTCAACCCGCCAGACTCCGCGCGCGAATGCGAACGAGATAGGGGATGCCATCAATCTCTACTTCTTGCTCCGCGACGAGGTCCGCCCCAGCCACGATGTCGGCACGCGACGCCCGGGTTGCGGCCTCTCCTAGGGTCGGCGCAGGACCCACGCCGAGTCGATGTTTGAAGTAGCCATCAAGCGAGAGCGTCTCCCACTCCGCGCGAGACACACGAAGTTCGTACTCGAGCTCTGTTTGGTGACGCGCATGATTTCGCGCGGACACTTGCAACGCGAAGGTGTCCTGGCCGCGAGCGTGTGAAATAGATTCGGTGAGCCGAGTCACCCGGCCAGCTTTGGTGACCACGCGACCGCGGCGTGGCGCGATCCCGGGACGCGCGAGGTCGAGAATCTCCCACTCGACTTCGAGGGGCCATACCGCCTCGGGCTCCTCCTCAAACATCGAGATGCCCAAGGAAGAAGTCGATGAGGAATGAAGACCCGCGACATGGTCGGCGGCGCGGGCATCAGAGAGCGCGAAAGACGAGAGCGAAAGACCGAGGATGAGAAGGCGTCGCGAGGACATCATGCACACACTGTCGCGCGATTCGTACTTTTCACCAAATTTCATGACATTATCCTACATAAACCCACCCAAGGGGCGCGCGAAGACCGCGTTTGGCTTATTTGTTGTGGAGATCTCGTAGGTTCGACGCCGGACATTGGCAAGGAGCCACGCGCCTTGGGTAGAACAGGCCCCGCGTCGTGCGACGCCGAACCACCGACCTATGGACAAAATTCTCATCGAAGGCGGCGCGCCTCTACGCGGAGAAATTCCCGTGAATGGAGCCAAAAACGCGGCGCTCCTCATCCAGTGCGCGAGCCTCCTGTCTCACCATCCCTCGAGCATCCGTCGTTGTCCGCCGCTCACCGATGTCCGCACCATGAATCGTCTGCTCGGTCACCTCGGTTGCGACATCGCCTTTGATGACGGCTCGCTGCAAATCGATCCGAGCAAAGTCGCAGAGCACGGTCTCGAGGCCCCCTACGATCTCGTCAAAACCATGCGCGCGTCGGTCACAGTTATGGGACCGCTGCTGGCACGCCACGGTCGCGCCCGAATCAGCCTGCCGGGTGGATGCGCCATCGGTGCGCGCCCTATCGATCAACATCTCCGAGGGCTCGAAGCCCTCGGCGCGAAGGTTGAGCTTGTCCACGGCTACGTCGAACTCTCGGCGCCTCGGCTCATCGGGACACGCTTCATCTTTGACAAGGTCACCGTTGGCGGCACGCAAAACCTGATGATGGCCGCGACCTTGGCTCATGGAACCACGGTGCTCGAGAATGTGGCCCGCGAGCCTGAGGTGCGTGAGCTCGCCATCGTGCTCAACAAGATGGGCGCGAAGATTTCTGGTGCGGGTACCTCCTCCATCGAAATCCAAGGCGTGGATGAGCTCTTTGGTATTGACCATGCGGTCATGCCCGACCGCATCGAAGCCGGGACCTTAATGATCGCCGCCGCCGTCACCAAAGGTGACGTGCTGATCCGCGACGCTCCCGTGGACGACCTGCACGCGGTCTTGTCCAAGCTCGAGGACGCAGGGGTTCATCTCGAGCCCACCGCCGAAGGCTTGCGGGTCAAGGGCCCCGACGTCATACAACCCATCGATCTCGAGACACGTCCACACCCCGGATTCCCCACGGACATGCAGGCTCAGATGATGCTGCTGGCGACCCAGGCGCAAGGACAGAGCATCATCACCGAGTCGATCTTTGAGAATCGGTTCATGCACGTGCCGGAGCTCAATCGCTTGGGCGCTGACATCGTCGTCAATGGGAGCAGCGCCATCGTTCGTGGGCCAACGAAATTGAACGGTACCTCGGTGATGTGCACCGATCTTCGCGCGAGCGCATCCCTCATCCTCGCGGGCCTCGTCGCCTCAGGACGGACAGAACTCCGGCGCGTTTATCATCTCGACCGAGGCTATGCCGCCATCGAAACTCGGCTCAAGTCCCTCGGCGCCAATATCCAACGAGTGGGTGGCGGTCATGGCTAGGAGACTCACCTTCGCCCTCCCCAAGGGCCGCATCATCAAGGACGCGGCCCCGATCCTCGCGGAGGCGGGGCTCTCCCTGGAGGGGATCGCCAAGACCGGCGATCGCAGACTCGACTACGAAATCGGCGCGGACTATCGGGTCCTCCTCGTGAAACCGACAGATGTCCCCACCTATGTCGGCTACGGTGTCGCCGATTTTGGGATCGTCGGCCGTGACACCCTCGAGGAACAGGCGCGGGATCTATACGAGCCGGTCGATCTTGAAATCGGCCGATGCCGCATGTGTGTGGCGGAGCCCCGCGACGCCCGCACCCGAGCGACCGCTGGTACCCTGCTAAAGATCGCTACCAAGTACCCCACGGTCGCTGAGCGCCACTACCGCAGCAAAGGGATCGAGACGGAAATTATCCCACTGTTCGGCTCCGTCGAGCTTGGCTGCCTCACGACCCTCGCGGACCAAATTGTCGATATCGTCGAGAGTGGTGAGACCCTGCGACAAAACGATCTCGTAGAGGTCGAGACCATCTTCCCGGTGAGCAGCCGCCTGGTCGTGAGCCCCGCGAGCTTGAAACTGGATCGACAGCGAATCCGGGACATCATTGAAGCGATTCGGGGAGCGGTCATCGCTCGCCGGCCAGAGAGGAGAAGGAAATGACGACGGAGCCACTTCAAGGCCAGCGACAACGCTTGCTCTCCGACGCCCTCATTCATGTACGGCTTCGCGACCAAGGCCTTGTTGAGGACAGCGAGAACCTCACCGCGATCCTTGAGAAGATTCCATCGCTGCTCCCTTTCGGAGGCAACCAGTACGATTCCCTTCGCGCAGTGATCGACTGGGACCATCATCTGCCCTCAAAGTTTATCTCGGCCCGCGTCTTCGCGTCGTACACCGAACACGAGTCACGGCAACTGGTTACGCAGCTTCGCGCACGTTCGCAGACCATCGAGCAAGACAACCTCTTCCCAGAGTTTGACGTTCCTGACTACGAGGACCTTACGGCGAGCGAGCGGTATCACTTTGTCATCGAGCTCGAGAGCCTAAACGTGCTCGACACGCGCTTCGAGAGCGAGTGGCGGAAGAAGGTACAAAATGAAGATTTGAGCAAAGCGCTGGGGGTACTCGCCGAGCACCAAGCGTTTCAGCGGGCGGACGCACAGCGTCGATCGGAGAACCTAGGAGGTCCCATCTTCATGGGGTGGAGCCCCCCACTCATGACTGACCAAAACACATGGACCCTCGAGTTCTGGCTCGTGACACAGTTTGACGGTCAGCACGGCACCGCGCTCGTGTGCATGGTGAACCTTGAAGATGAGACGGTCGCGAAGACCTACATGACCGAAGTGTCGATTCGATAACGGCACCCGAACCCGCCTTTACGGCACCTCTAAGTCGGATGAACGAACCATCCTCAAAGACCCCGATGGGTGACCCGGACGTGATCGTGGTGGGCGCAGGCCCCAACGGGCTCGTGTGCGCGACCTACCTGGCCCGTGCCGGTTTGCGCGTGCTGGTGGTCGAGACAAACCAGCAGCGGTGGGGAGGCGCGCTAGGCTCTGTCGAGGCGACGCTACCTGGATTTGTTCACGATGTTGGCGCGGCATTTTTCCCGTTCGCCAAATCGAGCCCGGCGCTCGCGGGCCTCGGCCTCGATGAGGCCGGCCTGCAATTCGTCAACGCGAACATTGAGAGCGCACACCCAGCACCCGATGGCTCATGCGCCGGCCTCACACGTGACCTCGACCGTATCCCTGAGCTCATCTCGAACCCCGCCGACGCAGACCGGCTTGTCCGCCTCTTGAGGTGGCATCGCTCCATCGAACCCCGGCTGTTTGAGGCCATGCTGCGCCCGCTCCCCAACATCTCCAACCTCGCGAGGCTCGGCCCCAGCAACCTCCTCCGAATTGGTCGCCTGTTTGCGACCTCGGGTTCGCGGCTCTCCCGGCGGCTGTTCGTCGGCTGTGATGCGCAGCGGATCATCCCTGCCCTCGCGCTGCACACAGACGTGGGGCCCGCTGATCGTTTCGGAGCAGGGATCGGCTATATGCTCGCCGTGACCGCATCCACGGGGGGCTTCACCGTTCCCGTTGGTGGCGCCCAAGCCTTCGCCGACGCCATCGTCGATCGATTCAGTGCCGCAGGGGGTCATGTTCAGCTTGGCTCACGGGTCACACAAATACTGGTCGACGGCGGAAAAGCGATCGGCGTGCGAGTGCACCGGGATGGCGTAGAGACCGACATCCGCGCTCGACACGCTGTCATCGCAAACACCTCTGTCCCCGCGCTGTTTCACGATCTCATCGAGCGCGCCCACCTCCCTGGTCGCGTAGTCCGCTTCGCTCGAGCGTTCCCCTCAGGGTGGGGCACATTCAAAGTGGACTGGGCCCTTGACGGCCCCGTCCCGTGGGCCCACGCCACGCCGCGATCCGCGGCCGTCGTTCACACAGGGGACAGTGTGGAAGACCTCACGCGCTTCACCGCAGAGGTCCGCGGTGGCGAGCTCCCGACCAACCCTTATTTGGTCATTGGGCAACAAAGCCTCATCGACGCGAGCCGGGCGCCTGGAGACGGCCAGACATTGTGGGCCTACTCCCGCGTGCCCCCCACCCTCGATGGGGGCTGGGAAGCGCATGCGGAGCAATTCGCAGATCGCATCGACGCCCGGATCGAGGCTCTGGCGCCCGGGTTTCGAGGGCGTGTCCTCGCCCGACGGATTACGCACCCGACGGACCTCGAAAAAATGAACGCCAACCTCATCGGCGGAGACTTGGGTGGTGGTTCCAACGCGTGGCACCGGCAGTTGTTTTTTCGACCACTGTTCCCATACTTTCGGTATCGAACCCCCGTGAGTGGCTTGTATCTGAGTTCGAGTTACACGCATCCCGGCGCGGGTGTGCACGGCATGTGTGGTCTCAACGCCGCGCAAGCGGTACTCGATGATATGGGAGGCTCGCAGGGCATCCTCGGCCCCCGTGCGGGCGCCCCTTCAACTGCGCGAGCCCAGCTTCCCGGCGCTACAATGTGATGCCCTTGGACTCACAAAGTGAGCGCACGGACTTTTTCTTTTTCTCTGACAATCGCGAGAACGCCGCCTTCGCCTTGGACACGCTTCCCATCTTGCAGGCGCTCACAGCCATGAGCTGCACCGCGTCTGCGCTGGGGCTCTTTGCGTTGCTTTGCTTTGCGAGATCGTAGGCTGTCGAGGCCTTCCCGAGCATGGCCGCCTTACGCGCTTCGGCGAGCAGCTCCGACGCTGTCTTCGATGGAGCCGTGGGGGCGGGCTTCTCAACTTTTGGCGTCGGGGTCTGCACGACTGGATTCGACTCCTCAGCGGGGGCGGGGGCAGGAGCCGGAGCGGGCGCAGGCTCGCTCTCCACGGTTTTCTTGGGACGAGTGCTTCCCGATTTTTTAGATGCTCGTCGGGGCGCAGCGGTGGGGGTTGGCGCAGGCGTGGGTTTTTCCACCGGCGCGACCTCCGGATCCTCTCCTGATTCCTCTTGGGCGCCCGTTTCGCCGGTGTCCCCAGCGGTCACAGCTTCAGCGCCCTCCGTGTCGCCGCCGCCAGTGCCGGTGCTCGCCGCCGCGTCGGCCACCGCGACCTCCGGCTCTTTCGCTTCGTCAGCGCGTGCATCCTTCGTCGTTGACGGCTCCGCCTTGGCAATGGCCGGTTTTTTCGACCCCGCCTCCTCTTTCGTTGACTGCCAGCCGTACCACCCGCCCACGATGATGAGTAGCCCCACCATCGCCCAAATAATCTTCTTGCCGCCCGAGCTGTCCTCATCAAACTCAAACTCGTCGAGTCCGTCATCCACGGTGGGCGTGGGGACCACACCCACGCCATCCAAGGGCGTATTGCTGTCCGCGATCGCAGAGGGTGCGGTCTCGGGCAACGTCGCGCTCACCTCGTGCTCGTCAGTCCGCGCTCCCACCATCTGCGGTCCTGATGCGGCCGCGTGCTTGAGCTGCTCGTTGATCACATCCGTGGCGGCGCCCGCGCCTACCAACTCTACCGTGTCACGTGACGAGTCGCCCGCGAGCTGCATGACGTAGTCGCCGATGGTGACGAAGTCACCTTCACGGAGCAACACCGGACCTTTCACCTCAACATTGTTGACGTTGATTCCATTGAAGCTCCCGAGGTCTTCGACCACCCACCCCTCGTCAATCAGATAAAGCTTGGCGTGGTCGCGAGAGATGTTTTGCTCTGTGAGTTGGATCAGGTGTCCCGACCCCCGACCAATCGTCAACGAATCCATATCAAGCGGCACCACCGTGCGCGTACCCTCGAAGTCTTCAATGACAAGTTGCGTCAGCGCCATCAGCCCAAGGTTAGGAGAAAGCACCTTCCGGGATCAACTGGGGGAGAACAGCGTCATTCACGCTTTTTTGCAGCCCTAGGCGCTGCCGAGGGGGCTGCTCGCGGCCTTAACGCTCCCCTACGGGCGTGGACGCCCAAAAAAAACAAAAAAACCGAGCGCCGGCGAGGCGGCCGTCCTAGGCACCCCTCCCCACACTCAGCATCCCACGCCGGCTCAGCGCGACGGCAGGGCCGCTGAGCGTTCGTTCGAGGCCCCGGGACCCGGACCGGCGGACGCTTCCTCATCGGCGCCGCTCGCCACGATGTCCCTGCGCTCACGTCCGAGCGTCTCCGACAATGGATAGACCACGACGCGATCCGCGAAGGCCTCGGGCAACCTCCGCTCAAGAGCAGCGACTACGGCCGCCGAGGGATGCGCGATGACCACCGTGGGCTCGTGCTTAGCGCGTTCGATCGCGCGGGTCAGCGCCGCGTCGACCGCTGCCAGTGACGGATCGTGATCCAAGAAGATATCTCGCGCGCCCACCAAAAGGCCCTGCTCCCGCGCGACCTCCTCGGCCCGAGTATCCGCCGTGGTTCGAGAGTCGAGAAAAAATCTCGCCCCCGAGGCCCTCGCCGCGGCCATCACGACGCGCATGACCTCCGCATCCGCCGTCAGCGACGAGCCCATATGGTTGTTGAATCCACGCGCGACGGGAACCCGCTCAAACGCGCGCTGCGTCTTCGCTCGTAGCTCCGCCGGCGAGTCGGCGCGCTGGAGAAACTCTTCTTGACGCTCGACACCTTGCGTCATCATCGCCGACGCGACGGGCTCCATGGGCAGGTGCAACATGAGCTCGCGATACCGTCGACGATCTTGGCGCGCCCTCGCCTGTACTCCGTCCGTATAATGGGCGCCCGGCACGATGGAAAACGTGAGCTGAAACGGGAGCGCCAGCAATCGTTCGGTGTAGATAAACTCGCGTCCCACGTCGTCGATAACGATCGACAAATGGCCCTTGGCCTGCTCCCAAGGAACATGACGATCGCCATAAAGGCGGGCCCACGCGCTCGCGTCCCGCTGCGCCAGCGACAACCGGCGCTGCGTCACCGCTCGATCTTGCGCGGTCTCAGCGGGCGCTTCTGGTGCTCGCGGCGCAAACCAAAATAACGGCACGCAGGTCATGAGCCCGAGCGCGAACCCGAGATTGCGTCGAATCCCTTGAGCGCCACCCATCACGTCATCGCTGCAACTTTCGAATCAGCTTCACCTGCGCGATGGCGACCTCAAGCTGTCGCCTTGCCACCTCCTCCTCGGTGGGCGCTGCTGCCTCCTCGCTCACCGGACCTGGACGCGCTGGGCTCGTCTGCTCGCGTCCGAAGTTCGCCGGGTCGAGGTGACCCTCTACCTGGTCTTCGGGCACGATGTCAGGGCGCGTATCCCGGCGGCCCACGAGGCTCCCGTCGGCCACAACATCGGGCATCACCCCCGCCGCCTGAATAACGCGGTCCTTCGGGCTGTAGTACAGCGCGGTGGTCAGCTTTAAAATTCCGCCGTTGGGCAGCACATACGGAGACTGGACCGAGCCCTTGCCGTAGCTCCGCTCTCCGACGATCGCAGCGCGTCCGTGATCTTGGAGCGCCGCCGCGACGATCTCCGAGGCGGATGCTGAACCTTTATTGATCAACACGACCAAGGGGATCTTGCGATAGGTGCGGAGGGCGGTCGCCCGCGCTTGAGCCACCAACACCCCCTGTCGACCCCGCGTCTGCACGATAATCCCGCGCGACAAAAATAGATCGACGACTCCGATCGCCTCCCCGAGCAGCCCCCCTCCGTTGTCACGAAGGTCAAGCACCAGCGCGCTCACCCCACCTCGACGACCGACTTCGAGCTCGCGGAGCGCCTCTCGAACTTCGGCCGTGCTCTGCGCTTGAAAGTCACGCAGCCGAATCACCCCCACGTCGTCGCCAACACGCTCCACCGCGACCGCCTCAGACTCGATCGTCGCTCGGGTGAGGCGTACCTCACGCGGTTCGTCTCCCTCACGCTCGACGCCAAAGGAGACCTCGCTGCCCACGGGACCCCTCATGGTCGAAATCGCCTCAAAGAGATCGACATACTCTGCGACCGTGCGTCCCTCGATACTGACGATCACATCGCCCGCAGCGAGCCCCGCCGCCCTCGCCGGCCCCCCATCCAAGACCTCCAATATCTCCAGCTGCAAGCGTCCTGTCTCCGCCGCCCTCAGCGAGACCACGATCCCCACACCGCCAAAGCTCCCGTCGATGTCCTCGAGGAGCATCTTCGCCTCGTCCGGCGGAAGATAGGTAGTGTGTGGATCGAGCGAATCGACCATCCCGAGCATCGCCCCCTCCACCAGCGCCTCTCCATCCACCGGGAGCACATATTCGCGCTCGATGAGCGCGAGGGAGCGGGCGAAACTCGTCAGCTTTTCGTAGCGACTATATCGGCGCGGTGGTGGGGGCGATGGGTTCTCCCCCCTCTCGACACCGTCCGCAGCCTCCGCGGTCTCCACGTTCAACCAGCGCAGGCTCTTCTCCGCAAGAGGCCCAACACAAAGTCCGAGGGCGAGCCCGAGTCCCAAGGCTCGCGCGGTTCGACTGCGACGTGAGGCGGTGACGCCGACCATACGCGCACTGTACCTCAAAGATTGTCGGACGCGCCCGCGTCGACGGACCGAGTTAGAACTTCCGCAAGAACCGCGAGGGGTCGATGGGCCGCTCACCGTGGCGGAGCTCGAAATACACGGTCCGACCGAGGCCGTCTTTCACCTGCTTTGCGGCGACTTTGCCGAGGAGTTCGCCCCGCTGAAGCTGCTGCCCCTCCTCCACGACGACTCCACGCAGATGGCCTGTTAAGGTCAAATATCCCCCAGGGTGCTCGATCACCACGACCTCTTCGAAGCCGGACAGTTCACCCACCGCCACGACGACGCCGCTCGCCGCGGCCACGGCGGAGGGTCGGCGTCCCGTCGCTCGAATCTCGACGCCGTCACGGTAGACCGGAAGGTCGAGCAGCCGATCCTGTGATTCGCCATAGCGACCAACAATTTTGCCCGGCACTGGCCGCGCCAGGGAGCCCACGTCGAGCATGTCGAGTCCATATCCAATCTTGAGCGCGCGATACTCTCGCTTCACCTGACGGAGCAGCCGCCGCTCCCACGGCGTCACCTCCGCCACGGACGACAGGGCGAGCACTCGTTTTCGCCGCACACGCTTCAACTCGGGCTCCAACGAATCCAGGGATGCCTTCAAGATTGACTCTTGAATCTCCCGAATCATGTGGAGAGAGGAAGCCGTCGCCATCTCCCGCGAGGCCGCCACCAGCTCCGTTTGCGCCCTCGCCTCCGATCGTCGGTGCCTCTCAAGAACGCGCATGTCACTGGTGACCAGTCGGTGCAACGCCTGCGCTCGCTGAACACGCTGAAGGGTTCCCGACTCGCCGTGCGCGTCTGTCTCGAGCCTCGACTCTACGACCAGGCGCGGAATCCCCCCCCGCGCGAGCTTGTACATCGCGCGAGTACGTTCCATCGCGCGTCGCTCACCGAGCTCGCGGCTCGCGCTGTACGCCTGAATTTTCCGGACGCTCTCCATGGCACGATCTCGCACCACCGATTCTGAGAACTTGAGGGACGCAGACTCCGTCCGAAGGGTCTCGAGTCCGCGCTCAATCTCTACCACTCGCCGGGCGAGCTGGAGTTCGTGCTTCAGACTGCGGTCCAGCGTCCTGCCTGCGTTCGCGTCTGCGCCGCAAAAACACAGGCACGCGAAGATGCCTACCGCGATCGACACCCGTCGCGTTCGCGGTCTAAATCTCCACATACCTCGCGACCGCGATCCTGGCTCCGATCACCCCGAGTAGCGCTCCAAAGGACATGGCGAGGATAATCTCGTGCATCGAGAAGAAGCGAACGGCGCCTGCGACAAGAAACAAGGACAGGCCGCGTTCGAGGTGGGGGGCCAACGAGTGGAAGGCGAACGCGAGCAACGTGATCGCGAAGGCCGCTCCCAAGACCCCTTGAATCGCCCCCTCGATGACAAATGGAGCGCGGACAAATCTCCGAGTCCCGCCCACGAGGCGGAGGATCTCGACTTCGCTGCGGCGGGCGAAGACCGCGAGACGGATCGTGCTCCAAGAGATGGCGACGCACGCGAACGCGACGAGCAACCCCAGCGCGATGGCGACGCTTTTGAGCGCGTCAATACCCTCATGGAGGGCCTTCGCCCACGCGCCCACGGTCGCGACTTCTTCCACGATCTTCACATCCCGGAGGCGACCCGCGAGCGCGACTAAAAACTCATCGTCCGACGCCGCCCCCGTATAAACTTCAATGCTTGTGGGCAACATCTGGACCTCTACCCCGTCGAGGACCGACGCGCTGCTTCCGAGTCCCTCCTGGAGTCGCTCAAGTGCGACCTCCGGCGCGATAAACTCGGCCTGAGTCACCTCCGGCAGCCCCTCGATGCGCTCCGTCAACGCACGCGCGTCCTCCTCGGCCACCTCTTCATTGAGGTATACCGTGAGCGGGACGTCCACCCCCCACCCTTCAACGATCCCTTGGGCGTTGATCAAGAGCAGGCTGGCCGTCCCCAGCAGCAAGATGCAGACGGCCATCGTGAGGACCGCTACGGTCTGGACGAGCGGACTTTGCCTCATGCCCGCCACGCCGCGCACGAAGACGTAGCCGAAGGTTCGCAGGCCACGCATCACGCGACCTCCGCCGACGACTCGGCCACGTCATGCTGGTCGCTGATCGCTCGAAGTCGAGGAGTGACCTCGTCACTGATGAGGTGACCATTGTCGAGGTGCAAAATCCTGGTCACGGGGACATACGAGCGTACGATCGGATCATGCGTAGCGAGCAACACCGTCGTGCCTCGAGATTGAATCTCCACGAGATGATCGAGAATATCTCGACTTAGATCTGGATCCAGATTCCCGGTGGGCTCATCGGCCAACAGTACCGGCGGATCCGTGACCAGCGCCCGCGCGAGCGCGACCCGCTGCTGTTCACCGCCGGAGAGCGTCTTTACGGGACGCTTGAGATCTGGATCGAGGTGCATTCGGAGCAGTACCTCCCGCGCACGGGCACGAACTTCGCTGTTCCCAACACCAACCACACGAAGCGGCAACCCCACGTTCTCCTCCGGCGTCGCCTCCGGCAACAGTCGGAAGTCTTGGAATACTGCGCCGAGATTACGTCGCAGGAACGGGACGCTGTCTGCGGTGAGTCGGTGGACGTCGCGGTCGGCGACCTTGATGCTCCCCTCATCGGGGCGTTCGAGCGCCAAAATAAGTTTGAGCATGGTCGACTTTCCCGCGCCCGACGGGCCCATCAATAATGCGAACTCGCCGCGCTCGATGCTCACCGAGACACCGTCGAGCGCCACCTGCGCTCGCGTGTGCGCGATGAAAGTCTTCCGGACGTCAATGAGCTCGAGGATGGACACGGTGCCTCATCATGGCCGTAGCACGCCGACGATCGACCACTCAAGAAACTGGATTCCGCGAGCTATGTATACTTCGCTGCGGTTGTGCGCCACTTTTGATCACGTCGGGACTCCGTCGACTCCGCCAATGCGGGTCCACCCACCAAGATCTTGCGCCGGGCGAGCAACCCCGCGGCACCCTGGCACTCGGCGCGCTGCGTTCGCGACCCCCTCGCTGCGCGCGCACAAACGCCGCCTCACGGTCTCGCGAGGCGGCGCATCTTCAGGGCTCCAGGACCTACGAGCAGCCCGAGGTGCCACCGCAGCTCATGCACTTGAGGCAAGAGCCGTTCCGGACGAGCGTGAAGGAGCCACACGATCCGCACGCGTCTCCCTCGTAGCCCTTCATCTTCGCCACCCGCACTTGCTCGGCCTCCTTCGAGGCCGCGGTCAACTCCGTTTTGGCCCGGCTCTGCGTTGAGGAGGTGGCGGAACTCGCCGCCGAGGCACCAAGCTCCGCGGTGCGATCCTCGACCTCGATCTTGCGCCGGTTCGCCGCGCTTTCTTCCAACAAGAACGCAGAGGACGTGGGCATCTGGTTCGACAACTTGAGCGGTCCTGGTGTCGACACGCGCTCCTCGACAACCTCTTCCTCAGCGAAGTCGACTTCTTCTCCGCCGATGGTATCCGGCGCGAGCGACTCTGGCGGCACCTGGGCGAGCTCGTAACGACCGAGATAAGAGATCGCCAACTCGCGGAAGATGTAATCCACGATGGACGTCGACATCTTGATGTTCTTATGCCCGTGAACCATCCCATTGGGCTCAAAGCGCGTGAAGCAGAACGCATCTGCGAACTCCTCGAGCGGGACGCCGTATTGCAGACCCAGGCTTGTCGCGATCGCGAAGCAATTCATCAAGGAGCGGAATGCCGCGCCTTCCTTGTGCATGTCGATGAAGATCTCACCGAGCGTGCCGTCCTCGTACTCACCCGTGTGGATGTAGACCTTGTGGCCGCCGATGGTCGCTTTTTGCGTGTAGCCGATGCGACGGTTGGGCATACGGCGACGCTTGGCGATGTAGCGATAGACGAGTTTCTCGGTGATTTTCTCCACCGTGGGACGTTCGGGAGCCACCGCTTCATCCTCGTCCGCCACATCGTCGAACACATCAGCCGCGAGGGCCGCACTCAGTGGTTGACTGAGCTTCGAACCGTCGCGGTACAGCGCGATCGCCTTGATCGCCATTTTCCAGGACTCCAGGTAGACCTCCTGAACCTCCTCCACCGTCGCCTCAGCGGGCATGTTGATCGTCTTGGAGATGGCGCCAGACAAAAATGGCTGCGCGGCGGCCATCATCCGAACATGCGCCATCGGGCGGATAAACCGAACGCCGTGACGCCCGCACTTGTTCGCACAGTCAAAGACCGCGAGGTGCTCATCTTTGAGATGAGGCGCGCCCTCGATGGTCATGGTGCCGCAGACGTAGTCGTTCGCGGCCGTAATCTGCTGGCGAGTAAAGCCGATACCCTCGAGGAGGCTGAAGCCCGGGTCATCAAGTTGCTCGTCGGAGAGGCCCAAGACCCCCTTGCAAAACTCGTCGCCAAGGACGTAGCGGTTGAACGCGAAACCGATCTCGAAGGCCTGGTTAAGCTCCGCCTCGACCTGCTCGATCACCTGGTCCGTAAAGCCCTTGCTTCGAAGCGCCGCGTGGTCGATCTCTGGGCAGCCCCGGAGCGTCCCGACTCCCTTGACGTAATTGACCACGTCGTGAATTTGGCTGTCCGTATAGCCGAGTTTCTCAAGCGCCGAGGGCACCGTCTGGTTGATGATCTTAAAGTAGCCACCACCCGCGAGCTTCTTAAACTTCACGAGTGCGAAGTCAGGCTCGATGCCGGTCGTGTCGCAGTCCATCAGGAGGCCGATGGTCCCGGTGGGAGCGATCACCGTGACCTGCGCGTTGCGGTAGCCGTGCTTCTCACCGAGGCTCAACGCGAGGTCCCACTCGCCCTTCGCCGCCTCGAGCAACACCGTGGGACACTGCGCCGAGGAGATCCCCACGGGGGTCGTTTGAAGCTCCTCGTACTCGGAGGCCGCGGCCTTGTAGGCCGCGCGCCGGTGATTGCGCATCACCCGGAGCATCGAGGTCCGGTTCTCTTCGTAGCCTGGGAAGGTGCCATGGCGCTCTGCGAGCTCCGCGGACATGGCGTACGCAGAGGAGGTCATGAGGGCCGTCACGCCGCCACAAATCGCGACCGCTTCGTCGGAATCGTAGGGGATGCCTCGCCACATGAAATAGGTGCCGAGGTTGGCGTACCCGAGCCCGAGCGTACGGAAGCGGTACGAGAGTTCCGCGATCGACTTGCTTGGGAACTGCGCCATCAGCACCGACACTTCCAGCACGATCGTCAGCAACCGGCACGCGTGACGGATCGCGTCCGTGTCCAGCTCTCCCGCGAGCGCGCCAGAGGTGTGCGTGTATTTCATCAGGTTGATCGACGCGAGGTTGCACGCCGTGTCATCCAAGAACATGTACTCCGAGCACGGGTTGCTCGCATTGATTCGACCGGAGTTGGGGCAGGTGTGCCAATCATTGATGGTCGTATCAAATTGTAGCCCGGGATCCGCGCACGCCCACGCGCTAAAGCCAACCTTGTCCCAGAGCTCGCGAGCCTTGAGCGTCCGGGCAACCTTCCCGTCGGTACGGCGGATGAGATCCCAGGTGCCTCCGTCTTCAACCGCCTTGAGGAAGTCGTCGGACATGCGCACAGAGTTGTTGGAGTTTTGACCTGCGACGGTGGCGTAGGCCTCGGAGTCCCAGTTGGTGTCGTACTCTTGGAACTCCAACGCGCGAGCGCCCTGCTTCGCGAGTTGAATGGCCCGTTGGATGTAATTCTCGGAGATGCGATCCTTACGTGCGTTCTTGATCGCCTTTCGCAGCTCGCGGTTAACCTTGAGGTTGAACCGATCGCTGTCATCACCGTCTCCTTGCGAAGGGAGCGAGTGACAGGCGCGAATGACCTCGTTGAGGTGATGGTTGCAAAGCTTGCTTCCCGTCACCAACGACGCGACCTTTTGCTCTTCGACCACCTTCCAGTCGATGTACTTCTCGATGTCAGGGTGATCCACGTCGACGACCACCATCTTCGCTGCGCGTCGCGTGGTACCTCCACTCTTAATGGCGCCGGCGGCCCGATCACCGATGCGAAGGAAACTCATCAAACCACTTGAGCGTCCGCCACCGGAGAGGGGCTCTCCCTCGCCGCGGATGTTTGAGAAATTAGATCCGGTGCCCGAGCCGTACTTGAACAAGCGAGCCTCGCGAACCCAAAGATCCATGATGCCGTTCTCGCCGACGAGGTCATCCCCCACCGACTGGATAAAGCATGCGTGGGGCTGGGGGTGCTCGTAGGCGTTCTTCGAGCGCATCAGCTCCCCGGTGTCGGGATCGACGTAGTGATGGCCTTGAGCAGGCCCAGTAATTCCGTACGCCCAGTGCAAGCCGGTGTTGAACCACTGCGGGCTGTTGGGCGCGGCCATTTGGCGCGCCAGCATGGTGGTCAACTCGTCGTAAAACACGCGCGCGGACGCCTCGTCCTCGAAGTAGTCGTGCTTCCATCCCCAGTACGTCCAGCAACCAACGAGACGATTGAACACCTGCCGCGTGTCGGTCTCCCCACCGTACTGTTGGTCTTGCGGAAGCTCCTCGAGCGCCTTCAGATCGGGCTCACTGCGCCACAACCACTCGGGCACCCCCTCCTCGGGCACCGCCTTGAGTCGCGAAGGCACACCCGCACGGCGGAAGTACTTTTGCGCCATGATGTCGACGGCCACTTGGGACCAGCCGCGAGGAACGGAGATATCGCTCGCTTCAAAGACGACGGAACCGTCGGGGTTGGTGATCTTTGAAGTGCGCGGCTCGAAGGTCACATCTTCGTAGGCAGCGTCAGATTGCGAGGTAAACAAACGGGTCAAATGCATGGCGACAGAAATTTCTGAGGTGAGAGGACGGGGGGAGGATGGGGAGGGTGAGGATGGGGTCTATTTGGCAGCGTGACGCCGGTTTTTTTTTGAATTTTGAGGGCAAAAAATCCCCTGTTCACCAGAGTCCAAGCGGCAGAAGGCTTGGAAAACACCGATACAGGTGTTCAGATGAGCGTAGAATGGCGTTCAGCGGGGTGCGTGAGACGCGTATGTGGGCGACAAGGGGCGGAGAGATGTAAACCAGGGGGATGCCCGAGAGATAAATGGGCGAGTTCCTCGGAGTGGATCGGACGAACCGACCCATGATGTTGAGGTCGAACATCTATAAAACACAATATCTGGTGGTCACGCAAGATGTTTGCAAGGCGAGCTTTGCGCATTTTTCCACAGGTAACGGCTTGTGGGCCGGTGGCTCGTATCGGGAAATCTGGAGACGTAAAATCTCGGGGTATGACTCCAAGCAACGGCGTTTAGGTTGCGGATCAGGGATCGAAATTCGCCGTGGCCCCGCTTTTGCTAGTGGCGACTCGTGATGCCCCAAATACGACCCAAGTTCAGACACTGAGGCGCCGTCATCCCCAGCACCGTCGTCATTTGACCCTCAAAAAATCCACACGAAAAAAAAATAATTCCTCCACGGGAGATCTTCTCGATCGAGTGGCCGACAAGAGCCACCGGCGCGAGGCGATCTACCGGCTTCCGGATAGAAAATGTCGAGGCCGTGAAAGTCTTCGTGGATCTGGGGCTCACGAACCCTTGCCCCGCGAGCCAGACCAGGCCAAACTGCCCACGGGCCGCGTCGCCACC
>JBDQGY010000015.1:0-30931 GCA_040265175.1 Nannocystaceae bacterium
CTTCGACCCCCCCTCGGGGTTCATCGCCTCCGCCAACGAGCGGCACGACGGCTGGACCGCGTTCCCAGAGCCCCCCTACCGACACCGCAGGCTGACCGAGCTGCTGTCCGCCCAAGAAACATACACCCCCGCCGACCTGCTCCGCATGAGTTACGACGAGCTCGACTTGATGTGTCGAGACCTGGCCGAAGCGTGGGGCCCGCTGTTCCCCGCTCACGACGCCGCCGCCGCTGAGATGCTCACCTGGGCGCGCCAGCAGGCCCCACGGCAGTCGTCCCACGGCCGCGCCATGATGGCCAAGTTCCACGCGCTCCACCGCGAGGTCGTGCGTACGCTCATCGAGTCCCACCTGCCCGCCTCCACCGCGAACTGGCTCGTCCGAGAACCCGCCTTCGTCCTCGGTCTCCAAGACAGACTCGATCCGATCCTGTGCGGCTCGAGTCCCGATCTCCTCTCTCTCGACGCGCTCGGCGCCGTGGTCCGAGACGCGTGGGCCCGCGTCTGCGAGCGCACGCCGCGGCCGGGCAAGGAGACCCCGGTGGTTCACACCACCCGCTTTCATGGAGAGCTTGAAGGCGCCAAGTTGCCGTCGTGGGTCGGCCTCTCCTCCAAGCCCGTGGAGCTCCCCGGTGGACCCGTGAGCCTGTTCCAGATGCGGCTCTCGGAGATCGGGGGTGCCACGATCATCTCGGGCCCGGCGTTCCACCTGCTCATGAACCTGGCCACCACCACCAGCCGCTACAACCTCGCGGGTGGGGCAAGCGAGCGGTGGCGCCTCGATGGATACGGCGGAGGGCTCGACGTGTGGGCCAAGGGGCAGCTGTTGCCGCTCGGCGAAGGTCCACCGCCGGAGCGATGACGTCACGAGGGTGACCGAGCCACGACACCCGCGGCGCCTCAGTCGAGTGCGCGGAGTCCAAGGCGCACGATCTGCTGGATCAACTCTTCGTAGCTCACACCCACGCTCTTGGCCGCGCTCGCAGATTCCGCGTCCGAGGAGATGTCGGGGTTCGGGTTCGCCTCAAGGAAATAGGGGGTCCCGTCATCCTGCACCCGAAAGTCAATCCGGGCGTACCCCGAGAGGTTGAGGGAGCGATAGATGCGTCTGCTAATTCGCTCGATGTGCTCGCGTTGTGCCTCATCAAATCCGTCGGCCGCCTTGAGGTGCAGCCCTCGCCGCTCCTTGTAGGCCTTGTCCCATTTCGCGCGCCGCGTGGCGATCTTCGGCGCCTCCTCCCTCAGCCCCTTAAAACACAGCTCCCACGGTGGGAGCACCTTCAGCCGCGCGTGTCCGAGCACGGTCACGTACACCTCGCGACCTTTGATGTACTGCTCCGCGATGGCCGGGGTCTGGACGCGACGGTGAATAAACTCCACCCGCTCCTTAAATTTCTCCTCGCTTGACACCACGGACGCCTCCGAAATCCCGAGGGAGGCGTCCTCGGTGAGCGACTTCACGATGAGGGGAAACTCCAGGCCGGCGACGCGATGGATCTTTCGACCACGCCGCAGCACTCCAAACTTGGGCACTTTCACACGATGGTAGCTGAGCACCTTCTTCGACAGGGCCTTGTCTCGACCGAGGACCATCCCTCGGGGGTTGCACCCGGTGTAGGGCACGCGCAAGAGCTCTAGGTATGCGACGATGTTGTAGTCGTAGATCGCCTCGTCATAGAACTCTTCGAGGAGGTTGAACGCGAGGTGTGGCCGGAAGCGTCGCACCGCCTCACGAAGCGGGGTGAGCTCATCGTACAAACCAACCACCTCCACCTTGTGACCGAGCGCCAGGAGTGCCTTGAGCACGTCTCGCTCTGTCTCCGTCTCCTCAAGCACATCCTCGGTCGCCGACGCTTCGTCCTCGGGCGGCACCAGATCCCGGTGGCACAAGAGGAGGATGCGAAGGGACTTTGGAGCTTTCATCACACGGCGTGCCAGTCACGGACCTTGTAGACGTAATTCATGGAGTGCAACGCGAGCACGATCGCCACATCACGTTTGGTGCTCGTCCCCGCTCGGGTTCTCAGCTTCAACTCTGCGCAGCGTCCGATCATCTGCTTCATCACCTGGTCAATGGTAAAGCGGTGCTCCTCTGCCCATCGCGATACCATGTCACGAAGTTCGACGCGATTTCGCCGCAAAAAACCGGCCGCAGGCTCTCCTTGGTGCTTAGGCGCGGGGAACAAGCGCCGCAAATCGCCATCGTAGCTGCCCGCGAAGCCTGGGCGATAATGATCACGCTTGAATTGGTAGTGCTCTTGGAGGGTGAGGTTGCTGCGGTGCAGCGGATACGGTCGCGCGCGCGTCTTGTTGGGCACTGGCTTCCCCGCCAACGACGCCATGAGCTCATCTACGTACTCGAGCTTGCGCCGCGCCCCCCAGTTGGCGTACTTCGTACGCCAACCAGAGCGCGGAGACAGCCACACCGCGAAGGTCTCGGCGAAGTCCTCAGCGGGGTGGCTTTGCGCATACCACCCGTCAAGGTGGACCACGTAGTGCTTGCTGGCCGGATTGGGGCGATAGCTCTCTGGGTAGGGATCACTCGCGTGGCCAAACAACTCCTGCCACCGGCGGCGGCGATGAAGCGCGAACGCGTTTTGGATCGCGTGCCCCGCCTCATGCCGCATGAGACGCATGCACTCTTTGAACGTCGCGCCCTCAGCCTGCAACATCATCGCGCGCTCAAGGCGAATCAACCGCGGGTGCAAGAGGTAAAAGGGGACCGCGAATCCCGGCACCTGATCCGGGCAGAGCCACTCGTCGCTCACCCACACATGCGGACGAAAACGAAGACGCCTCGCCTTTAGCTCCCCGTGCAAACGAGCGACCGCCCCCTCCACCCACGTCCCCTCGATCCTCAGACCGAGATCACAAAGCCGCATCTGCAGCAAGGTTGCGCGATGAAGTGACTCCCACGCGGCGTGGGCGTCAGGGGTTGCGGCGCGGGCCATGGCCGCAAATGTAACAAATGACGCGAGCGACGACGACGACGACGCTCACTCCGAGCGGGCGTCCCCCACAAGCTGCGCCTCGAGAGCCTTGGCCGCGCGCTCCGTCGCGGCACGCCCCGCGTTGAGTTGCTGCACCATGGCCTCCACCTCTCGCTCAAAGCGGTCCTCGGCGGCCTTGGACTCCGCCTCGCGCGAGAAGGACACGAAATCCTCGACCCGGCGCTTCATCTCCTCCACGTCGACCCGCTTCGAGCGTTGTTCGATGATCGCCTCCCGCTCCTCAAAGCTCGCCTTAAAATACGCGTCCGGGTACTCAAAGTCTTGGACATGGGCACGAATATTATTGGCGATGCTCTCGCAGTTTCTCCCGCTCAAATCGCCGTCAACGCAGGCCTTCCCCACTTCGATCCATCGAGGATCGTCCGCGGAGATATACGCCTGTACGTCGCGAAGCAGCACGTCACGCATCAGCGTGACGTAAGCCTCCGGCGTCGTCGGGCCCGTCACAGTGAACGGATTTTGCGCGATCCGTGAACGCGTCGCCTCGTCCATCTGCATGAAGTTAGCGTCGCACATCATGAACCACTTGCCGTCCTTGGGGATCAGCGTCCCATCGAAGATCCCAAAGACCGCCCCGAGGTTATTTTTCTCCTCCATGCGCAGATTGCCCGAGTCCCTCGAGGCGAAGGCCGTGTCGATATCGGGCCAATAGACGCCGCACACTCCGTCAAATCCGTAGACCTCTTCCTCGAAGATCTTCACGAGCTGGGCCGCGCTCGCGTTTTGATACGAGCTCGCCCAGTCTGTACGACGAATCACCTTGAACTTGGCGGGGATGTCCCGCTCTTTACAATAGTCGAGGAAGTAGTTGCCGATGGCGTGGGCGGTGATGGTCTTGCCGCAGCCAGGGCGCCCGAGCCCAAACAACACCGGGTTGATCTTTTTGGGGCTCTCGTGGCGCTCGAAATCGAAGGCGGCTACGTCACGCGCGAGCTTGAGTCCCGCCTCAATATAGTCCTCGTTACCGACGATGTCGTCGACCTGCACAGGCTTGAGGTCACTCTCGGGGGCCGCCTGGTGTCGCGCGTGGAATCCGTCGTAGCGCAGCGCGCCCACATGGACCTCCCGCTTCGCGAGCGCCTCCCCAAAGGGCCGCAGGCGCCCCAAGTGGGTCAAGCGACCCACCGCGCCACGCATCTGAATCCAGAACGCGTGGAGGGTCTGCACCACCCACTGCGAGCGAGCCTTTTGATTGTCGTCGGCCGGACCGTTGCGCTCTGCTTGCACGGAGAGGTACGCCCCGCTCATTTTGCATACCCGCTCGATGACCTCCCGGGCCGGCGCCTCCAAGAGCGCGTCGAGCCCCTCCGCCTCAAGATCGGATTCTACGTCGGGTGTGGGGGCGAGCGCGGCAAGCTCGGGGACGAGCGCGTCGGTCAGCACGATGATCACAAACGCCCCGACAAACAGGCGCTGATCCCCGGTCAGTTCGGGGATCGCGAGATTCCCAGTAGACGCGATGTCTTCGAGCACCGCCGCATGCATGGCCTCGCCACTCGCGAGGCCTAAGTCTGCCGCCTCCACCACGGCCTCCAGGGTGCGAAGGCTCTCCATGGAGTGTCCAAAGGGCGCGCGCACCATGGCGTGCACAGTCTTCGCGAGGCCGCAGGCACGCACCATATCGTGCATGCCCGCGCGGTCAAAACCCTCAGCGGGCGGACGGACGATCAGCGGGGGATGTTGGGTTCGGCTCATGAATGTCACGCAGACGTGGGGCGGGGGTGCGGTGCGTATCTTCGACGTAGAACGCTACAGCCCAGCGTCCCACCGCTCGTCTTTTTGAAGGCTCTGCCGCTCGTGATGGTGGCGAAATCCGACGAAGTAAAACACCGCGCCGAAAGCGATCCACGCCCCGATGAACAGGATGACCATGGCTAGAGGCTAGCCCATGTTCCTCCCCATCCCAAGCCGAGGCCGCCGGCGTCCGCGCGAGCGGCTCTCCGACCGCGCCTGGGCACCTCGCGGCCGCCCGCCGGCTCGACCAAACGGACCCGCCGGAGAAGCCTTCGCCGCCGCATCTGCGGGTCACCAGCCCCCGCAGATGTGGCGGCGTGACGACGCCGGCCGTCGCTGGTAGCGTGCGCCCGATGCGTTCTTCGCTCCCGACTCTCGTGGCCGAGACCTTGGCCCAAACCCTCTCCGCCGACGCGTCGCTCGGCGTGGAGGAGATCGCCGACCTCCTCGCTCCCCCTCCTCGGGCCGACATGGGCGACCTCGCGTTCCCCTGCTTTCGCCTCGCGAAGACCTTGAGGAAGGCCCCGCCCGCCATCGCAGCGGACATCGCCGCTGCCCTCGACGCCCTCGACGATCGTGGGGTCATCGCCCGCGCAGGCACCTCCGGTCCCTACGTCAATGTGACCCTCGATACCGGGCGCGCCGCCGCGCAAATGCTGATCCCCTGGGCGAGCGACACGCCCCCCGCCACCACAAGACAAGACCAGAAGGTGATGGTGGAGTACTCGCAGCCGAACACCCACAAGGCCTTCCACGTCGGTCACATGCGCAACGTCTGCCTCGGCGACAGCCTCGTGCGTCTACTCCGGGCGGTGGGACACGAAGTGGTCGCGGCCAACTACCTCGGCGACGTGGGCACCCACATCGCGAAGTGTCTTTGGTACTTCCTCGACGAGCTTGATGAAGCCGAACGAACCCCGCCAGCGACCGGGCGTGGGGAGTGGCTCGGACAGATCTACGCGAAGGCGACGCTGCGCCTCGAAGATCTGGCGAACGCGGCGAAGGATGGAGACGCAGAGGCGACCGCCACCCACGAGGCAGCGCGCGCACGAATGACGGAGATCTTGCACGCCGTGGAGTCGGGAGACGAAGCGCTCAAAGACACCTGGACGCGCACCCGCCAGTGGTCCCTCGACGAGTTCGAGGAGATCTATCAGTGGTGCGGCGTGCACTTTGACCGCCTCTTTTATGAGAGCGAGGTCGATGGCCCAAGCCTCGCGCTGGTCGATGAATACCTTGAGAAGGGCGTGTTCGTGGAGAGCGATGGGGCCGTAGGTATCTTCAATGAAGAGATCCCGTACATGCCTTTCTTTATGCTGCGTAAGCGAGACGGCACGGGCCTCTACGCCACCAAGGACCTGGCGCTGGCGCGATTGAAGTTCAAAGAGTACGCCGTCGACCGCTCCATCTATGTGGTCGACACGCGCCAAAGCGATCACTTCAAGCACGTTTTTTTGACGCTCAAGAAGATGGGCTTCGACCAAGCTGAGCGATGCCACCACGTGCCCTACGAGATGGTGGAGCTGCCCGAGGGCGCCATGTCGACGCGCAACGGCACCGTTGTCTTGTTTGGCGACCTGCGCACCACCATGACCTCCCGACTTCGCGAGGGATACTTCTCCAAGTACAGCGATGAGTGGAGCACCGACGAGGTGGGCGCGGCCACTCACGAGGTAGCGCTCGGCGCGATCAAGTACGGAATGCTCGCGCGAGACGTCAACCAAAAGATCGTCTTCGATATGGAGGCGTGGATGGAGTTTGAGGGGAACACGGGCCCCTACCTTCAATACGTGGGAGCGCGCACCGCCTCCATCCTCCGCAAGGGAGAGGCTCGGGGTCTGCGACTCGACGAGGCGCTGCTCACCGACGAGGCCCACGCGACCCGCGTGTGCGCCGCTCTTGAACAGCCCGCGGAGCGAGCGCTCTTGATGAAGCTCGATGAGCTCCCCGACGTCGTCGCCCAGGCGGCCGAGAAGCTGCGCCCCTCGTTGCTATGCACCTACCTGTTCGAGCTCTCCAAGAGCTACAACCACTTCCAGGCCCTGTGCCCGGTGCTCACGAGCGAAGGCGACCTTTTGCAAGCCCGGCTGTTGCTGGTCACCGCCGTCCGGCACGCGCTCGCCTGGGGCTTGTCCTTGTTGGGCATCCCCTCCCCGGTCCGCATGTGACTTCACACGCATCGGCGGCCCCGTCGCTGAACCGCTGCGCCGCAAGTGAGATCCCACATTCAGCCCCGGCCTGCTTTGGTGTCGCTTCCCCACCTGCGCGCACGTGAGGACGTGGTACCAACGCGGCCATGAGTGACTCGTCCCGCACTGCGGTCATCATCGAAGCGCTGCGAACTCCCATGGGGCGCTATCGCGGCCAGCTCGCGCCCATGCGACCCGACGATCTCGCCGCGCACGCGATTCGGCACGTTGCGGAGCGGCAACCCGCCGCCATCGAGCAGCTGCGCGACGTGTACTTTGGCGCCGCCAACCAGGCCGGCGAGGACAACCGCAACGTGGCGCGCATGGGCGCCTTGCTCGCTGGCCTCCCCGTCGAGGTCCCCGGGGTCACGGTCAACCGCCTCTGCGGATCCGGCATGGAGGCCCTGTTACAAGCGGCGAAGTCGGTCATGGTGGGTGAGGGCGACTGCTATATCGCCGGCGGCTCTGAGAGTATGACGCGCGCCCCCTATGTCATGCCGAAGGGCGGCGTGGCCTTCCACAATAAACCCGAGGTCTTCGACACCTCCCTCGGCTGGCGTATGAACAACCCCCGCATGAATGACCTGTACCCGATCGAGGGGCTCGGAAGCACCGCGGAGAACGTGGCCGAGCGCTACGGTGTCACCCGCGAGGATCAAGACGCGTGGGCCTTGCAGAGCCATCAACGCGCCGCGAACGCTCAAGACGAGGGATGGTTTGACGACGAAATCGTGGCTATCGAGGTCCCGCAAGGACGCAAAAAACCGCCCGCAAAAATCTCGCAGGACGAGGGCGTGCGACGCGACAGTTCCATGGAGGCGCTCGCCAAACTCCCCACCGTCTTCCGCAAGGGCGGCACCGTCACCGCCGGCAACAGCTCTCCGCTCAACGACGGCGCGTGCGCCATGCTCGTGACGAGCGAGGCCTTCGCCGCGAAGCTGGGCCTCGAGCCCCTCGCCCGCGTTGTCTCGTGGGGCCACGCGGGCGTCCACCCGTCAGTGATGGGGATCGGTCCGATCCCCGCGTCGCGCATGGCCCTCGGTCGCGCAGGCCTCACCCCAGATCAGATCGATCTGGCGGAGCTCAACGAGGCCTTCGCCGCCCAAACCGTCCCCTCGGTCCGCGAGCTCAGGCTCGACCCCGAGAAGGTCAACGTGGCCGGCGGCGCCATCGCCATCGGACACCCCTTGGGATGCTCCGGCGCGCGCATCGTCACCACGCTCACCCACGGCTTGCAGCGGACCCGAGGCCGATATGGCCTCGCCACCATGTGCATCGGCGTAGGCCAGGGCATCGCCACCATCATCGAGCGCCTCTGAGCGGCGTCGAGGGCGCTTCGCGGGGACGCCGGAGAGATCTTGACTGCCCACCCGTTCCGCGGGGAGTCGAGGCGGTCGCGGACCTCGCGGTGTGGCCCAAATCACATCCAAACACCCTCGAAAAAACGCATGCTCTCCCCATGCGCACGCTGCTGTTTTCCGCCCTAGCCCTCGCTCTTTGCTTCTCCTCCGCTTGCGACGGCGGCGACGCTGAAGACACCGGCACGACCTCAGCGACCTCCGGCTACGGGGACGGGGACGGCGATGGGGACGGCGACGACGGTGGCGTGTGTGGCGAAGAGTGGGCGAGCAAGGACCCTATGAGCGGTGAGCCCCCGCTTCAGCCGCTGCAAGGCTTCGGCGCGCCCTGTGAGACCGACGCGGACTGCACGGAGATCGCAGGTGGAGCCGGCACCTGCGTCACCGAGATCCTCGGGATGTTCGAGGTGCCCAACGGGATCTGCACGATCACCGACTGCGCGGTCCCCTCGGACACGTTTTACGTCCCCGACTCCCCCGAGTGCTCGGACATGGGAGGCATCGACTGTGTGGGGATCGTAGGCAACTTCACGGCGTGTCTCCCGACCTGCTCCAACAACGACCAATGCAACCGCGAGGGCTACGGTTGTCGTCTCATGCCACTCATCGGCGCAGAGGACGACCCCACCTACTGCCTCATGGACGCGCAGGACTGCTGCCTCCTCGACACGCCCGAGCAGTGCGGAAGCTAGCCCCCGGCCTCGACGCGCGGGCTACACTGCTCCCCATCGGCGGGCGGCGTCGGCGAGCATCGCCGCCCCCGCCACGAACACCGCGACCATCACCACGCGTCGAATGAGCCGGGCGCCGCTGGCGACCTGCCAGCGGGTCCCGAGCCATCCCCCGAGCATCGTGCCCACCGCGAGCAGCCCCCCCTCACGCCACGCGACCTGGCCGGCTTCCGCGAACACAGGCAGCGCGATGATCGTATAGGCCACCACCATTTGCACCTTGACGAGGTTCGCCCGCACCGGTGAGAGCCCCAGATAGGTCACGAGCAGCGCCAGCAGTGGGAACCCCACCCCCGCCTGCATGAACCCGCCGTAGACACCAATGAGCGCCGCGAACACCCACGCCATCGCCCCCACCGCCCGCGGCGCCTCTCCAGTCTTTTCAAAACTCCCCGGGCGTGCCGCGAGGAGCACCGCCCAGGCCACCAACGCCACGCCGAACACGGGCCGCAGCACCGCATCTTCGAGATGCGAAGCGGCGTAGGCCCCGATGAGCGCCCCCCCCAGCACCGGGAGCAAGATCCGTGGGGCGGTCTGTGTATCCCGCACCCCTCGCTTCCAAAACGTGGAGATCACCACCACCCCCTGCAGCAGCACCGCGACACGCATGGTTCCGTTGGCCACCGAGGGCGAGAGCCCCACGAGCATCAGCATGGGAAGGGTTAGGAAACTCCCGCCGCCGGCGATGGCGTTGAGCACGCCTGCGAGTACCCCTGCGACGGTGAGGCCTGCGAGCAACCATGGCGAGGCGATCGCCAAGTCGGGCGCCTCGAGGACGAGCGCTGTCGATGCGATGAGGGCCGGCACGCGCGAGCACCCTAGCAAATATCCGCCGGTTGTCGTGGCGCCATGCGCCGGAGGCCAAGGCTTGCTACGTTAGGGCGTGCGCTGGTTTGTTGGAGACGTCCAAGGGTGTGTGCGCCCGCTCGAGCGCCTGCTCGCTGAGATCCGCTTCGACCCGGAGGCGGACGCCATCTGGCACGTCGGCGACCTCATCAACCGTGGTCCTCACTCGCTGGAGACCCTCCGCCTCTGGCGCGATATCGGTGGTCGGGGGATGCTCGGCAACCACGAGGTGTACGCGCTGATGGTGCGCGCCGGCCGATGGCCGCGCAAGGACGACACCCTCGACGCCCTCCGCGACGCCGAAGACGCGGACGCGCTCTTCGAGGGGATCGCCGCCCTCCCGGTCCTCACCAAGGTTGCCCCCTCCCCGACCCGTCGCCACGAGCACGGCCCTGAGGTCTGGGCCGTCCACGCGGGGCTCGACCCGCGATGGACCGAGCTCACTGCGGTGGCGTCGCGGCTCGCGGCGCTCCCTCGCAACCTCGATTTTTTTGAACATGAGGACGTGTCGTGCGCCACGCGGATCCGCTGCTGCACCCCCGAGGGCGCGCGCTCCAAGTTTCACGGTCCCCCCGCAGACTGCCCTGCACCCTTCGTGCCCTGGGACAAATTCTACCAAGGCTCTTTGACCGTGGTGCACGGCCACTGGGCGCGTCGTGGCCACTACCGATCCTCCACAGTGATCGGGTTAGATTCTGGCTGTGTCTACGGCGGTCCGCTCACCGCCTGGAGCCCCGATTCCGATGAGGTGGTCCAGGTACAGGCAGGCCCCTGAGCGCCCTCAGTCGTCGAATTGAAACGGCCACACCACGCCGCCCTCAAGAGCCGCCGCCTTGTAGTGCTGGAAGCACACGGGCGCGTAGCTCTCATCTGCGCCAAGATGCACCTGCTCACCCTTGAACACGGGCGAGCCTTCCGACAGCCGCATATTGAACACAGCCTTCTTGGAGCAGTACTGACACGTCACCTTCACCTCCTCGATCGAGTCTGCCAGTTCGAACAGTCGCCGCGCGCCGGGAAACAGCTTGGTCTGAAAGTCCGTGCGCAACCCGTAGCAGATGACCGGGATGTTGTGAGTCTTGGTGAGGTCGCGCATGGCGTCGATGAATCGAGGCTCCATGAACTGCGCCTCGTCGACGAGCACGCAGTCCATCCCCTCGAAGGCCCCTGCGTCGACCGGCGCGCCCGGGCGCACCAACAGATCGGCGGGGGCCTCAAGCCCCGAGCGTGACTTGATCTGCACCTCGCCAAAACGATCGTCAAGCTGGGGTTTCACCAACAGTACTTTCTTCCCCTGCTTGCGGTAGTTGTGCGCCACCGCCAACAAGTTCAGCGTCTTCGCGCTGTCCATGGTCCCGTATCGAAAATATAGTTTGGCCATCACCTACTCCTTGGTCGCCGTCGTTGTCTTGGATTCGTCCGCGGGAGGCCCGCCGGGGATCACGGGGGTCGACCCCTCCGGGAGCGGTCGCTCCGCCAAAATCAACGCCATCAAGGCCATCGCCATCGCGTTTCGCTGGAGGTGCTCAGGAGAGACCTTGTCCACGGTGTCCGCGGGGCTGTGGTGCAGGTCAAAGTACTCGCTGCCCTCGGGTCGAACCGCAACACCGAGGACGCCGTTGTTCACGAGGGGCGCGATGTCGGCCCCTCCCCCGCCCACGGTGAACAACCCGGCCCCAAGCTCCTGGAACAGGGGCGCGTAGGGAGAGAGCGCGTCCACGTCTACTTGCGATGCCCCAATGCCGAACCCCTTCGGCGCGAAGCTTCCCGAGTCCGCCTCAATAGCGGCGACGTGGGGCTCTTGTTTGTGCGCCTCAAAGTAGCCTCGACCGCCCGCGCCTCCGTTCTCCTCATTCGTGAAGAGCACCACGCGAATCGTGCGCGCAGGCTGAATCCCCAGAGCCTTCAACACTCGCCCCGCCTCCATGGCCATCATGCAGCCCGCGCCGTCGTCGTGTGCGCCGTCTCCCACGTCCCAGGCGTCGAGGTGACACCCGATCACAACCACCTCCTCGGGGTGCGTTCGACCCGGCAGCTCGGCCACCGCGTTCGCGCTCTCACGGTCGGGCAGGTTCCGCGCCTCCATCTTGAGTAACACCTCGATCTTCTGGTCCCGCTGCGCGACGCGCTGCAGGTACATCATGTCTTCTGGGCTCAGCGCGGCCGCGGGGATCTTGGGCGCGTCCTCGGCGTAGCGGAGGGTGCCTGTGTGGGGGAGTCGATAGTTGGTGGCGGTCACGGAGCGAATAAGTACCGCCTTCGCGCCGAGCTTCGCCGCCCGGGACGCCGCGTGAATCCTCGGCTGCACGGCCTCTCCATAGTGGGAGGTGTCGTGCTCGTAGTCGTAGGCCGGCATCGCTTGCGTGACCGCGACAATCTTCCCCTTCGCAGCCTCACCGAGGCTGTCGATGGCCGCTACATCCGGGACCAACACAACCTCCGCCTTCACCCCGCGACGCGGCGTGCCGACCGAGTTTCCCAGCCCGAGCATGTACAGCGCTTTCTTCCTCGGCCGTAGCACGGTGACCGATTCGTCCCCCCGCTCCCAACGATTGACCATCACCGCTTCCCGACGCGCGTTGGTGAGCCCGTCCGCCTCCATAGTCGCCACGGCCCAGTCAATGGTCTCCTCGAGTCCATCGGAACCACTCAGTCGCGTCCCGAACTCGTCCGCCATAAACGCGAGACGCTCCCACGCCGTTCGATCGGTCACCCCCACCTCAGAGAGCAAGGCCGCGGCCTCTACGACCAAGGCCGGGAGGGGGTCCTGTTCCACCGGCGGCGGCGGCACCTCGAGCGCAGGCGCCGGCGACGGAGCCAACTGTGAGGCCGGTTGGCCTTGAACGACCCGGGTCCCTTGCGGGTAGTACAAACCGTCGGGCCCGCCACGGCGAGAGGAACCACAACCAAGCGCGAGCAAAGACGCGACCATCGAAACAGCTAGACGACGCACAACATCCGCATACCGAGCGGGCTGCAGGAAGGCAAGCCCTCTCCCCGGTGGCGAGCGCGCGTGGGCGCGCCCACACACCAGAGGCGGCGAGAGGCCTATTCTGCCCCGGGAATGGACTCAGCGGCGGCGCAGACGAATCCACAGCGAAGCGCCACCTTCGACGAACCCACCCTCGATAAGGTGCGGGCCGCTCCCCAACCGAGACATGCTCGGACGAAACGCGGAGACCACGCGCAGATCTCCCAGTCGAAAGGCGCCCGGCACCTCGAGTCGCCATTCATCGATCGTCCCCTCGAACGTCCCGGTGTGCTCGAACTCCGCCGCGCTGAGGAACAAGACGGACCGTCGCAGCCCGTGGAACCACACGCCATCAACCTCGGGGCGGAGCGCGAGTTCAACATCAACCTTACGGATCGCAGACGGGATGAATGTTGAGGCAGCGCGACCCCCTTCAGCCCCATCATCCGCTCCAGGCGCGTCGACCCCCTGTGCGCTCCCCTCCAAAGATCCTTCGCCACCATCTTCCGGCGAACCAAGACTAGAATCCATCTCCGCCATCGCCTCGAAGATCGGGCTTTCCCGTTGTTCCTCCGCCTCCGCGAGCTCGTAGATCTGGGAAGCGAACCCCTCCGCCCGTACGGCGTCAACCCACGCCACGCCGTCCTCCGTCAACGACATGTACAGCTCGGAGGTCGCGGGCTCGTCCCCCTCCACCACGGAGGTTGTCCACCGTATCGCGTCCACGAATGGTGGGACCTCTTCGTCCACTCCCTGAAGTCGCGGCAGCATAAAAAAGGACGCGACGGCGCGTGTCGCCGCGTCCACTCGCTCCAGCCCGTCGCGGCTCATCCACGTCGTCATGGACTTCCGGAGGTCGCCGGCCAATCTCAACGGGACCTCCGGTTTGCCCAGCGCGTTGAGGTAGCCCTGCGGTCTGATGTCGTCGAGTTTGTGCAGCAGACTCAAGCTCTCATTCTCGTAGACGGGCTTGCGGAACAAGTCGAAGATGAGCAGGTCTTTGTCGGGCTCGCGCACAACCAAAATGGAACGTCCGCCCTCTTGACGCACCACCATCACAACGCCCGGCGACTTGAGCAGCGCGTTGATTAAGCTCTTGCTCGGCCCGGTCGTGGCGGGCGTCCCGGGCTCAAACGCCTCGCTCGAACTGGAGAACCTCCGCTTGAGCCACCGATATCGGTGCTCCCAAAAACCTGGTCGGTCCGTGCGACCGGCGATGCGCCAGTGCTCCATGGGCATCTCAAGCTCGTCGGCCAGCGCCCCTACCGGAGCGAGCATCGGCGCGAGCGCGCGTTCGGCGAGAATATCGTGTGTTTTGCACCCTGGACGGGCCCATCCCTGACTGCAGGCGGGGGACACCCACTGGGCGTCGAGACCTCGCAGCTGCGAACAAAAACATGCGTCCTTCCTCCGAAGCTCCACCGCAAGGTCATCGAGGACCTCGCGAACCTCCTTCATCTCCGCCTTCTTCGTCTCGATCTGATCCCATGAGTTCGGAATCAGCGCAGCACACACCGCGGTCTTCGGGGCGAATCCAAGGTCACCGAGGTCTTCAGGAGCCATCGCGCGGATGAAGAAGTTGGTGGGCACTTGTACCGTTGGGACTTGATCGTGAATCTTGGGTCGCTCGGCCCCGGGCGCCAGCCCCACGCAATGCACCACCGCCGCAGACTCCGAAATCCACTCCAGCGCCGGGGCGCGTGAGGTGCAACCTTGGAGGCCGAGGAGGCCCGCTGCAACGCACAGCGATCGCAAAGAGACAGCGGTACGCACATGCAGAGGGTATCACGAAGTTCAGGCACCGCCTCCTCGCCTCCCTCGTCTGTGCGCGATCGCTCGCCGTTCCTGTTCGAACCCCTGCGGAATCGTTCACGGGCGTTCGCCAGACCTACGACTCCCCACACCATGCGGACCTGTTATGCTCTCGCCGTGCTCGCGCGGCTTCTCATCGTGTCCATGTGCGTCGGCTTTCCCTTGGTGGCCGCGCTCGCCCCCAGCGACGTCTTGGCGGCTCTCGGCCCCGAATGGGCCTGGGCCGCCCTCGCAGGCGCGCTCGCAGTGGTGGCCGGCGTCGTGAGCGGCGCTCGAGTCACGTCTGCGATCCTCGGAGGTCTCATGCTCGCCGTGGGCACCCATCAAGCGCCGCTGTTGACTGAAGGTCCGTGGATGGCACCGGGCGAGGCTGACTCCTGGCCACACTACGATCTCACGGCCTCGCCGCTGCCCGAGGACGCCGAGGGGTTCGTGCGGGTCGAGGGTTTCATCCGCCCTAGTATGCAGCTCCGCGAGTTTCAGGTCGCCACGGGCGAGCGACCCGACCAAAACCAGGCCGCCCACGCCGTCCTCATGCCCCTCGTTGGCACCTCCGCAGGCGTGATCGAGGTTGAGGGACGCGTCGTGATCGCGCGCGTCCCCGAGCGCGTTCGTAAGGGACCAGAGCGCGTGCTCCTGTCAGGTGCCTTGGTCCCACCTCCCGTGGGCGTCAGCGATGTGCTGATCGAGCTTGGTGACGATGCCTCTGGAGATGTACGAGCCGTCATGCTCGACACCACCCGCACGGGGTACAACGAACAGCCATGGGTCACGGCCATCCTCGTCGGCCTCACCTTGCTGTTCGCCGCCGGCCAACTCTGGCCACGAAAAAGAGACGAGGACTAGCCGCGTCTCTTTTTCGTGGAGGACCTGTCGGTGCCTTCGGCGCCGACGCTAGAAGCACGCGCCTAGAATAGCGCGCCGCGATCCCACAGCGCGTCTGTGAGGCGCATGTCCATCGACCTACGCGCGTCGAGTTCTGCGGAGCGTTTCTCATCGTCGACATCCACAATCTTTCGGACACCGGACTCGGTGAGCCCGATCTCCAACGCACGCCACGCACCTGTGGAGAGGTCCCAATTATGATCGCCCATGACGCTGCCTCGGCCTTGCATAGGATTCACCCTACCCGAGCCGCCATGGAAATCAAGCAATCATCATGAGCAATGCTCATCATCTCTCGAATGATGAGCATTGCTCATCATCGCCCGTCATCCCCGAGTACGGGTGACTGGGTGTCACCGTTTCATTTCGTGCCATCTCCAACCCGGTGTGCGAGCGCGTGCGCGCCCCACAGAACTGCGGACCGAGACACCTCGACGCTCCGGAGACGCAGTGGCAGGCGCGAGAGTTCGTTGTTCCATGCTCGCCTGCTCCCGCTGTGTGCATAAAAGTTCGCATCTCACCGCGCGGCCGCGGTCACACCCCAGCCCGGCGAGCGGGCCCCGTGGGCCCGCCGGCCCGCTCCCACGTCCGCCGCGTCGACGGAGATCTCACGATCGAGGCGACCCGCGCGGTGCTCCGGAGTGCGCCCGGGCGTCGAGGCCGTCGCTCGGCCTCCTCTCCGGCCGACCTGCCCCGCGTGTATCATCGACACATCCCGATGACGCACGCCGAACAAACCCACACTGTCCGCACCGCCGACGCCCTTGAGCTTGTGGGAAAGGTCTGGCATCCCGCCCCTTCGCACACCCGCGAAGGCCAACCCAAAGGGACCGTGTGCCTCATCCACGGATTTGGCGAGCACGTCGAGCGCTACCACCACGTTGCGGATCGAATGAACGCGGCCGGCTATCTCGTGGCGGGCGTCGATCTCCGTGGCCACGGCAAGTCCGCTGGACGGCGCGGCTACACCCCGAGCATCGACCAACTCCTCGACGATGTGGTCGCGGTGAAGGCCTCCGTTCGCGCGTTGGCCCCGGCCGCGCCCCTGTTCTTGTACGGACACAGCATGGGCGGGAACATTGGACTCAACTTTTTACTTCGGCGAACTCCCACCTTGACTGGCGCCATCATCACGAGCCCGTGGCTCCGCCTCACCAAGCCGCCGGGTGCTGCGCTCGCCGGTCTCGTCAAGCTGCTCAACACCATCGCGCCAAAAATCCCCGTCCCCAACAAATTAGAGAAGGGGGGGCTGTCTCGCGACCCAGACGTGGAAGCCAAGTACAACGCCGACCCGCTGGTGCACGGCCTCGTGACCCCGCGACTGTTCACGGAGATTCGTGACGCGGGGGAGTGGGCAATCTCCAACGCCGGCAAACTCGCGGTGCCCACGCTGCTCTTCCACGGAGAGGCGGATCCCATCACCTCTTGCGAGGGGAGCGCGGCGTTCGCGGCGGCTGCTCCATCCGAAACCCTCTCGTTTCGACCGTGGCCCAATCTGCGTCACGAGACCCATAACGAGCCTGAGCAAGGCGAAGTGATCGACGCCATGATCACGTTCATGAATGACAAGGTGGCCGAGGTCTAGGCGCCGCCGGAGGTGACCGCGTCGCGCGTCACCTGATGACGAAAACGAAACATGCGCGTCAATCGACGCTCGATCACGAGGGGCGCCGCGAGTCGCCCCAGCCATCCTAGCGGTGGGGTGTACTCGATCTCATCTCGCAAGCGACATCCCTCCTCGTGCTCAAAAAACAGGTGTTGATGTCGCCACGCACGAAACGGACCCTCGCGCATCTCGTCCACAAAGCAGCGATTGGGCTCATAGGCCGTGTGCTCCGCCACGATGGTCTGCCGAAATGGACCCACGAAGGTCTCCACCACGACCACGGTCCCCACCGCGAGGCTTGTCGGCGGTTGGACGACCCTCGTGCGCTCCCACGGTGGCTGCAGCCGCTCCAGCGCCTCCGCAGACTCATGGAAAGCGAAGACCTCCTCCACGGACGCCGGCAGCACGCTCTCATGGATGAACTTCATGCTTGAGGAGCATGACAGACCTTGTCCCGCCCGCAACATCCGGCGGTACCGGCGACCAGCGGTTCCACCCCGCAGGACCTCCGAGAGAGCGTTTCCACACCTACATTGAGATCTGCCGACCACGGCCGACGCTCCGCTTGGTTTGATGACGAGGGTTGATCAAGCAGGCCAACCCACACGGGATCTCCGTAGAGTCCATGGGCACGCAGCGCGGCTCGGCCCGCCCGCGACAGTCCCGGCACGGAGATGGCTGGTGCAGGAACCGACACCTCTCTGCGGGCGCCCCTCGCCTCCGACATCTCGCCTCCGACGACCCGCCCGACCTCTCGCGTTACGAGTGACGCCCACCGTTGCCATCGCGCGGTGGAGCCCCCCCCGATGATCCGGCAAATCTCCACGGGATGGACATCGATGCGTACAAGTCGCGCCTCTCCCCACGGCTCATCGCCACACGCCGACGCCGACCAAATGCGTGTCTGCACCAGAAGGCCTGCCTGAGGCTGCTCCCGCCGTACTTGCGCGATCTCTTCACGTCGGGGCGCCTCCAGATATCGAAACAACGGGACTGGCCGAGCAGTCCGCACGTCGTGACCGACCAACAGCTGACAGCATGAGGAGATTCCTGCCTCACCCCACACCTCTGCCCACCGAAGTTGTAAACCAACCGCTCTGTCCAGCCATCCTGGGCGATCAATCGCCGGCTGACACAGGTACACCGGGTATTCAGAAAGCGGCGAGGAGACGAGACGATGCGAAGTCGTGGCCATACACCTCCTTCGCCATTCGTTGCTCACCGTTGCGGTCCCACTTTCTTTTTGAACTCTGCGCAGTTCGCTCCCCCCCCCCCCCCGACGCATCACCATCTCCCTCGCGCCTACATGACCATGTTTGCTATGGTGCGCACCGCGTGCCATCTACGTCGCGATTTTTTTTTGCGCTGCACCGGCTCTCTGGAGCGCGTCACACGTCAAAGTCGCTTCGGTTTCAGCGAGACACCCACCGTGCTCGGCTCCTAGGTTGGGGGATATTTTTTCCATTTTTCGCGTATCTTTTCTCCTTGGCGAGCGCCCCCCCGGCCGCCTTCGTGGGTCTCGCTGTCATGAGCCTCGTGTACCCCACGTTGATGACGCTGCTGGTGCTCCGCGCGAAGAGACCGCTTCGCGTCCTCGAAGTGAGCCTCATCTTCGAGGGGATCGCGCTGGCTGTGCTTGACGAGTTCGCCTGCCTGCATCCCCTGCTCGTCACCGTGACCTTCACAGTAGCCGTCTTCAACGCTGGCTCCGTACGTGGCATTCGAGCCAGCGCCATGACCTTGGCAGCCGCCTGCGTCACGGCGTGGCTGATACACGGCCAACTGCGAGCGGTCGACACCCTAGAATTGTCAGCGCGCAGCTCCTTTCTGTTGGCGGGGTATCTCCTGGGGTACACCCTCTTCGTCACCCACCTGAGCCACACCTCGGTCCGCGCGCTGATCCGGGCACGCAACGAGCTGTCCGAAAAAAAACGACGTCTTGAAGGCCTGCACGGGCACCTCCTTGAGAGCATCGCCACGCCCTACGTCTCCGATACAGAGATCCTTGAGTTGATCGGTGACGAGCTCAGCCACACCCAGGTCCAGATGTACACGGAGCGCCTGCGATCGCGTCAGCGGCTCGAGAATCTTGGCCGACGTGCGGCCGTGCTGAGCCACGATCTTCGCAACTTGCTCCAACCGATCACAGTATCCGGTGAGCTTCTACGTGAAGAGATCTCTGACCGAGCGGACGATGTTGAGCTGGTGGACGATATCGTCATGGCGAGCCGTCGCGCCACAGGCATGGTGCAACAGCTCGTTCGATCCTCCGCGGTCTCGTCTCCCTCCGTCAAAAAGTGTACACCGCATGGAGTCATTCGAGAGGTCGCCTCGTTGCTCACCGCTCGCGCCCACGGGACCGCTGTCGAGATCGCCATCCGTGTTGATCCCGCCCTCGACGACCGGTCCGCCGGGCAACACGCGACGACGGTCCCCATTGACTCCGACGGGCTTCATCGAGTCCTGATGAACCTCGGCGTAAACGCGCTCCACGCTCTCGACGGCGTCGGCACCCTCACCTTGGACCTGCACCAGGTCGCACCAGCGGAGATTCAACTCGTCGGACCGCTCCCTCCCACCATCAACGCGGCTACCGCGGTGGTAGTGGCGGTCGCAGACGATGGACCAGGCATGCCGCCTGAAGTCATTGAACGAATTTTTGAGCCCTACTTCACAACGCGCCCCGACTCCGGCGGGACCGGACTTGGCCTCTCCACCACCTTCGCGTTGGTCACGGACGCGGGCGGCGTGCTGCGGGTCGAGAGTGACGAGGGACATGGCACGACCTTCCGAATCGTGCTCCCTGCTTGTCCAGTGTTGCGCGGACCAACGCAGACAAGCCCCGCTCCTCTCCGTTGAGCTTTCCGACCGCGTGACGCGGTCGCCACTTGTATTGTTCATTTGAACCCACGCCGTATTCGACGCGCCCTGCTCCATCCCGGGCTACTGTCGTTTACAGACGTGCGCCCTAGGGGTGGACTCGAGCACCGAACAAACAACGACCCCTCGGCCCGCACCGGACTGCCGAGACCGCCGTAGTGCTCGCCAATCCCATCGGGTACACTCCCTGCAGTTCCAATGGTAGAGACACCCAACGCCCCCCCCCGACGCACAACAACGACGGGATGGTCATCAAGGAAGAGTCGCGGGCCTTTGTCTACGCGGCCAAGTGCTTCGGCCGCGTCGTGCGCGACGTGTTCGTGCTGCGCAGCCGCTACGCGCGCGCGCGCCTCATGCCCGATCGGCCGGACGTGCTCAACGTGCCGCTGCGCGCGGCCATCTTCGTCTTGCCCTTTAGTTTCGTCGCGTTGACATTGATGGCCTTAAGCATGGGCGCGACCCCCGACGGCAAAGCTCACTCGATGATCCAGATGTCCGTGAACCTCGCCTGCGCGGCGCTCTTGCTGGTCTTGCTCGCGCGAGTATGGGGAGGCAAGGGGTCCTACCGGCAGTCCGGGGCGCTCGCGCTCGCATTGTGGACCACCCACAGTGTACTGGGGATACCGCCGACGCTCGCACTATCGATGATCTCTCAGCCGGCCTCCATGGGCTCCGACGCCGCAAAGCCGCTTGACGGCTGGGAAATGAGAGACATCGCCGACGCCAACATGCGGGAGATAACCATCGACGGTTCCGCTTTTTCGCGGAGCTTACTCGAAGGTCTGAGGTCCACAATGATGATGCCCGCGTGCCAACATCATTGGGACTCAGCCCCTGAGGATGCTTCCATCGAAGACCTCACCGCGGCGAGGAAAAAATACGAGCAATGCGCAAGGGACGAAGTCCAGCGCTGCGCAGAAGAGACGGGAAACTCCGAGGATGAATGCCGTCGCACCCTAGATCCCGAGGGCACAAAGCGTCTCGCGATGCTACATCAACAGTATGTGAGCCACGTGTGGGGAGCGGCTTTGTTCTCTGCGATAGCGATGGGAGTTTTGGCCTTCTTTTGGTTCATCTCCGTGCGATGTCTCGCTGACCTGCACGGCTTCTCGCGCTGGCGCGCGAGGGTCGTGCTCGCGTGTACAGGGCTCCTCACGATGATCACGTGGATCTTTGTGTCCCCGCTGATCTCCCGCGCGATGCGTCCCCTCACCGATATCCTTGAGCACTTCTTGTAGCGTCGAGAATCACTCGCGGTGTGCGAGGGCGGACGATGCGATCCCACGCGGCGGCGCGTCAAGGTCCCACGGTTGGCGCGCGAGCAGGTCGCAGACGGGGATGTGCGCCGTGAACAGCTCACCGTCGTGCGCGTCGTGGACCCGCGCGTGCAACGCGGCACCCCCGAGCGGCTGCGACTCCACAAACAGGCAACGAAGCTCACCGGGCTCGAAGGTGCAGGCGCGGGTGATGGCCGCGAGCAGCCGCTCGTCGTGCAGGTGACCGTCGCCGAAATTCCAGCCGAGCACCCAGCCAGCGACGAGCTCTCCGTCGACCCAGGTGTATTCGTCGAGCCCCGCGCGACGGGTGCCGCCCGCCTCTGGCACCGTGAGCATGCGGTCGAGCACCATGCCGATCACCCGTCCGTGCAGGTGCATCAAACGAAACGCCATCACCTTCCCGAGCAAGCCGACGCGCGTGGGCTCGTCGTAGAGTCGCGCGAGCTGGTCCTCCACCCACGGGGAGCTCATGGGGATCTGCGCCGCGAGCTTGCGGTAGCTCTCCTTGCGAAACAGCCACACGCTCATGGCCCAGTTGCCGGCGTAGTAGCGCATGGAGGGCAGAAAGCTGAACTTGGAGGGCCACAGGTTCCCCGCGAGGGGAATCAGCACCGACGCCACCACCACCACCACCGCCACCGGCGCGCTCATCTCGTGCAGGCTCACGTCCGGATGCGCCCAAAACAGCGCGAAGGCGCCGTACACCACCAGCACATTCCACTCGAGGGGGACCCCCATGGGGACGTTGGAGGTGATGAACAGGTGCAGCGCGATCATCAACCCCATGCCCACCAGCAGCAACGGGCCGTCGCCCGCGCTCAGCAAGACCAGCGGCACCGAGAGCTCCAGCGCGGTCCCGCCGTGCCCCAACCACCGCGCCAACCGAGACGGCCGCAGGTCGTCGGGGAAGCTGCGATACATGCGGCGACGCAGGCGCTTGGGGAACCACACGGGGCTGTTGCTCATCATCACGCCCACCACCGCGGGGAAGTGGCGGTTGAGCTTGGAGAAGCCGGCAAAAAACCACAACGCCGCCTGCACGACCATGGCCCCCGCGATCCACTCGCGGGCGCCGCTCGCCAACGCGAACACCAGCATGGTCACCGCGTAATGCTCCCCCCGCGCCGCCAAGAACACGCTCTTGTCGGACACGGTGAGCGCGCCGAGGAGCGCGAGCGCCGGCAGCAGCTCCCGCGCGCCCAGGGTGGGCGCGACCAAGGCGTACCCCAGGGCCGCGAGTAACCCGGCGTACAACCCCACCTCCCACCACCCGCGGCGGTCGGCCCCCACCAGCGGGGCGCCAGGAAATAAGGACAGCTTCATCGTTCGCGGCCGCAAAAAATACAGGGGCGCGCTGATCGGGGGGAGGTACCGGCCCCCCAGCGGTCCGCTCCCACACCCGAGGCCGATCACCTCGAACAGCATGCTCCACACGATGGCTTTTTGGAACGCGAGGGGGTCGAGCCACCAGCGAGAGAGGTCCTCCACCCCACCGAGCGAGGGACTCAGGCTGCACCAGCCGATCCACCCGGCCACAAAGGCCGCGATCTTCAACACGTACACCCCAAAAATTGCCAGCGGGGTCCCGTAGCCCTGCTCCGCCCACGCCGCACACACCAGCTTGGCGCGGCGTCCGAATGGCATGCGCGCCCACTCGAGCGGGTCGTAGTCCGGGAGCGTTGGAGTCAACAGGCGCATGCGCAAAGAGAGGATACGACGTCATGACGTCTCCCGCACAGACGCCCCGGCGCTGACCACCGCAACCGGCAAGCGCGTTCGCAGGGCCAAACCATGGTTCGCCAAGCCGGTCGGCGTGGCTGGAGGACGGGCCTACATCGACATGCGAATCAGGTCCGAAGACGAGGACGCGGGTGCTGCGAACACGTCTCGGTGCCGTACACCTCGCGCGGCGAGATTCTTGGCGACGATCGCCGCCAAGGTTTCGCGCCGGAACGGCTTACTCAAGAAGGGGGTGTGTGGGCGCAGACGCCCCTTCTTTTCCAGGCTCTCGGTCGCGTAGCCGGACATCAACACAACGGGTACTCCGGGATGAAGCTGCGCCGCACGGTCTGACAGCTCGATGCCGCTCACGCCACCTGGCATCACGGCGTCCGTAATGACCATGTCAATGTCAGCCATCGAGTCGAGCTTCGAGAGCGCCTCTGCCCCGTCCGTTGCCGCGAGGGACTGGTACCCCAAGCTTCTCAGGCAGTGCGTGACATAGGTCCGCACGAGCGGGTCATCCTCCACCACGAGAACTTTCGCACCGACGCACCGACGAGAGTCCTCGTCAGTTTGCTTGAGCGCGAAAACTTTCGATTCGTGCTGCTCCTTGTCCATCCCTTCATCTGCGGGCAGATAAATCCGAATTGTGGTCCCGAGGCCGACATCACTGGTAATTGTCAGATGGCCTCCCGACTGCTTGGCGAACCCGTACACCATGGAGAGTCCGAGCCCCGTGCCCTTCCCGACCTCCTTGGTCGTGAAGAATGGATCGAGGGCTCGCTCTCGCACCTCGGCGCTCATCCCCGCCCCGTTGTCTGTCACCGACAGCACAACGTAAGAACCGCGTCGGAGGTTCAAGAGTTGGGCATCCTCCTCCTCCCGAACGTTCAAGTTGTGGGCAGAGAAAATCAGTTTTCCACCGTCGGGGAGTGCATCTTGCGCGTTGATCGCGAGATTCAACAACGCGGTGTCAAGTTGGCTCCGATCTGCATAGATCGGATGCAAGTTCTCTTCGAGACGCGTCGTCACCGCGATGTCATCGCGGAGCGTACGGCGAAGCCACCCTTGCATGTCTCGAACGAGCACATCGCATTGCGTCGACACCGGCTGAAGCACCTGGCGACGTCCGAAGGAGAGGAGTCTTTGCGTCAACGCGACCCCGCGCTGTCCGGCCTCGGAAATCATCGTGGCCGTCTCCACCTGGTCGCTGGCTGCCCCTCCTTCCCCGAGCTCCTCTTCGAGCAACTGTGCGTTACCCAAGATGACGGTGAGCAGATTATTAAAGTCGTGCGCGATGCCTCCCGACAGTTGGCCAACCGCCTCCATTTTCTGCGCCTGAGCCAGTTGAGATTGCGTGCGGATGCGATTCGTCAGGTCATGCACGATGACGACAAACCCGCCTCCCGCGCTCTCGGCCACCTCTCCCAACGACACCAACACGGGAAACGTATCTCCCGTCCTCCGGCGACCGATCTCCTCAAAGCTCGCTTGAATACTCCCAGAGGCCGACGCGTCGCGATATCGCCCCACGAAGGTCTCAAAGGTTTCAGCTTGGGCGAGCGATCCGTTCTCTTCGCCCTCCCTCGAGAGCAGATCCATAAAGTTTTGATCAGGAAGGGTCGCGTCGACCTCCCCAAAGAGTTCACTCGCGGCAGGATTACGACGCTCGATCTTGCCGCCCCGACCCAAAACGAGCACGCCATCCACCGCGGTGTCGATGAGCGCGCTCAATCGTGAGGTTGACGCCTCAAGCTTCCGCTCAATCTGGACGCGCTCGGAGACGTCGTAGGTCACTGCTACGTGCGCGTCAACGTTCCCATCGCGCCCGTACAGCGGCGCCGCGTGGGTCTCCATCCAACGTACGGTGCCGTCGAGGCTGATAATCCGAAACTTGTCCGTGAGCGACGCCCCCTCAAAGACGCGATCGTTAAGGTCTTGAAACTGCGCCGAATGTTCCGGATGGATCACGTCCCGCAGATCGGCGTTGCGCACCGACGCCATATCCGGCGCGCCGATCATGCGCAGCCCGGCTCCATTCATCTCGAGCAACTTTAGATCCCGCGAGACAACTTTGACGCAAGCAGGCTCGCTCTGCACGATCTGGGAGAGCAGATCACGCTCGCTCTTGAGGCGCGCGAAGATCCGCTCCGACGACCGGAGCGACCACAACAAGGCAGCCGTCATCGCCAACAGAAGCGCCGAAGCGATCGACGTGACGCCCACCACGCTCGTCACCGAAGACGCGGACGTGGATGGGTTCTCAACGAGGCCCAACGCGGCCACCCACACGAGCGCCACCATTAGGCCGCCACTCAGCGCGACAACAAGCGGCGAGAGGGAGACAGATCGCACCTGAAACGAAGAATGCTGGAAGAGTGAGGGAGACATCTAGATTGCTGTCACGGGGACGTGATTGAGTACCCCCGCACGCAACAATGTTCCGCTGGATGCGGACCTAATTCAAGCAACTCCAGCCCCCTCGAAGACTGCATAATTTACACGTGGAATATTTCTGGCATGAGTACATTTGATACCGAACTAGCGAGTGCGTGTGCGGAGATCGAGTGGCGCTTGTTTTGCCGAGATATTGAGATAACGCAGCGTCACATTCGTTCGGCGGCGCACATGTCTTCATAATTTACCTCGCTTGACCCGCCTTGGGCCGGTGCATCTATGGCAACAAAACCTACGGCCATACGCAGACTTTTCGCTCACCGACGGCACCCCACGTCCCTCCTTTCCCGCGGTCCTCCCGACCCAGTCTTCCCCGCACCGCCGAAGGGTCGCTCTCAGACCGTGTTTAGCGGCGCGTAGGGCGAGGGTTTGCGGCGATGCAGACATGCGATAGGGTGGCCTCGATTTACAAAGTTGATTCTCCATGAACATCTCCGCAAACAATCCAAGACTCTCCCTGTGCGCTGCGCTTTGCCTCTCACTTTCCCTCCTCGCGTGTGAAAGCGACGACGACGACACAGGCACTGGCAACGAGGGAGACACCACCGGACAGCAAGACACGGGCGACGGCGACGGCGACGGCGACGGCGACGGCGACGGCGACGGCGACGGCGACGGCGACGGCGACGGCGACGGCGACGCGGGCTGCTCCATCCCGGATCCCGGTTGGGGTGTGCAGGCGGCTGTCGGTCAGCCCGCGGTCCAGTTCAGCGGAATCAACCAGATCGGCGAAGACGTCAGCATCTGTGACTACGAGGGCCTTCCCATCGTCATCGACACCAGCGCCGTGTGGTGCGGCCCTTGTCAGATGATGTCGGCCTGCCTCTCCAGCTCCTCCTACGATCAAGCCTGCATCGATCTCTTTGGTGGCGATCCCAACGTCATCGACTTTCTCGCCGATCCGCTTCGGGCCGCCATCGCCAACGACACCTTCGCGTGGGTCACCGTGCTCATGGAGAACAATGGCGGCGGCGCCCCCTCCTCTGTCGACGCGGTCGCTTGGGACCAGCAATTTCCCAATGAGAAGATTTGGGTCATCCCCGATGTCGAGCAAAACTACTTCGGCCACGTGCCGCTGTCGGCCTTCCCGAGTTTCTGGCTCATCGGACCAGACCTGAACTACCTCGATCTCAACCAGATGAGCGTGTTCAACACCATCATCGGGCTGCTCTAGTCGCCCCAAACGAGGTCATCTCACCACAAGGAGGGGTCGCCTGTGCGACGCCCTCCCCGTGCATTCTGGGCGGGTCGAGCTCGCGCGCGCGGGCTTATGGCGCGGACACACGCGCGGGCTGGATCTCCGGGCCGCAGACACGGAACATCGACGCGAACCCGTCGCGGAGGATCTTGTCGCGCTGGACGGGGTCGGTGATTTGGGCGAGCGCATCCGCGGGGTAGTGCTTCGCGTAGGTGTCGTAGGCCCTCCCGCATTCACCGGCCGCCTCAAAGCACCGCGGCGCTGACGAGAACAGCACCGCCGCGATGCTCGAAGCCTCGAACTGGGTGTCGTAGGCGTCTTTAGGCTTCACCTTGTCTTTCACCCGCAGCACGGTCTCGTACGCGCGCACGCACTCTGCCACGTCCATCTTCCCCTGGTAGGCGCGCTGAAGCGTCATCTGAGCCTTCATGAAGGCGTCCCGCGGGGCGAGTTCTCCTTCGCAGTACATGCCGGCCATGGCCTCCACCGTCCGATCAATCTGCTCGGGCCCGAGGCTCGCCATGGCTGCGGTCTGCGCAAAGGACTTGGTCATCAACGCCTTGCCGGCGTCGCACTTGCCCGCCAGCATCAAGCACTGGGCCCGCATCATCCCAAAGCCGCTGCCAGGGTTGCTCGACTCATGCTTCGGGTCAAGCTCATCATGGGCATCCAGCTCACCGAGACAGTTGTTCCCGTCCCGCGCGGCCATGCTGCGGGTGGCCGCCTCGAGCCTCGCTCTCGCCTCATCGCTCATTTCGATCTTCGTGTTGATCACGGCTGCGGCGGACAGCGACGCCGCGTCCTCAGGCTGGCGCATCGCGACGTCTTTGGGCGATTCGCCAGGACGAATGCCACGCAGCGTCAGGCGGATCGGCGCCTTGCACCCTTGCACCTCCGTGGCGTCGTCCGCCTTGCAGACCGACAAGTCTCCCCCCCGCTTGTCCGCGGCGTAGGTCCCCCCACCACGGCCACCGGCGCCAAAACCGAAGGCGCTGCCGCCGGTCTCGTATTCGAGGCGCGCTCGCGAGGCCAAGGCGAAGGCGCCGAGGTTGTAGCCGTACACAAAGTGCGTCGCGTCTTCGCAACCATAGCGGCCCTCAAGGTCCGCCGCGTACACGGCGTCGCGTGTGGCAGTCCGCGTACCGGCGACGTAATACTCCATGTGGAAGGTCTCTCCCCCGGCCACGCGCGCGCCGAGGCTCACCTTCGCGAGCGGGAGCTTGGCATAAAGCTCCGCCTCGCTACCGATGTCGATGCGCTCCAACGATCCGGAGGTCCACGCCACTGGCTTGTAGGCGCCCTGCTCTCCACGAATGCTCTCATTGCGACACTCGTCGAGCACCTGCAATTCGCAGCCCTCGTAGCGCACGAACACCACGTCGTTGGCGGCGTGCTGCTCGAAGCTCGACATGTCTGTCGCGTCCCACTCGATGATGAACGGTCGCTTATGACTCTTGGAATCGCAGGTGTCTTGGCCGGCAGCGGTCTGGCTCATGAGCCCGCTTTGCCCGGAGGCGCGCTTGTCCTCCCCGGTGGCCCCAAGCGCGCAGCCGAGCGCGGCAGAAACGGCGCTCACGGCGAACAATGCGCCGAGGTTTGTCAGGCGCCGCGAACCCAGTCCGAAGCCGTGACGTGACGATGGGGCGAGGAGACCAATCACGAGACATGGTACCGCGAACGTGGACGACGTGCAGGCGACAACGCTCATCGACCTCCCGAGGCTCTTGGCACCTCGGGAGGTCGATAGGGCGTGTCCTCCCACAGTTGGCCAGCACGGCCCATGCGTGAAGTCGCTCGTGTTTCGGGTCTGAGGCGCTGCACGAACCCCTTCGTGGATCTATGGCCCCCCAGCGAACCCGCTACAGGTTCGCGAGCATGTCGAGGATCATCTGCTGCACGCTGGCGCTCTGCGCCTGGAGGTCATCTCCACAAGGCTGCCCCATCTGTCCGTTGGCGATCTTCGCGGCGAGTTGATTGTCAAAGGCGGCCAAGGTCGTCAACGCGTCGTTGAGCGCCGTGGTGTAATCCGCCAGGCTCAGCGATCCCGCGTTATAGAGGTCCGTCGCGTACACGGCGTCGTCCATGATGTCGAACAGCTTGTTGATCATCCCGTTCGCTCCCGGCACGTTGCATGGCCCGAGCAGGCTGTCGATCATGTCGTTGAGCAGGTCGTCGAGCGTGGGTCCGTCAACACAGCACACGGTCACCTGCACGATGGTGCCGGGCGAGTACTGCCAGCCGGGCCCTGCCGCTGAGGTGAGTTGGCAGTCCACGTTCTCCACCGAGGACCAGTCGTCGAAGGGATAGCTTCCAAGCGGCGTGCCGAAGGTGTCCGAGCACGCTTTTTGATAGTGGTAGCTTTGAGACACAGTCTCCGCGGCGTTGGTGGCCGCCCCGCACGTAGCGAGGCCGGGGTAGTGGAGCCATCCGGTGGTCGCCTGGTCCGATGTTGGGCAGCTCGCCTCGGCAGCGGCGGGGGCGGCGAGCGCGGCCGTCACGGCGAAGGCGGCTGCCACTTTGAGGAGGGAGCGGGTCACGCGGCCCGCGTTCTGATTCTGATTCCGGAAGTGTGTCATGCAGGTCCCTTCATACCGGTTCCTCCCTTTGACAAAACTAGGCGCGCGAACCGCGAGCCCCGGTGTTTGAGACGGCCTAGCCCTCCGGCACAAACTCGTCGCAGGTCGTGTCGATAAGCTCCACGGCCTGGTCGAAGAAGGCGTTGTAGCTCGGGGCGCACACGCTCCCCAGCAGACCCTTGGTGCCAAAGTTCTCCACGAACTGGCGCAGTCGCGTCGCCTGCATCGCCCCGTCTCCCGTCCCTTCGTCGTACGGTTCACACAGGCCGCCCTCCTCGTCCGTATCGCCGAGCAACCCCAGCGTCACGATCGCCGCAGGCTCAAAGTTTTTGATGGCCGCGAGCTCGTTGTACCAACTCGACGGATCTCCGGGGCTCGTGAAGTAAGGGTCGTCCCCGGCGTCGTCTTCGTCGGTGATAAGCACCACCACCAAGACCGCGTCGTCCCGCAAAAAGCCCGCGTTGCAGCCCCCAGCGCCCACGTAGTCCTCCGACACCGCCGTCAGCAGGCTGTCGGCCACCAGCTCGATCGCGCTCCCTGAGGTGCCCACGCGCCCAATACAATTGAACGCCTCGGCGATATTCACCTCCTCCGAATCGGCGTAGCGCTTGCCGTCGGGGAGCCCGCAATTCATGTCGGTGGTGCGGTTGACGTTGTTGCCTCCCCCCACGCGGACGTCGCACACGTCACCGGCACAAGAGATCCCGTTGCAGTAGCCCGTGTCACCAAACATGTCGCAGATCGGAATGCACGCCGCGCCGATCCCATCCGTGTCCACCACCATGATCCGAAAGCTCTGCGCCGAGTCTTCGAGGGCGTTTTGCATGGACTGCACGAACCCAGGGAAGCTCGCGAGCAGGTTGGACTGTTCGTCCTCCATGGAGCCCGAGTTGTCGATGACGAACAAAAAGTCGACCCCGCGACAGCCCTCCTCCGACATCGACCCGTCGTCCCCCTCTGCACCGCTCACGTCGAGGAGGGGTCCATCCCCGCTGTCCCCGATGCTGTCCCCTGCGTCGGTCCCACCGTCCGATTCGGCGTCGCCCGCGGAGCCGATCCCCGACGACCCACTGAGGCCTCCCGCCTCGGCGCCGTCCCCCTTCGAGCAGCCGGCCATGAGCAACAGGGTCGCCAGTCCAATGTGGGTCGTCGTCAGACACGGGCTTTTCATGGCGGCACTCTACCAACTCGCAGATAGTGTCCGCATGTCCTTCGTGAGGTGCTCCCACGTGACGAATCTCGCCCCGTGCACTGTATGCTCTAGCACCAATTCTACCCGAGGAGACGGCCGCGCCGCTCCCAACGACGCGGCGCGGTGCGGCTGCGTTCGCAGACATGCGAACCCGCATCACCGCCGCGACTATTTTTTACCAAAACCGCGCGTGAGTGGCGAAGGGAGGTGACGATGATCTCGCACGTCCCCGGCTCCCCTTGGATGTTCGGCGCGCTCTTTGGCGCGTCGCTCTATGTGTCTGCAACCGCCTTTGCGGCCGAGCCCGTTGAGATGTCGCGCCACCTGTTTGGGGACTCGGGCAGCGACAACTTCGGCTGCGCGCTCGAGCTCGCCAACGGGGATCTTTTGCTCGCCGGCACCAGCCGCGACGCCGTCACCGACGACCCCGACATCTTGGTGGTGCGCACCGATTCCCAGGGTGCGACCCTCTGGCAGCAGAAATTTGGC